>JAUQWQ010000183.1 GCA_030835085.1 Ignavibacteria bacterium
GCGAATAAACCGATGATGACCCGTTTATGCTGAAAGTTTCAGTCCTTGTGCTGCGGTTCTTATCGTTTTCTATCCTGGTATATGAAATATCAAGCACAAGGCTTTGTGATAATATGGTTGAGGTAACAAATAATGCAAGCACTACAATAATTTTTTTCATTTTAATATCAGCTGACTATTAGTTTATAATGTTCTTTTAATTTTTCAAGTTTTTGTTTGCTGTCTTCAAGTTTTTTCCTTTCGTTTTCAACAACTTCGGGGGAAGCGTTGTTAACGAATTTTTCATTGGAGAGCTTTTTGTTTACAGAAGCCATAAATCCTTCGGTACGCTCAATTTCTTTGTTCAGCTTGGCTTTTTCCTGCTCAACATCTATCAATCCTTCAATTTTAAGGTAAACCTGGTAGAAGCCCACTACAGCGGTAACCGATTTATACGCAGGTGCTTCAGCGCCGGTCTTAATTTCAAGAGATTCGATTTTTGCAAGTGACTTAATATAATTAGCAGATGCATTCAGGAAATCGGCATCATCAGTATTTGCGCAATTGATGGTAATATCACATTTTACCGAAGGCGAGAGCCCCATTTCCGCGCGCAGGTTGCGCGCAGCGGCCATAAGCTGCTGAATTGTAGCTATCCTGCTTTCAACATCATTGTTAATAAATGCTTCATTCAAACCCGGCATTTCGCTAATAGTGATACTTGTGTTCTCTTTTCTTTCTTTGATCCCCTGCCAAAGCTCTTCCGTAATAAACGGCATAACAGGATGAAGCAGTTTTATGGAATCTTCAAAAATATTTATAGCATTTTCAAATATCGCCTCACCTGAAGCAGGGTTATCATTTGCTTTGATTTTAAGTATTTCAATATACCAGTCGCAGAAATCACCCCATATAAAATCATACAGCGCAGCGGAAGCTTCATTAATTTTGTATTCATTTAATGCTTTCAGGTACACTTTAATTGTTGAGTGCAGGCGGCTTTCTATCCAAAGATCAAACACATCTTTTTCATACGGCTTATCGTTACCGGCTGATTGCTCCTTCTTCATCAAAAGGAATCGCGCTGCATTCCACAGCTTATTGGCAAAGTTCCTGCCAATTTCACATTTATCCTTCGCGAAGAAAATGTCTGTTCCCTGCGGAGCTAAATATACAAGTGTGAACCTGAGCGCATCGGTGCCGTATTCATTCATTACGTCTATCACATCAGGTGAGTTACCCAGTGACTTTGACATTTTTCTACCGATATCATCGCGAACAATATTATGGAAATATACATCACTAAACGGAATTTTACCCGTAAACTCAAGTGATGCCATTATCATCCTTGCAACCCAGAAGAAAATTATATCCGCTGCTGTTGAAAGAAAATCAGTCGGGAAATATTTCTTCAGGTCGGGGGTCTCTTCCGGCCAGCCCATTGTAGAAAACGGCCACAGCCAGCTTGAAAACCATGTATCAAGTACATCGGGGTCCTGTTCCCAGTTCTCTATATCAGCCGGCGGATTCACTTCACAGTAAATTTCCCCGTTATTTTTATTATACCATACAGGTATCTGGTGGCCCCACCACAATTGCCGTGAAATACACCAGTCACGTATATTGGTCATCCAGTTTTCGTAGGTTTTAACCCAGCGCTCCGGGTGAAATTTAATTTCACCTGAACGTACTGCATTTAATGCAGGCTCTGCAAGAGGCTTCATGCTTACAAACCATTGATCCGACAGATACGGCTCAACCTGCGCGCCGCCGCGCTCACTGAATCCGACATTATGAGTATAATCTTCGATCTTTTCCATCAGGCCAAGCTCTTCCAGCTTTTCAACTATCTTTTTGCGCGCCTCGAACCTGTCTAACCCTGAATATCTTCCGGCATGTTCATTCATTTTGCCGGTATGGTCAATCACCTGAACGAATTCGAGGTTATACTTTTTGCCAATTTCAAAATCATTGGGGTCATGTGCAGGAGTTATTTTAAGCGCACCCGTGCCAAAATCCATTTCAACGTATTCATCGGCAATAACCTGAATTGCCTTTTCAACTATAGGCAGCAGAACTTTTTTACCGGCAATTTCCGTATATCTTTCATCTTTTGGATTAACCGCAATTGCAGTATCACCAAGCATCGTTTCGGGTCTGGTTGTAGCAATTACAACATATTTGTTATTATCATCTAAAAGCGGATATTTAACATAATAAAGCTTATCATTTTTTTCTTTATATATAACTTCTTCATCACTTAAGGCAGTCTGCTGTTCGGGATCCCAGTTAATAATACGCTTGCCTTTGTATATGAGCCCCTTTTTGTAAAGATCAACAAATACTTTACGTACGGCAACGGAAAGACCTTCATCCATTGTGAAGCGTTCACGGTCCCAGTCAACCGAAGCCCCCATGCGCGTAAGCTGCTCTACAATATTACTGTGATATACCTCTTTCCACTCCCATACTTTCTTCACAAACTTTTCCCTGCCAAGATCATACCTTGATATTCCTTCAGCGCGAAGTTTTCCTTCAACCTTTGTTTGGGTTGAAATTCCCGCATGGTCAGCCCCCGGCAGCCAAAGCGTGTTAAAGCCTGACATTCTTTTCCATCGTGCGTAAATATCCTGAATAGTATTATTCAGCATATGACCCATATGCAGGTTACCTGTTACATTAGGCGGCGGAATTACAATTGAGTATTTGGGTTTGTCTGAATCTTTTGCCGGTGAATAGAATTTGTTCTTATTCCAGAAAGCAATAATATCGTGCTCAATAGTACCGGGTTCGTATGTTTTGGAAAGCTCTTTCAAAAAAATTAATTATCCTTTCTTAATTTCCTCTTGCGGTGCGTATTTATTAATAAGCTCATAAGCCAGCTCAAGATATGCCATGGAAACATTTGCATTTACATTATATAGAATAGCGGGCTTACCGTAAAAAGTTGACTCAGTTATCATATGGTTCCTTGGGATGTATGTTTTGAAAAGGTATTTATTATACCTTAACTTCAATTCACGCTCTGATATTTCAGTCACCTTTGTATTTGATTCATACATTGTCATAACAATACCTTCAACGTACAGCAAGGGATTTGCAATTTCTTTAATATACTCTATATACTTAAAAAGTTTTGAAATAGCCTCAAGCGAAAAGTGGCCGCTCCTTACCGGCATCAGAACTGAAGTTGAAGCAGTAAGAGCGTTTGCAACTATACCGCGCATTATCGGCGGACAGTCAATAATTATATACTCATAATGCTCAGCTGCGCCTTTTAAGGCATTTTTAAGAACAACACGGTTTTCCGCAATTTTATTAAAGCGCTCATCCCGCTGAATGGTATTTACATTAGACGGCACAAAATCCAGGTACTCAAGCTCGGTTTTATGTGTGGCATGCTCAAGTGAATGAGTAAAGCTAAAAACTTCTGCGATTCCGGACTTTACTTTTTCAGGGGTAAAGCCAAGCGACATTGCCGATGCCCCGAACGGGTCACCGTCAATGAGCAGGGTCTTTTTTTCAGCCACGGCAAGTGAAGCTGCCAGATTAACAGCAGTAGCTGTTTTACCTACTCCTCCTTTTGGGAGGCAAATTGAAATTATTTTAGCGCTCAATTATATTCAGCTATTTATTTACTTCAGATATCTTCCTTTTCAGGTTCAGTGCATCCCTGAAATCACGGTCAATTTCAAGTGCCTTATCTAAAAATTTTAAAGATACTTCAAAATTCTTATTATTATAATGATAATATGCGGTTTCAAAATACATCCCCGGAATAATTTTTTGGAGCTGGTTCTTCTGGGCAGTATTAGGTTCTATTTTTCTGTATTTAAGATCGAGAGCATTGATACCTGCATTCGGGTCGTATAGGTTACCTTTTGATTCAACTTTATACAGCAATCCTACAGGCTTCATAGCATATTTATCGACAAACTGCTTGGTTTCCTTTGCAAGCACAAAGTCTACAGTAATATATAAAGGGTATGCTGTAAAACATTTTTCAATGAAAGCACTTACAAGCGCAGCAAGCTTTGGTGCTTTTACTTTATCGCTTTGCCCGTAAACTTTCAGGTATTCCTCAGCCTGCGGCCTGATTCCCTCATACAGTTCAGGATAAAATTTGCTGATGGTCTTAAGATACCACTCAACAGCCAAAAATTTTATATTAAAGATCTTAACATCAGGCCTTAATTTTTCTGCAAGCTGGTAATACAGAGAGCCTGAATACAGGTATGCCCAGTCATATGATATAATGACGGCATTATTTTCAACTGAGTTTACAGCGTTAACGGTAAAATCTGCGTTGGCATAATTTCCGCTGTTATCACATTCTTTAAAATTATACGCAGCAGAAAAAACCACGAGTATCAGAGATACCGCTAAAACTTTCGGAAGTGATCTTTTAGGTTCATCAGTTCCTGTAAGCATTCCCGCTGGATTTCCGAAGGAAAGAACGTGAATTATTCCAGCAGGCAGAATAACACCAAGCAGGAAAAATACAAGGAGGTAATAAGTATTGATATCAACTATATTATAATTGAATGCATACAGCAGGTTGAAAACAACAGTTATCAGTATGAAGATAACAAAATTCCTGAATGTTTTCCACAAAAGCAAAAATGCCGCAGCAGAAAATACAAGCGGAATTATAGCAAGCTCGCCCGGCAGATTACTGAAGAAGTCTCCTGCATTTTTGCCGAACTTTGAAGTGGATGAGAACATAAGCTGACTGTAATCAGCTCCGCGCAGGTGCCCGAAGAGGTTAGAAACATTCTGGAGATCGGACCAGTTGAGATACGGACCTGCACCCGAGGCTATTACAAGCACTGCATATAAAAGCAGGCCAGGAATAACCAGCAAAATAAGAGGGATCACCTTCTTTGCAAAAACCTTACCTGCCTTATACTGCAGATAAAATACATATAGTAAACCAGGCAGAAGAAACATTGTTGTGAGATGATTTGAAAAACTTAGCCCGAGAAGAACAAATAATATTGCCCAGTTCTTTTTATCCGGTTCATTCAAACTCACAAGGATCTTAAGCAAGTAAAGAACTATAAGACTGATAAAAACTGAATGCAAAGCATAAACTTCCACCTGGACAGCATCAAGCCAGAACGTTCTGGCAAGACCCGTACAAATTGCCGCCGCCGAGGCAAGTATATATGCCGGTGTATTATATTCTTCTGTATCCCTTCTCGTTTTTGCGGCAACTTCTTCCTGAGGGGTTTTCCTGTCTTTTTTTACAGCCTGTTTCTTTTGCGGTGCGTTCAGCAACTTATGGATAACATACTTTGTAATTATCAGGGCTGAATAATAAGTAATAACAACTGCAGCTGCTGCTTCTATTGCACTCAGCAAATTCAGCCTGTAGATAACACTTCCCGGCAAAGGCAGATGTGTTACAATAAATCCTGTGAGAAGAAATAGCGGGTAACCGGTTGGGTGCGGAACCCCGAAGGTATAAGCAGCAGCAGCAAGCTCACCGCTATCCATAAATCCAACCGAAGGATAAAGGGTAATTATATAAATAACCATGCATATAAGACCTGCAGCAAAACCAAAGATATGTTTTAAGTATCTTTCCATTACCCTATCTTAACTTCCAGTCTGCCAATATCCTGAATTTCTGCGGAAACTTTATCACCTTTTACCAGTCTGCAAACGCCGGCAGGTGTACCTGTAAAGATCAGATCACCCCTTCTGATACCAAATACTGATGAAAGGTAATGAATAATATATTTTAAACTGAATATCATTTGTGAAGTATTGCCGGATTGCTTTAATTCACCATTTACAGCAAGCTTAATATCCAGTGACTGCGGATTTTTAATATTCCCGTCACTTACTATTTCTGATACAGGCGAGGAGGTTTTGAAACCTTTGGCAACAGCCCAGGGCTTGCCCTGTTTTTTCATCTCGGTTTGTATATCGCGAAGAGTGAAATCAATTCCAGTTGCATAACCGTAAATATGTTCCATAGCATTTTCTTCGGGAATATTATCACCATCTTTGCCAACCACAATAACCAGCTCAACTTCATTCTGCAGGTCATTGGAAATCGCTTCGCCGTTCACCAGAGGAATGGATACAGTGTTGTTAAAGGTTTCGATCGCAGTGGATGGCTTAAGAAATATAACAGGTGTTTTGGGTATGGAATTATCAAGCCCGGGAATATTCATTTCCTTGATATGATCCGGGTAATTCTTCCCGATGCAGTATACATTCTTCACTTCAATTGTTTCATCGGTGCCTTTAACTTTAAGCTTTGCCATCAGTTCTATATATTAATTAAATGCTGCTGATTATTCACAACCCCGATTGGTTTGCACTTTAATTCCCATCCGTCAAAAGGTGTATTTTTACTTTTTGAATGAAACTCAGATGCGTTTACTTTCCACTGTTTATTTACATCAAGTATAGTCAGGTTTGCCTGCGAGCCTTCTGAAATGCTGATATCATTTAAACCAAGCAGCCTGCGCGGGTTGACCGACATTTTATTTATCATTTCTTCAAGTGTGATTATTCCTTTATCAACAAGGTATGTGTAGGTCAATCCTATAGCTGTTTCAAGACCAACAATACCAAACGGGGCTTTATCAAGAGGCATGGCTTTTTCATGCGCAGCATGCGGCGCATGGTCAGTGCATATTACTTCAATTGTGCCGTCCCTTAGACCCTCTATTACTGCATCCACATCCTGCCGGGTTCTCAAAGGCGGATTCATTTTGGCATTTGTACCATACTTCAATAATGCTTCATCATTTAATATAAAATGATGCGGGCATGCTTCTGCGGTTACATTGGCTTTATCTGCCTTTGCTTTGCGGACCATTTCAACCGCTTCGCGTGTACTTATGTGCTGTATATGGTAATGCGAGCCTACTGTTTCTTTTGTAAGCTTAATATCACGGGCAATTATTTCATACTCTGATGCATTTTTAATTCCCTTTACACCAAGCTGTTTTGATACTTCGCCTTCATTCATTATACCGCCGTCAGTTATGCTCATAATTTCGCAATGCTGAACAACCGGTTTGCCAAAAGGTGCAGTTCTGCGGAGAACCTCCCTCATTATTTCATCATCAGCAATCGGGCTGCCGTCATCAGTAATTGCCAAAGCACCGGCATTAATAAGGGATTCAATATCTGCCAGTTTCTCACCTTTTCTGCCGGCAGTGGCGCAGGCAGATTGGTATACGTCAACAATGTTCCTTGCTGCCCGTATTGCATTGGCTTCAATTACATCACGGTCATCAACAGGCGGATTGGTATTGGGCATTGTCATTACGCCTGTAAATCCGCCATGAGCGGCTGCAAGCGAGCCGGTATGAATATCTTCCTTATATTCCTGACCGGGTTCACGGAAATGAACATGCATATCAAAAAATCCGGGTACAATAATTTTTCCGGCAAGGTCATATTGTATAACCTCTCTAACGTGCTGCCAAACAACACCCATACGGTTTATTACACCGTTAACAATCAGAATATCGAACCTGCCGTTAATGTTTTCAGCAGGTGAAATTACGTGGCAATTCCTGAGTAGTAAATGCAATTTTTATTGTGATTTATTTACAAATTTAGTGATTTATAAGGATTATTAAAATTGAAAAGGGAATCTGTTACAAAGCTTACATTGTACTTTTAAGGTACAGGAAAATATACAATGCGGGTACTGCAAAAAGGATGCTGTCAAACCTGTCTAAAGCACCGCCGTGACCGGGAATAAGATTTGATGAATCCTTTACCTTAACGCTTCGTTTCAGGTTTGATTCAAACAGGTCGCCTATTTGCGCAAAAAAACCGATTATCAATGTTACCCATAACCAGTGCCACACGCTGAATTCAGGATAGATGAACATCCATATCACGATACCTGAGAGCAATGTGAAAGTAAACCCGATAATTGAGCCTTCCCATGTTTTTTTGGGGCTGATGCGTTCGGCAAGCTTATGTTTACCGAAGAGTTTTCCGCCAAAAAAAGCGAATGTATCGCTGACCCAAACAAGAACAAGGCAGATTATAGCATAGTTTGCTCCGTTGAATGCAAGCATTCTGGAACTATCCATCAGGCTAAGCAGCCCAAAAGGAGTAGAAATATACACAACAGAAAGCAGCCATGTACCAACGGCTTCAAAGTGCTTTTCTTCCTTGAACACTTCTGAAACTATCAGGAAAATGAACATGAGGAAATACAGTATTAAAGCATAGTTGAAATGCTCGTAATAGAAGCATACTACAACAAGCGAACTTATCAGCAGAAAAACAGTCTTATGAACTGATATTCCCCCGAACCATTTTGTGAGCTCGCCCGGTGGATGATGCGGTTTTTCGAAAAGGTTGTAAAATTCATTCATACAGAAAAATGCCATTATCACACAAAACGCGAGGAATATTTCATTGCCAAGCATTGCGGAAATAATTATCAGCGGTATTCCTATAACGCCAACTATGACCCTTACAACTGTGTTATTCATTCACTTCACTGCTTTCTGTTATAACGGCAGCCGGAACAGGTTTAACACGCAGCCGGTAAAAAAGGATCATTATGCTTGAAAAAATGAGCACTGAAAGGATGAGCGCAATAATAGTATCTGTAAGCTCATCTCCGGCAAGCTTAGGCGTTTCGAAATCTGTTTTGCCGTATACAAACATATAATAAGAAGCAAAAAAATTGTTCAGGAAGTGTGCAAGGATCCCGATATAAAGTGAGTTGGAAAAATAAACTATAAACCCCAGGTAGAATCCGAGTATCAGCAAAGGTACAATGTTAAATGGCTGAAAATGATATGCAGCAAACAGGAATCCGGTGGTTAGAATTGTAAGAAATGGTTTATATACTTTCCTGAGATTGCTCATTGCAAATCCGCGGAAAAGCGCTTCTTCACAAATAGCCGGTGTAATACAAATTACAAATACTACAACAGAAAACTCAAACCAGCTGTGTGCCTGAACAATTTTCATAGTGCTTTGTTCAAATGTATTAAAAAGGTCACGCAGCGGTTTTAACCCGTCATTTAAAAAAGGGATTGAATTGATAAGCTGATCCTGGAAATACATATACCCCTGAAGAAAAGGCTGTATCATCACAATTCCCAAAACAGCAAGGATAAGAAGAACCGGTTTGGGTTTATTCAGCCTGAATATTTCCTTCAGGTCAGATGTTTGCAGCCTGGCGAAGAAAATTGCAGGTGCAAGAATGAACATGAACTGCCCGAATGCGAGAATTATCCGGGTAATTTTAACATTGGGATTATCAAGGCTCATATCACCGGCCGCTAAGGCAAGTGCTCCGCCAATGAACTGGTACAGGAAAAATATAATTGCTAATACGACAATTACATATGCAAATGGATTCAGCCCTTTTAGAAAGCTTCCTGCCGGTCTTTGATTTTCGTTGTGTTCTTCCGGATTAAATTCCTGCAAAATATGTAGTTTTTCTCAAATTTAATTCAGCAAATATAAAAATTTGAAAATTCAGTTATTATTCATAAATTTTTGCAGATTTATTCATTTTAAGCTTAAATTTCCCTCACTATTTTAGGTTATATTAAAAAATTGAATATTTCTACATATTTCATTATGTTAACATATTGAAAACTAAAAAATAACCATTGAAGATAAAGTCCTTCTCAGTAATTTTATTTTTAACAATCTCAGCAGTTATAACGTTTTCCGGCGATAGGTCCGGAGGAAGATCAACATCAATGGGTTTTTCTAACCTGGTTTCATCAGTTGGAAATGACGCTTTCGGAATTAATCCTGCGAATTTTGATTATTCCCTTCCTCTCACAAAGAACAAAAATGTGATGAAGAAGAAAAAAAAGATATTTGACCCGCATTGGGAATTTACTGTCTTTTCCGGAGGAGGGGGATACGGCAGTGACTCATCAATAGAATTTTATAATAATTATCTTTCTTATCTATCAATTGACAGGAACAGGTTTGCAAACCTTTTCACAAATATCGAAGAAGTATTCAGATTCCGAAATACAATATTACCTGCTGATAAAACCGATGTTAATTATGATTTTGAGCTGAACTGGCTTTCGGTAAATTACAAAAATAAATTCGGAGCGGTAAACTTCACAATTACTGACAGGGTTGGACTTAATACAGAAGTAAACAGCAGGGATGAATACCTGCCATTGACATTTGGGTTTAACTTCAATACGAACGGAAGCTACAATATAACCGATGTAAAAATGAAACAATCAGAAGCCATTGCATGGTGGATAAGAAAATATAATATCGGCTACGCAAAGCAATGGAATTTTAAAAAAGGTACTATCAGAAGTTTTTCTGTCGGGGTTTCAGGCGGCCTGGTACACGGATTTGGTAATGTAACTACTTATGAATCAAAGCTTGATATAAGCACATGGGGCATTCAAAATATAAACGGTGCGAACCATGTAGACAGCATTAAAGGCAAACAGGATTTCCACACACAATCAGCTTTAACAGACTATTTTACAGATTACAACTCAGGTGCAGAAACACACTTTAACTTATTCCCGAAACCCGCCGGAACCGGTTACAGTGTAGATTTCGGGGTATCAATGCAGCTTGGCAATGACTGGAAAATAGCGGCAAGTGTAACTGACCTAGGGAAAATTACATGGAACTATAACACCATCACAAATAACGATACCAATGCGTTTGCATACTACAATTTTTTTGTGAATTCATCTGACCCCACCTACAACAGGATGGTGGATGACCTGGGCGGTTATCAGACGCAGGATACCGTTTCAACTTTTTCATCAGATATGCCCACAAAATACCGCGCGGGAATAATGTTTAAGCCGAATGATAAATTCATGATAGAGTTCAACTGGGTAAAAGGTACCAATGACCTGCCCGGTAATACTTCTGACGTGATATACTGTTTCGGAGCGGAATACTTCCCTCTTCCCTACCTGCCGGTTAGAACGGGATTTTCCGCCGGCGGCCCCGGTGCGTATTATATTTCTCTTGGTGCGGGACTTAAACTGAAAAATTTTACGTTTGATGTTGGTACTTACGGCATCAATCAGCTGATAGAAGATAAAAGGTTTTCTGTAGCGCTAACAACAAAAATTATTTTATAAAATCATTATCAATTAATTATAACAATATGAATAAACTAAAATTTTTCTCAATTATTCTGTTAACTGCAGCTATGGTTTATGTTTGGGGCTGCGGCGATGATACAACAACCGGCAACAATAACGGCGGCGGAACGGTACCGACACTGAACATGCAGGTTGGTGCTATTTATGCTTTTAATGTAGATAGTTTACCTACTTCCGGCGGTTTTACCCAAACCAGATTAAAAAGTTATAATACTTATTTATCGCAGGGTACTTATTTTGGGCAATCAAATGCTTTTCAGATTCTGACCGAGACTAGAGATACAGTTGCAAATAGTTCACTGGGAACCGATACATTTTACGTAAGATATGATGGAGGAAAATTCTATCAATATGGAATGCTGCAATTAATTTCACCAACAATTCCAGCTTCATGGGATTTAGTAGCAGATTTTAACGTTTCTCAAGGCACAGCATTTACAATTGCAAGTGATGTTGATATTGTAATAGGCTCTATAACTGCCAAAGCAAATATCACAGGGAAAATTGCTGCGGATACGACTTTTAATACTGCAGGCTGGGGAAATGTTGGTATTAACTGTTACAGATCAGAAATTGCTGCAGTAATTTCAATTTCCGGACTGCCAATCGGTACAGTTTACGTAGATTACTATATTGGAGATGCCGATCCAACTACCAATCCAAGTGGAATGGTAAGGGTTAAATTACGTCCTGTAAATTTGACTGTCTATACTTCTGCAGGTGTTGATCAGTCATTTTTAAGAAGACTTAACTAGAAAACCATAAATTTTTTCAAAAGCCCGGCATGCCGGGCTTTTTTTATGACCTCACCCACTCCGAAGGAGTCCTTTGGACCTGCCCTTCTCCTAAAAAGGAGATGTGGCATGAACAGAAGTTTGCGGTACGTTTCTTTATTTCAATTATTATTGGGTTTTCTCAAATACTTGTGTTTTCCAACTTAATCCCAAATACAAAAATGGTTATACCCGGTCATTTAACCCGCAAATAGACTTTTATTAAGCATCATAAATGGCTATTTTTGCGTTTATAACATTAAGAAATAAGTAAATTGCACAAGCTTAAACCCGAAAATCCCGTAAAAGAATTTGATGAATTTGTAACAATAATGAAACGGCTCCGCAATGAGTGTCCATGGGATAAAGAACAGACCCATGATTCCATTCGCCACCTGCTGTTAGAAGAAACCTACGAAACATTAGAGGCAATTGACGAAAGAAACTATGATGAGCTGAAAAAGGAGCTGGGTGACCTGCTTCTTCATGTAGCTTTCAATGCCATTATAGCCGAAGGCGACGGGCATTTTGACCTGAAGGATGTAATAAACGCCATCAACCACAAAATGATAACACGCCACCCGCATGTTTTTGGCGATACCGAAGTAAGCGGCACAAAGGAAGTACTGAAGAACTGGGAACATATAAAGCTGAACGAAGCCGGAAGGAAATCAGTTCTTGAAGGTGTGCCAAAAAATCTGCCTTCATTAACCAGAGCATACAGAATCCAGGAGAAATCTGCAAAAGTAGGATTTGACTGGGATAACAGCGTTGACGCTTTCAAGAAGATAGACGAAGAACTGCAGGAGTTCAAACAGGAAGCCGAAGCGAAGAAGAACACCGAAGGGAAACTTAATGATGATGACAGAGTTAAACTTGAAAAGGAACTGGGTGATATTCTCTTTGCGATAGTTAACTATGCAAGGTTTTTTGAAATAAACCCAGAAAACGCGCTCAGGCTGACAATTGAAAAATTCATAAAGCGCTTTAACTATATTGAAGCGGAGCTTGATACACGGGGTAAGAAAGTAACAGAATCAGACCTGGCTGAAATGGATGCAATATGGAATGAAGCGAAAAAAACAATTAAATAAATCAGTAAATTTTTAAGTTGAATATGACGAATAAAAATACATCACTTTTAAAAGCAGCTTTAATATTTGCTGTACTTTTTATATTTCAGTTTACATATTCACAAAAGATACCGCAGGAAAAAATTGATGAGCTTCAAGGCAGGCTAGATTCAATTTGCCTGCCTCTTAAAAATGCGGGAATAAAAGTCTCGTGCAAGGTTGTACATGCAGATTTTAACAAGTTAATGTATGAACTTGACCCTGAAATAGGAATGATACCTGCATCTATTACCAAAATTGTTGTAGGCGTAACGGCTTATGCAAAACTTGGGGCAAATTACCAGATACCCACAATTATTTATACAGATGATAATAACATAAAGGACGGCTCGATTGACGGGAATCTGTACATTAAAGGTTACGGGGACCCTGATCTGAATTCAGGCGATATACAAACACTGGCGGATGAGATAAATAAAGCCGGAATAAAACAGATAACAGGCAACATAGTAGCCGATGATTCATATTTTGATAATGTATATAAAACCCTCTCAGGTGTGTATAAAGGTGATACCGGACCCAGCTACTGGCCGTATGTTTCAGGGCTATGCCTTGATAAGACCTACGGGGCTATGAGTACAGGTAACCTGCTTTCAAGCGATCTTACATCACTTGGAATAAGCGTACAGGGTACAGTCATTGCAGGCACAACCCCCGGCGGTGCAAAGGAAATAGTTCAGATAAGCCATTCAATTTACGATGTATTATCGTATATGCTGAAGGAAAGTGATAATCACTCCGCAATTACTATTTTCAAGCTTTTAGGGGCAAAATATAAAAAACAGCCTGCTTCGCTTGAAGATGCCCAGGAAGTTATAAATTCATTTTTAACCGAGCTTGGTGTAGACAGGTATTCATATGAAATTCTGGAAGGCTCAGGGTTAACCCGTTTTAATAAAGTTAACGCAGAAATGTATATTAAGATGCTTAAGTACATGTATGATGACAGGTTCCTGTTCGATTATTTTATGAATTCACTTTCAATTGCGGGTAAAGATGGCACGCTTAGGAACAGGATGATTGGTACTGAAGCAGAAGGCAATGTCTATGCGAAAACGGGAACAATTAACAGCGTAAGTGCGCTTTCGGGTTACGTAATAGATAAAGACAGTGAAGTGCTGATGTTTTATATAGTGATGAACGGTTTTGGCGGAAATGCATCAGAAATGCGCGCGGCCCAGGATGATATATGCATTACACTGGCCGGATTTTCGAGGAAGTAAATTTTAAATAACCCTTCTTAACTGAAAGATACAAATTGGCAAAATTTCATTTAGAATCAGAATACAAACCATCAGGTGACCAGCCAAAAGCAATTAATGAGCTTACCGAAGGCGTAACCAGGGGTGATAAGTACCAGACACTGCTTGGGGTCACAGGTTCAGGTAAAACATATACAATTTCCAATGTTATAAAGAACATCGGGAAACCTACGCTCATAATGTCACATAATAAAACCCTTGCGGCTCAGCTTTACGGTGAATTCAAAAAGTTCTTCCCAAAAAATAAGGTTGAGTTTTTCATCAGTTATTATGATTATTATCAGCCGGAATCATACATTCCTTCATCAGATACATACATAGCAAAGGATCTTGCCATCAATGATGAAATTGACAGGCTCAGACTGCGCGCAACCACTGCCCTGCTTGAAGGCAGAGAAGACGTGATCATCATTGCATCGGTTTCATGTATTTACGGAATTGGCGCACCTCAGGAGTACGCTGACCAGGTGCTAGTGTTAAACCGCGGAGAAAAAATAGCACGCAAGGAACTGCTGAATAAGCTTATTGATATACATTACGTAAGGAATGATTTTGAATTCAAGCGCGGGGCATTTCGTGTGCGCGGCGATGTTATTGATATCATACCGGCATATGAAGATGATACTGCAATTAGAATTGAGCTGTTTGATGATGAAATTGAAGGCATAATGTATTTTGATAAGACTTCAGGGGAAATTATCGGCACAGATGAAAAAGCTGCAATATACCCCGCAAAGTATTTTGTCACATCACCTGAAAGACAGGAAAAGGCAATACTTGATATCCGCAGGGAACTGAATTCCAGAATAGCTGAACTTCAGAACGAAGGCAAGCTTGTTGAAGCTCAAAGGCTTGAGCAAAGAACGAACTTTGACCTTGAAATGATACAGGAAGTTGGTTACTGCACGGGTATTGAAAATTATTCCCGTTACATGGCTCAAAGAGAACCTGGCTCCAGACCTTCATGCCTGTTTGATTATTTTCCCAAAGATTATCTTCTGATAGTAGATGAATCACATGTTACAGTTCCCCAGGTAAACGGAATGTACCAGGGTGACAGAGTAAGAAAACAAACACTGATAGATTACGGTTTCAGGCTGCCTTCGGCACTGGATAACCGCCCGATGAAGTTTGCTGAATGGGAATCAATGCAGAACCAGGTAATATATGTTAGCGCAACACCTTCTGAATACGAGCTTAAAAAGAGCGGCGGCGTTTATGTTGAGCAGATAATCCGCCCTACCGGGCTTCTTGACCCGGCAATAGAAGTAAGGCCTACAAAAACTCAGATAGATGACCTGATACACGAGATCCGTGAGCGCGCAAAGAAGAATGAGAGAGTGCTTGTCACAACCCTGACAAAACGCATGAGCGAAGATCTAACTGATTATTTGATAGGAATAGGCATTAAGGTGAGGTATATGCATTCGGAAATTGACGCACTTGACAGGGTTGATATACTTCGCGACCTCAGGTTAGGCAATTTTGATGTGCTTGTTGGAGTTAACCTGCTGCGCGAGGGACTTGACCTGCCTGAAGTATCGCTGGTAGCGATAATTGATGCCGATAAGGAAGGGTTCCTGCGAAGCGAGAAATCGTTAATGCAAACAGCAGGCAGAACAGCAAGAAATGTGAACGGACTGGTAATATTATATGCTGATAAGGTTACCAATTCAATGGATAAGGTTATCAAAGAGACTGCCAGAAGAAGAAAGATACAGGAAGATTATAATAAAAAACATAATATCAATCCAAAGACTGTATTAAAAACCCTTGAAGAAATTATGAGCTCAACTGTAATTGCTGATTCAAAGGGCAGGAATGAACAGCGAAAGAATAAAGCTAAGAAGGACCAGCATAAAACGAGTCTTTCGATACTTACAGATCCTGCACTGGAGCGCAATAACCCCGCTGAACGCCGCGACCTTATAAACCAGCTTCGCAAGCAGATGGTAGAAGCTGCCAAGGATCTTGAGTTTGAACGCGCTGCTGAATTAAGGGATGAAATAAACAGGCTTGATAGCTAGGTCATCTGAAAATATTTTCGTTTTAACTACAGCCCTGGCAGCACTGATAATAAGAATATCAGCGATTTTCTTATTTGTTGATCTAAATAACCCCCAAATGTGGGAGTTTGGGATGATCGCAAGAAACCTGCTTAATGGTGAAGGGTTCACATTCCTTGCATTAACTCACAATGTGCCATCAGCCTTTATGCCACCGGGTTTACCGTTTATATATTACTTTATATTCAGTATTTTCGGCGATAATTCCGCAGGTTACGTTGTTATACTTTTTATCAATGCAGTATTAAGCGCAATTACTGCAGTAATTTCTTATTATTATGCCAAAAGACTATTCAATAAGAGCACCGCGGTTTTTACAATAATTTATATTACATTTTCTCCTATACTCATATACTCTTCAATAAGTTTTAATTCAATAATTATATACCAGTTCCTGCTGTTGTTGGTATTTCTGCTGCTTGATAAAATTATATATACAGGATCCGGAAGCAAGATCATAAAAAATGATGTTTTTAAATATGTGATATATATATCTTTTGTGCTCGGGTTATTTTTATATTTCAGGGCTGAATCAGTTTTTTTTATATTAGCCATTTCGGCATTGTTTATGTTCAAAAAGAAGTTCTCGTATGCATTTCTTGTAGTGCTTTTTTCCGTATTAATTATATCTCCCTGGACTATAAGAAATTTTAATACGTTCGGTAAATTCATACCGGTAACTTCAAGTTTTGGCTATAATTTCTATTTCGGACATGGAGATGATGCTTCAACACTGGTTTATAAAGAAAAATTAGCAATGATAAATGAGGATGTTAATTTCGAGATCAATCAATCACAAATGGCTCTTGATCTTGCAGTTAAGTATATTACTTCACATCCAATAGCTGAAGTACGGGAATCCGTTAAGAAAGTATATTCCTTATGGATCATAGATGCTTACCGGGATAGTGCTAAAGAGCCTGTTTATCTATTTGTATGGATACCGACTTTGTTGTTTTTTTTAACCGGTACATATTTTATATTCAGGCAAAAATCCAAATTGAAACAGTTAAGCCCGGTATATTTTTATTTAATATTCTCAACATTATTGACAGTAGTATTCTTTAACATACCCAGATATCAGATCCAAATGTCAATTATTATGCTGCCAATAGCCATGTACGGCTTAACAGAATTAATCAGTAAATATAAATCCAAAACTATCAGAAAATGAAACTCAAAATATTCTTAATTTTAATTGCTGCAGTGATTATAAACTCCTGCCAAAAACAGCCCGATGATATTAAAGTAGATACAGTTAATAACAAAGATGCTTCAAAGATACAATTCAAGAAACAGGGCGAAGTATACTTTCAGGACTCAGCTAAAAAACTGCTTAAGAAAATTGACGTAGAAATTGCCGAAACTGAAGAGACCCGTCATTTAGGACTGATGTTCAGGGAAAACATGCAGGAAGATCAGGGAATGCTGTTTTTATTCCCTAATGAAGAATACCAGAGTTTCTATATGAAAAATACTTTAATTCCACTGGATATAATGTTCATAAATTCAAAAAAGCAAATTGTTAAAATACACCGCAACGCTGTTCCGTATTCGGAAAAAAGCCTTCCTTCGATGAATCCTTCAATATATGTAGTAGAAGTTAACGGAGGGTTTTCAGATAGGAATAATATTAAAGAAGGTATGTTTGTAGACTGGCGCAGGAATTAACAGTTCTGCGGATTACCTGTAAAACTCAGTTCTTCTGTCTTCAAAAATGTTGTTTTTAGATGTTACATTTTTATCCAATGCATCTTCCGGATCGATCTCAGCGGTCAAAATGCACTCATTATCTTCTCCTGCGGTACAAAGGTAGTTACCTTTGGTATCCACTATAACACTTTTACCCGTAAAATAAAGCTCTTTATCTCCATTAATTTCGGTTCCTGTTCTGTTAGCGGTAACTGTGAAAACGCGGTTTTCAACCGCACGTGTAAACATCGCCTGCTGGCAATAACTGAGCACCAGGTTTGAAGGATGTGCTATAATCTGTGCGCCTTTTAATGCCAGCGTTCTTGCTGATTCAGGAAATATCCAGTCGAAGCATATCATCATACCGACCTTTACTTTCCCGAAATTTCCTGAAATTTCAAAAACATTAAGCCCTGTATCACCTGCTGTGAACCAAATTTTTTCATCGAAGAAAAGATGGGTTTTACGGTATGTTTCAGTTTCCCCGTTTGGAGAAACCATGACAGCGGAATTATAAAGTCTATCCCCAGCTTTTTCGCAAATACCTGATATTATATAAGAATTTTTTTCTTTTGAAATTTCAGAAAGGGCACGGCAAAACTTTCCGCCGGGTATTATTTCTGAAGCTGAAATAGCTTCATCACGGGAGGAAAATAAATAGCCCGAGTTTGCAAGCTCGGGCAATACTAAAAGATCGTGATCTGTTTTACAGTTTAAGATAATTTCCCTGATCTTATCAATATTTTCATCAGGTTTACAAAGTACAGGCTTAAACTGTAAAAAACCTATTTTCATCATATTATTTTGCCGGCGGCACAATAATATTTGCGCTGAAAGATACTACTTTTGTAGGCTGAACCGGGTGGTTAGTTTCTATTGTGATCGTTTTTTCGTTCACACCGCTTCTGCCTTCAGTATTAAATGTAAATTTGATCTTTCCTGTTTCACCCGGCTGATATTCTTTCTTTTCATCCGCTACAACTCCGGTGCAGCCGCATGCCGGCTGGATCTTTTTGATCACAAGTACACTTTGCCCGGTATTGGTAAATTCAAACTCACCATTAACCTGCGGACCCTGAGGAACATCACCAAAGTTAATTTTTTCTTCTTTAAAAGATATTACCGGCGGATGTGTTTTGGGGTCATGCAAATTCTTGTTTACAAGAAATGCTGAAAACGCACCTACAAGCAATACTCCAAAGACCAAAAATAAGATCTTCCCTGTTTTTCCTGTGTTCATAGTTTAATTTGTTTGATTTATAAAATATTTATTTTCAATTTCTTTTTCGTTTGATACATTTATTTCATCTTTTGAATATTTATATAACATAAAGCTGAAAAACAACAGTATGATATCTTCAATTATTCTCAGCCAAACCTCTGAAGTAGTTGAAGGATTAACACTGAAGCATCCGCATGATATATCAAGTCCGCGAATAAGCGCTTGAGAGAGCGCAATAATAAAAACAACAAGCAATACATTATAAATAAGCAGCGAAGCTTTCACCCATTTGCCTGTGATTAAAAAGAGTCCTGTGATAAATTCCAGCCACGGCAGAAAAATTGCAAGTGCGTTTACAAGCTGGTACGGAAGCAAATGGTAATTATCAACAATATTGGCAAATGCTTCTGGGTTAGCCATCTTATCAAAACTTGCATACATAAACACAGCACCAAGTACAGTCCTTGCAGCAATTACGATATATTTATTTTCGAATAATTTTTTCATGATCTCTTAATTTGCCGGAAACCCTGCTGCTTTCCATTCATCCCATCCGCCATGGAAAACATATACTTTTTTGAATCCAAGTTTTGCCATGTAATATGCCAGATCAATACTGACATCACAGGCGGAAGAGCAGTATGTTACATAAACCTGGTCTTTGGGCAGATCATTTAATCTATCTTTATATTTTTCAATTTCATGGAACGGTATATTCATTGCGCCCTGAATGTGACCTGCTCCGAAATCTGAAAGATCCCTTGCATCAATGAACCGGTATTTTTTATCGAACAATGCTTTTGCAAAATCGATCTTTATATCAATGGGTTTTACAAAATCCTGTACCTGGTTCTGAGCATTTTTAATTGAATCTTCTTTTTTCTGATTTATAGTTTTTAATGAATCGTGTATCCGTTTTAAAGAATCTGTTTTATTTGCAGCTAAAATTGAGTCCTGGATATGTTTATCCATTGCAAGCTTTAAAGAATCTTCACGTTTATTGGAAGAATTCATAAGTGAATCTGCTGCCTTTAATATTGAATCCTGTATCCTGAGTGCATTAAGCAGGCTATCGCTTTGAGAAAAATTCACAATTTTCTCATTTGCAATAAACTGTATTCTGTTGGGATTGGATAAATTAAAAAAAATACCCGTCAGTAATGTAATAACTAAAATTCCCGTAATCTGCAATAAGGCTTTTTTGTTCAATATATAAAAATCAGTTTAAATTATTAATTATTTTTTACATCAACCAACACGGGGATCTGGAATTCACCTTCAGTGGTCTTGATTATAATTGCGGCGTTAATTGCGGACTCTTCATAAATTTTTATTGATATTTCCAGGTTAGCTGAGTCACCTCCCATTAATATCATTTTATCGGAAGTAATTTTTATTACCGGCGTATTCGAAGTAATTTCGGTAATATCAATTTCTTTATCCATTGTATTAAGAATAGAAGCCTTTTGGGTAAGTTCATCACCCACTTTTCCTTCTGTAATTATAGATCCGGGATTTAAAGTAACAGGATCAACCATATTCATAGTCATCTGAACATTTTTGGTTGAGCTTCCGTTTTCGTTAGAACTTATCATTACAACTTTAGTTACAGAACCCATTCCCTGACCGTTAAAGGTAAATTTAATAGTACCGGTTTCGCCCGGTTTTACAGCATCACTTCCGGCTAGTGCACTGGAGCATCCGCATGAAGTCTGCACTCCTGTTATTACAAGGTCCTGGTCTCCAACGTTTTTAAAAGTAATATCATAGGTAAGCTCCTGCCCTCTTTTGTGATTACCTGTATTAATATTATCACCGCCAACAATTTCAATTTTAGGACCGGATTGAGCCAACAGAATTGCAGGGAAAAATAATAAAGCTATAAATAATTTTTTCATTTTTAGCATTTTTTTAATTGATTTAGCAATTTAATATTACTTTTAGATAAAAACAATTTATCTATTTTACTACATGTTAACCAAAAATACCTCTAAAACGTTTCAAATTAAAGCACTATTTTTATTATATATTAACCTTTTAGATAATATTTATATTTATTAAATTAGTACGGGGGTTTATATTGAAGTTCAAAAAAGAACTGGATGTAATAGTTTTTGCCGCACATCCGGATGATGCTGAATTATGCTGCGGCGGAACTATAGCTGCATTGGTAAATGCAGGTAAAAAAACCGGAATTATTGATCTGACCCGGGGTGAGCTTGGTACCCGGGGGTCAGTAAAACAAAGGAATCTTGAAGCCCGTAACGCTTCGGTAATACTTGGTATTGATACGAGGGAAAATCTCGGAATTCGTGACGGTAATATCGTAAACAACCCTGCTAACAGGCTCAAAATTATCAAGGTTATTCGGAAATACAGGCCAAAGGTCATATTTTACCCGCATTATTACGATAGACACCCAGACCATTATAATACTCATTATTTAATTAAAGAAGCTGCGTTTTATTCAGGACTGGAAAAAATTAAAACTCCCGGTCTGAAGGCATACCGTGCTAAACGGAATATTTATTATATGCAGACGTATTCATTTGAGCCTAATATTATTTTTGATATTTCTGATACATTTAAAACAAAAATGGAAGCAGTAAAATGCTTTTCTACACAGTTCTTTTCCGGGAGCCCCGGATCAAAAAAAGGAACAGAAACATTTATAAGCTCAAAAGCATTCATGGATTACATTGAAGCAAGATCAAAATTTTATGGTTTCCGGATAGGTGCTGCATATGGCGAAGCATACTATGCTGAAGAAAATATAAAAATTAACAGTGACACTTTATTTAAGATAACCGGCTAAATGAACAAATCAATTTTAAATAAACAGTCTTTAACCCTTTTATTCATTTTAGGTACCGTAGTATTGATATCAGTATCTTTCTTAACATATCTGAATATTCAGGATCAAAACAATGATCATGATTTTATTACAGAAACTTTTCAGCGGACTGCGTTTATGGATAATATATATTCCGTTGTAAATGAATCTGAAACAGCCCGCCGCGGTTACTTCCTTACAAATGATAAGCAATTTATGACAGATATCGGGAATAATAAGATCTTAGCGGATTCACTGCTTAAACAGCTTCGCTCAAATTCACTTGATAATGCAAACCAGCTGGCAAACGCCGAAGCGCTGAAGCCTCTTGTTAACGAAAGGTTCCAGTTGTTTTTTGACGGGATGGAAGTACAGGATCAAAAAGGTACAAACATGAAATTCCATAAAAATATCTTCGATAAAGGAAAGATCATAAATATAGATATTAAGAATCTTCTTGGCAGAATGAAGAAAGAAGAGTATAAAAACCTTGACAGGAAAAAGGAGCTTACAGAAAGCAGTTCACAGTTTACTTATTATACATTTCTAGCGGGAATTGGCGCAAGCCTGATTATCTTTGTAATAGCATTTGTTTCTCTGTTAAAAAAAGCTTCACATACTTTTGCCCTGGAAAACCAGGAAATTACCCGGGAAGAACTCGAACAGATAGTGAAAGAACGTACTGCTGAGATATCCCAGATAAACCAGAAGCTCTATTCAAAAGTAAACGAGCTTGAGAAAATGGAAGGAAATCTAAAAAGCGCAGCGGAACAATACCGCAGGCTTTTTGAACAGGCTCATGATGCAATTGTTATTTTTTCACCCGAAGATGAAAAAGTCATTGAAGTGAACAGAAGAGCCTGCGATCTCTACGGCTTCAGCCGTGAGGAGTTCATTGGCTTATCACTCAGAAGTATTTGGAAGAATATTCCGCAGGATGAAGATAATATCAAACATACTGTTGAAAAAGGTTATTATCATAACTTCCAAAGCGTACACAACAGGAAAGATATGAATGAAATGCTGATGGAGATAAATGCATCGGTTTTTAACTACCGCGGCAGAAATGTTATTTTATCCATCAACCGTGATATTACTGACAGGATTTTAAAAGTTCCTGTTTAGTTATGGGCATACAACTGTATTCAGAAGAATACTGATTCAACAAAATTACTTACATTTTTACTTACCCTTTAGATACTTATATTTGCCAATATATAGTGTAAAATTAAACACGGAGTAAATTCAATGAAGCTTAACCCAATGTCGGGAATGCTTAAGCAGGTCCAGAAGATGCAGGAAAAGATGCAGGAGGTTCAAAATGAGCTTGAAAACAAATTTGTAACCGAAGAATCCGGCGGAGGAATGGTTAAAGTTACAGCAAACGGAAAACTGCAGGTAACAAAAATACAGATAGAAAAAGAAGTTATCTCACCGGATGACCCTGAAATGCTTGAGGACCTTATTGTTGCAGCGGTAAATAAAACAATAGATTCTGCCCAGAAAATGGCTCAGGAAGAGATGCAGAAGGCTACATCAGGGTTAATTCCCAACATCCCCGGCTTAAACCTGCCCGGAATGTAATATATAAAATATAACCTGAACCATAATTAATGCAGACATCTGAAACACTTGAAAAGGTAGCTGAAGAACTGGCTAAACTGCCCAGTATCGGCAGGAAAACAGCAAACAGGATAGCAATGTATCTCGCAAAATCACCCGCAGAAGAAGTAGTGAACCTTTCTGACGCACTTCTGCAGCTTAAAGATAAAATACGGCTTTGCAGTGTTTGCTGTAATATTACCGAATCCGAAATATGTTCAATTTGTGACTCAGCAAAAAGATCATCGGCTTCAATATGCATAGTAGAAGAACCCGGCGATGTATTTGCTATAGAAAAGACCAATGAATTTAAAGGTAAATACCACGTGCTTCATGGTATTATTTCTCCGCTTGACGGCATTGGACCTGAAGATATTAAAGTAAAGGAACTGTTGATGAGATTAAGCGGTGATGTGGAAGAAGTGATCCTGGCACTTAATCCCAGTGTAGAAGGTGAGTATACTATAACTTATTTAAGCAAGCTGATAAAACCGCTGAATATAAAAATTTCAAGGATAGCAAGGGGTATTCCCGTTGGAACTGACCTTGAATATGCTGATGAGATAACGATAGCCAAAGCTATTGAAGGAAGAATCACACTTTAAAGTAATGGCAGAAAAAAATAAAGACTGGTACAAAAAATGGTTTGGGACCCAAGAATATCTTGAGCTGTATAAACACAGGAACAGTAAAGATGCCTCGAAAATATCAGGACTTATAACGCGAACCCTGAAACTGCCTAAAGGCGCGAAAGTGCTGGATGTTGCCTGCGGTAACGGAAGACACAGCCTTATTTTAGCATCAAAAGGATATGATGTGCTTGGAATAGATCTATCCGCTTACCTGATAAACGAAGCAAATAAAAAGCTGCGGACTGAATACAAAAAACAGAAAGATCACCTGCGGTTTGAAATAAGGGATATGCGTGATTTAGACCATAAAAATGAATTTGATCTGGCTGTAAATTTATTCAGCAGCTTTGGTTATTTTGAAAAAGACAGTGAGAATTTTAAGGTTTTTAAAAGCATAAGCAGCGCATTAAAACCCGGGGGTTTCTTTTTCTTCGATTTTCTTAATGAATCACTCCTTAGAAAAAATATCGTTCCTTTCGATATATCGGAACGAAACCATAATGCAGTTGTACAGGTTAGGAAGATAAAGAATAATGCAGTATACAAAACCATTTATATTATCCGTAATAACCCAACAGGGGCAGCTCCATCGGTTAACGAGTATAATGAAATGGTAAAACTTTATTCACTGGAAGATTTCAGGAAAAGCTTCAGGAAAAACGGACTGAAGGTAATAAAAACATTTGGAGATTATTCAGGAAATAATTTTAACAGGCATTCATCTGAAAGACTGATAATTTTGGCACAAAAAAAATAAATGCTTAAAACCCGTCCGGTTAATGACCGAAAATTAAGATATTCTTTTTCATTTATTATTCTGTTAATTTTTTACCAGGGATGCGGAATATTTGATACCCGTGACCCGCAGGACCCCGAGACAATAAGATCAACTTACTTCCCTCCTACTTCAGCTGATCTTGTAATTGATAATCTGAGTTACTCCATACAGGAAAAAAATTCAAATAATTACAACAGGTGTATTTCTTCGGAAAATTATCAATATATACCTGACTCACGCTCACAACAGCAGTATGTTGAAATATTTAACAGCTGGAATATACAGTCTGAAAAGCATTACCTTGATAACCTGATCTCAAGGCAGGAAGGCGGCAATTCTTCAGCTGTACTTTTTCTTGATAATGAAAGGCTGACACAGCTTTCAAGTGACTCAGCACGTTACCAGGCCGATTATATTTTTGTGTTCCAGCATAACCAGGCAAACGTACCTAAATCGTCAAAAGGCAGGATAAGCCTGATACTTGCCACCGATAGTGATGAATTATTCTATATAAGGAAATGGGAAGACTTCAGGCAGAATGATACTGATTTCACATGGAGTGAATTTAAAGCTAACTTCAGTAATTAATTTATAATTTTGAATAGACCGGTAAAAATACTGAATATTTTTTTAATGATACTGGCAGCAGTAGTTTTGATAAGCTGTTTTAATCCATTTTCACCCGGTATAGATAACAGCACATCAACAGAAAATATCATTGCTGACCAGAAAACCATTGAAGGTGTTTTCCAGAATTTTAAATACGCTTATACCTTTAAAGATACAAGTATTTACGGGCAAACCCTGGCTCCTGATTTCGTTTTTTCTTATTTCGATTATGACCTGGGTGTTGATGTTTCATGGGATAGAGCTACTGATATGAGGACAACTGAAGGATTATTTATCAATACACAGGACCTGCGACTGATATGGAATAATATTGTATTTCAGGAAGGTGATTCATTACTTGTAGATGTAAAACGCGGTTTCAACCTGACAATCACTTTTAACCCGAATGATGTAATAAATTTTTACGGCTTTGTTGATATGAAGCTCGCAAGAGCATCTGTTGAAGAAAAATGGAAGATTAGGTCATGGAAAGATATGACCAATCCCTGAACTGCTATTTTTAATATTTATAATTCTATTTTAACCTGTCCTGAGGCAATCGTTTCTTCCGCGGTTTTTTCACCGGATCTTCCATTCCCGTTCAATTCAGAAAACAGCACTTTATAATAATACTTTCCCGGCGGAAGAGCTTCGGCATCAAGTGAAACTTCGTAATTACCCGGTTTTTCATGTTCATTTAATATGACTCTTACCGGGGTTCCGATAATATCCACTACCTTTATCACAACGTTTCCTGAAAGCAGTATGTTATATTTAATTTTATTATTATTCATCAGTTCAGTAAAATGAGTCCCCGTGGTTTTAATACAGGGACCCATATTTTCCCACAGGTTATTCTGTGGAAACCCCCAATAAGAAAGTAATTCTGTTGATACTTTAAAACTCTGATGAATCTATTTAACCAATATCATTTTATTTGTTGCAGTAAAGCCGTTAGCATCCAGCCTGTAGAAGTAAACACCGCTTGAAAGTGATGATGCGTTAAATTCAACGTTATATACACCTGCGTTTTGGTTAGCATTTACAAGCTCTCTTACCTGCTGACCTGCAGAATTGAATATCTTAAGTGTAACATTACCTTCGGTTGCAATTGAATAACTAATTACTGTATTCGGATTGAATGGATTAGGATAATTCTGCGATAAAACGAATTCATACGGATTCGCATTGGCAATATTGCCTGTTTTTGCTGCAAGTGAGAAGTTTACGCTTCTGTTATTATTTTCATTGATGCTTATGACTCTTTGTGATGATTCAGATCCAACTTTGTGAGCAATAAGTATATAGTCACCTTCAGGAATATTGTTTATTTTATATTCACCTTTTGAATTTGTTACACCGAATCCAATATATTCTTCACCCTGTTTTACATAAATAACAGCGTCACTAACCGGAACATTATTGCTTAATACAACACCGTTTATGTTTGAAGTTACTCCCGGTCTCATATTTACAGAGCTTCTCTGTACATATATATCAAGTCCGGAAATATTATCCTGTATATCAATATGTGTGAACATTGCCGGATCAGTTTTATCAGGATATCCTGTAGGTACATAATCCTCTTCCGGTTCGATATTCGGGAAACCAATAAGATCGTTGCCTAAGAGGCCTTTTACTGCAACAATTATCCAGTCTCCCTGCTGATTAATCGGAACGGTTGCTATTACGGTTCCGGTTGAATTAAATAATTTGACCACACCTGATGTAACGATTTCATTATTATCAGAGTATCTTACTTTACCGCTTAATGTACAAGTCTGTGCTTCGGTTACTCTTACCGCTGCTAAGATAAAAAATACTGCTACAAATAGTTTTAATGCTGTTTTCATGATTTTATCCCCCTAATAGATAAATGTTATGAATGTTTGTTATTATTTATAAATATTATTCTAATTCTTTTTTTAATGCTTCAAGTGTATCTGCCCTATCCCAGTAAATATTGAATAATCCTGTGATGAAGGCAGCAAATCTTTTATTTTTAATTACAACATCAGATGAATCCCTTGGAAGTATTTTTTCATCATATAAACTTATATAGACAATCTTTTCATCAAATACTGCAAGTATTTGGGGTATTTCATTCAGGAAACGAATATCTTCACCGTGTTTCACAAATTCTTCGCACATATGTATAAGATCTTCTTTGGTTACATTTTGCCACTTATCATCAATTTTAAGCTTAAATTCAGTGGAGTTCTCGTAAATAGACCTAATATAACCTCCGCGTTTATGGAGACCGCGGCTTTCTTTATCAAGTTTACCTGAAATATTCCCGATAAACCGGTTCATTACAAGGATCCCTTTGGTTGATGACTTAACCAGTTCAAGGAATTTCTGCTCCCTGTGAAGGTTATATCCTTTTATTAGTTCAACGTCGGACCTGTATTCATCCGGCTGTCTCGTTTTATACAACGGTTTAATTTCATTGAAACAATCCTTAAGGGATGTAAGCTTATTACTGTAATCAGTTTTGAATTCAATTTCAAGTTTATCCTGTATCACCTTTGAATCAATTATTTCAAATAATTGCTTCTTGGGTGTTGTTACTTCATTGCAAAAACCTTTGATAGCAAAACTTCTTAATATCTGGTAAACCGATGGTCTGGGTATCCTGGCTTCTTTGGCAATATCAGCAGCGCTCATGATAGAGCCTTTGTATAACGCAAGGAATACTTTGGCTTCATAATTGCTAAAGCCTAACTGCTCGAGTTTTTCGATTTCTTTCCCCATAATGTGATTGTTGTAGCTTTAACTACAACAAAACTATATGAAAAAAAAATTTTATGCAATACCCTAATCGTAATTGACTTAAAGTATAACTTCATTTAGAGGTTGTTAACCCATATAATACGTATAGGTTACAATACTTAAAAGTATTTGAAAATATTTTAAAATAATTTGGGATTAAAGACTGTAGTTTGTCATAAGAACTACAAGAATTATGACGTAAGCAAGTTAATATCATGAGAACTTGTATAAAAAAATCCACTTAGTAAGATTTATGGATAATTTATCGGTTTAAGGTAGTTTCGTTATTCACATTTTATAAGATTTTATATTCACTGTAAGTTTAAGAGCCGGTAAATAATGATTAACGTTTTTTAAACTTTGACATTCAAATATATAATTACAGAATGCACTTGTCAAATACACATCTTCTAAAAAGTCGCCCGAAAATTTACGGCAAAAACTATTATAATTTTAATTATTGCATTTTTTAAATAATTTTAATTAATTAATTAGTTGTGCATATATGTACGATAGTAAACTTTTTTAAATAAATTAATGAACAATACTCAATTCATAAAGATCATAAGAACATTCAGTGCGGATGAGATAAAAAAATTCCGGAAATTTTTACTATCTCCGTATTTCAATACTAATAAAACATTGGTTAAATTATTAGATCATCTAACTAATAAATACAAGGGTTATACTAATATTAATGAAATAAAAGTATTTCAATTTTTATATCCCGGTAAACAATATAATAAAAAGAGGATCCGTGACTTAAGCTCAGAAATGCTGGGATTATGTGAAAGATTTTTGGCAGAAATTCAGTTTGGCGCAGATAATTATCTTCTCAATCTGAATTATTTGAAAAGTATAAATTCAAGGAATATCAGGCAGAATTTCCTGAATAAGTACCGGCAGATAGAAGAGAAATTACTGAAAAAAAATCTGGATTATGAATACTTCAATAATTTGCAATTCATATATAAAGAATATCTGAAATTCTGTAATTCATATGAGATCTCTTCTGTTTTCGATTCTGTCTCCAAGATTAGAGAAAACACATTAAATTCTGCTTTATTTGAAATATTACGATTCAACCTGGGTGTTTCATTTATGAAATATGAATTCAATCGAAAAATAGAAATAATCCAAGTCGAAGATATCCTTAGATTATCAGAACGCGGCAAAATAAATTTACATCCAATATTAAAAATTTACTATGAATTATACAGGGCAAATTTAAAATTTGATATCAAATCTTACTATAACATAAAGAAGGATTTTTTCGGGAATCAAGAATTTATGGATACAACAGTGGTAAAAGAAATCATGATAAATACTCTTAATATTCTTATTGAAAATATTAACCTGATCCCTGAATCAATTTACAGTAAAGAAATAATTGAACTGCTGTCAATTATGCATGAAGAGGGGCTTTTTTATGATAATAACGGATATATGATTTTTGGATACTTCTTTTCGTACGCAGATATGTTAATAAATAATTCAGAGTTTGAAAAGGCAAATAAATTTATAACAGAAAATCAATCCAAGATTGTTCAGGACCGTTTGAATATTGATATGGTAAACACTATGTATGGTAAGATGTATTTCAAAATGGATAAATATACTAAGGCAATAGAAAGGCTGGAAAAAGTAACAAATTCAGATGTTATTCTGTATTTACAGAAAAAACGATATCTTTTGATGTCGAATTTTGAGTTGGGGAACTATATCATTTGTGAACAAATGGTATCAAGCATTAATAAACTATATACAAGAAGTAAAAGATACACCAATGACCCTACACGATTTGTGATATTCGTGAAATATCTCAACAAGTTACTGCTTTCAATTTACGAAAAAGATTCGTTAAAAAAGCTCTTATTTACACTGCAAAATGAAACCAAATTTTCGGGGCAGAAATGGCTGATTGCCAAAATAAATGAATTTATTAAAGCAAAAAAATATTAATATTTACTTTACCAGCACCATCTTCCTGCTTTCAATATATTCACCGTCTGCCTGCATCGTATAAAAATAAACACCCGTTGCAAGGTTTGAAGCATCGAAATCAATATAATCCTCAAGCGCAGCAGTACGCTGTTCATTCAGTATAGTTTTCACTTCTCTGCCCGCAATATCATAAATTGTAATTTTAACATTTGCGGTCCTGGGTACATTAAATATTATCCTTGTTCTTGGATTGAACGGGTTCGGAAAATTTTTAACCAGGCTGAAACTTCCGGGTAAATTAACATTATTACCTTCAGTAGAATATTTAAACTGTACACTCCAGCCCAGGAGGGAACCTCCATCCTGGAAGCCGTTATCCGTCACTCTTAGTTTCCACTCGCCAAATGAATTTTCGCCGTCAAACAGCCAAAGCTTTTCTATTGACCTGAAGACTCCCGTAAATGGCGGCAGAGCCGCAGAGCTATCAATTGCAACCGGAGCTTCATCGTCAAAATATGTATCAGTAAAATCATTGCCGTCAAGCCCTACTCCCCCTGCAAGAATGATCTCTGTACCGGATGGCGAGATCAGGCTGAAAGACAGATCAGCATCAAAAGAATGCTGAACATTCAGAAGAACATTTACATCGAGTATAGTTTTATTAACGGGATTGTTCATAATTGAAACAAATGAAGTTTCTCTGTCCGCGGTGATCCGAATAGGAACATTACTGCTTGCAAATGATGAGTCATATTTATTTGTATTCCTGACAAACATGAATTTTTGAGGGGCTATATTACCCGGAGGATTTACACCTGCTCCGCCAAGCGGATATGTTACAAAATTCGGTACAGGTACTATATCCTGCGCTGCAATATAATAGAAAAGTCCTTCGCTGTAGGCAATTACCGGGAAAGTGAACCTGTAACGGTTATCACCTGCACTACTGCCGTAAATAACCTGTATCTGGTTTGATTGTAAAGTCCTGTAATACAACCGGGGTCCGTATGAGTTAATATTCAAACCAACATTATCTGTAATAACAGCATCAACAGTTATAGGAGAAGTGAACACATTCGATTCAGGCGGATAGATCCTGATCATTGGCGGAACCTGGTCGTAAATAACAGTGGGTCCGGCAGGAGTGTTATCAAGACAAATTTTTGCATCTATCATTCCATAACCCATTTCATTATTCCACAAACCATTTTCCTTCTGTACATTGTAATTATAATTTCCTACCTTACGCGCAAATCTCTCCATTATGATCTTTACCGAATCACCTGAAAGATTGATATTCTTGCTCAGCATTAAAGCGGCAACACCCGCTGCCATTGGCGATGAATCAGAAGTACCGTTACCGCATACACACCATCCGCCGCCAAGCTCTGTAGTACCAATAAACGTACAGGGAGCAACAAGCTCCATTCCTTCGCCGTAACAGGCACCCCAGCCCTGGAAACCGCCGTTATTATCACAGCTTGTTAAGCTCTTGCGTTCATAACACGGACTCAATCCGCCCACACCAATAACCTCTGGCATTGATGCAGGGTAAATTACCACATTAGTATCCGCATTGCCTGCACCGCCAAAAACTACTGTGCCTTTTCCATTCCTTCCGTAATTCACAGCATTTTGAATTGCGAATGTTACCAACGAACCCGGGATACCCCCGCCCCAGCTGCAATTTATAACGCAGGCACCATGCTGCCATGACCAATTAAGCCCTTTGGCAAGAATAAGATCCGTTGTGAATCCTGCCGGCGCGGGACCGAAAACCCTGACGGGCATTACCTGGCTTGAAAAAGCTATTCCTGCGTTACCTGCAATATTATTGCCTGCTGCGCTTGGAATCCCGCTTACTCCAGTTCCGTGATAATATTCATCATATGGCTTCTGGTCATTATCATAAGCATCATACCAGAAATTTCTGTCGCAAAGATTCGGCCTCAGGTCAGTATGGTTGGTATCTATCCCCGTATCAACAATTGCTATCGTAACATTCGGATTACCTGTTGTAATATCCCATGCATTGAACATATTCATATCACAACCCGGTGTACCAACAACATTCTGTGGAATATTATTACCGGTATTTTTGAGATTCCACATTCTTGGATTCAGAGTGTCATTTGGTATCAATGCATCGCTGCTGCCTGAGTGTTGATGCATATCACTACCGGGATTATTTTTCACTTCAAGCAGCATTCCCGTTCTCAAAAAATTCGGATGTGCAAATTCAACAAACTGCGTAATTGCATATTTATTTGATGCGTCAAAAACATCATCAGTGCTGTTAGGGTCGATTGCTATTAAATATGTATTCTCAAATCCTGTTACCTGTTCAATTATAGCTGAATTATACAGCCTGTTCAGGTTATCTATATCAAACCGCGAAACATTTTTTTTGAATTTTACAATTATTTCACCAAGCGAAAGGTGCAGGACCTTATCATTAAATTTATATGCTGAACCTACATACTGTATGTTACTGTAAGCTTTCAGGGACTGGCGAATATTATCCATTGCAAACGGACTTTCCAGCGCTTTATCCTTTAGCTCAATCACAGAAACAGAATAAAAACTATTCATTTTCGAGGAGGCTGAAAAATCATTCCTGCTTTTTACCAGCGGTGAAATTGTATTGTTGACCCTGTTCATTTCTGAACCGGGAGTATTATCCTTAAACTTAACAGCAATAAAGTTATCAACTTTATTCATATATAGTTTATTGCCTTGGTAATAAATGAAATGATCTTTGGAAAGTAATTGTAAAGGATTGGAGATTATTAATAAAAGTACAATTGCAATAAAGCCTGTGACATTTTTCATAGTTTTAGCAGTAACTTATTATTGTAATTAAGCTAAATTAATGAAAAAATTCGTTTAAAAGTATATCTGATTACATGGAAAAATTAATTATTTCAGCTAGTTTTAATCGACTTCAAAGTCTTTAATTCTGCGCTCTTTCTTTTTTTGACTGTGTTTGCGTTTTTCTTCAAGGACCTGCTGTTTACTGGTATAACTTTTTACGGTTTTGATGCGGAATTTCTCTTTTATCAGCGCATTATCAAGCAGTTTAATGAACTTTTCAATTGTCTTTTTTTTGTTGCCAAGCTGAGTTCGCTCAGTCTGTGAAGTTACCCTGACATTTGATTCAGAATCAAGCTTGTTATACAGTTTTTTAATCAAAATCTGCTTAACTTCATCATCAATTGTCATTGAGTTGTTGATATTGAAGACCAGCTCAACCTTGGTTTCAACTTTGTTGACATTCTGCCCGCCTTTACCGCCGCTGCGTGAAGTATTATACTTCACTTCCTTCAGTATTTTATTCAGGTCTATATTCTGTTTCATATTCAATAGAATTTAATTACTGCTCTACAGGATTAAACCCTTTTCCTATCTTTTGGGTTCTCTTTAAAGATCTGACTACATATGCCTTAGCTTTATCAATCGAGGTAATCAGATTGTACCCTAAAGCAAGATTGGCTGTAATTGCAGCAGAAAGTGTGCATCCTATTCCGTGAGTATTGCCTGTTGAAATATAGTTTGTGTTGAAAAGATAAAACTTCTTTCCGTCAAACAGTACATCTGTACCTAAAGGCAAACCTATTGAGTGTTTTAAGTGTCCCCCTTTTACAAGTACATTTTTTGCGCCAAGCTCAAACAGCATTAATGCAGATGTTTCAAGGTCATCAAGTGAATCGATGCTCATGCCGGTAAGTATTTCGGCTTCAGGGATATTTGGAGTAAGTAAAAAGGTTTGCTTAAGGAGCAATTTTTTCAGTGAAGCTATCCCCTGTTTGTTGAGCATGGTAAACGAATTTTTTGAATAAATAACGGGGTCTACAACCAGCTTAATGTTTTTTCTTTTTTTTATGTATCTGGCAATCAGTTCAATTGCACCGGCACCTGCCAGCATACCGGTTTTTGCTGCTTTGATATCAAAATCATCAAACACGCTCTTTAGCTGGGCATCGATTATTTTTGCCGGCATACTGAGTGATGACTGCACTCCCCTGGTATTCTGCGCTGTAACTGCAGTGACTACCGATAAACCGTAGACACCATGATTCCTGAATGTTTTGATATCCGATTGTATTCCTGCTCCGGCCCCTGAATCAGATCCTGCAATGGTTAAAACACATTTTTTATTTTTTCCGGTCATATATATTCTTTCTTAACAGCTTTAATGTACTTAGTGGATTTGAACTCTTTAAAACTGAGCCGACTACTGCCGCCCCGTGCACCCCGGTTGCCATTACTTCTTTAATGTTCAGCGGAGAAATTCCACCGATCGCAATAACGGGAATACCAGTCTTACTTACTATTAACTTTAATTGTTCCGTTCCTTTGGGCTTTTCAGGTTTATATTTTGTTTTGGTCGGGTAGATATGCCCGTAACCGATATAATCAGCGCCCTCATGTTCGCATTTCTTTGCTTCAGCAAGTGAATGAGCAGTACCGCCGATGATCTTATTTTTGCCAAGCAGTTTACGGGCTTCCTTAATTGGAATATCTTCTTTCCCTAAATGCACTCCATCAGCATTTGCTACAAGTGCAACATCAACCCTGTCATTAACCAAAAATGTAACATTGTGCTTCCTGCACAATGCGGCAATTTTAATTGCCGTTTGTATGAGTTCAGAAGTTGAAAGAGTCTTATCCCTAAGCTGAATTACGTCCGCTCCGCCTTTGACAGCAAATTGAGCAATCTGGTAATGCGAATATTTTTTCTGTATAGCTGTATCTGTTATCAGGTACAGCCTGCCTATCTTTTTCATTTACAATGAACCTAATTCTTTCCTGAACCCTTTAACTGCCTTCTTAATATTCTTAGTATCTGCAAATTCTCTTATTACTGCAACTCCGTATGCTCCCGCATTGATACATTTTTTTATTCTTTGCGGATTAATCCCTCCGACGGCAAAAACCGGTATCTTAACTGAACTGCATACTTCGCCAAGTTTCTTTAATCCCTGCGGCTTGCCGTATTTTACTTTTGCAGGTGTTTTGTAAACCGGACCGAAAAGGACATAATCATAACCGTCTTTTTCTGCCTTAACAGCTTCGTTAACGGAATGCACACTTTTACCTGAAAGCATTCGGGGTGCAAATTTCCGGATGTACCGGTTTTCGATGCCGTTTGATGTTGAGTGAACTCCTGCGGCTCTTGAGAGAATTGCAATATCAAGTCTTTCGTTTACGATCAATTTGGTATCACTATTTCCAATCTTGCTTATAGCAGTTTTGGTAATTAACAGCAAATCACCTGCCTGTAATTTTTTTTCGCGAAGCTGAATAGCTTTTACGCCTGCTGCTGAAAGTGCAGTAATGTGTTTTACAAGTTCGTTACCTCTTAGCTTGCCGGAGGTAATGACCATTAAACGAAAATCTACTTGATTTTTTGGGTGAGATCGTGCGATTTGCTCAGTATATTTTTTTGATGTATGATTCATTGCCTGTTCTGTAATCGGTATAAATGCCTGATGAATAATCAGGCTTTAAAACCAATGTACCTGATTGCTTTGCATTTATCCATTCAACCCAAATCTGTTCATTAGCAGGAGTATTTTCTTCATATTGCAGTACTCTTTTAATCCCATCACCTGAATAGGTAACATAGTAGTGTTCTTCATCGTGTGAAATTGTTACTTTCTGCTCACCAATATAATAATCGCCATCAAGTGTATTGGAATACACAGTTCCGCAAAAGAGCACAAAGAGCGCTACGATAAATAATGTTTTTTTCATTTCTGTGGCAGCTTAATTATGGATTTAAGAATTTATCATACCTTCAACCGGACTTGATGCTTTCGCATACAATCTTTTGGGAATTCTGCCGGCTTCAAACGCAAGCCTGCCCGCTTCGATAGCAAGCTTCATAGCTGTAGCCATTTTCACAGGGTGCTCAGCGCCGGCAATTGCTGTATTCATAAGTATTCCATCCACGCCCAGCTCCATTGCCAAAGCGGCATCGCTGGCAGTTCCAACACCTGCATCAACAATTACGGGTATATCGATCAAGTCACGTATAATTTGGATATTATACGGATTCCGGATACCCATTCCGCTGCCAATAGGAGCGCCAAGCGGCATGACAGCCGCGCAGCCCATATCAGCCAGCTTTCGGCATGTAATGGGGTCATCGTTGCAGTATGGCAGCACAATAAAGCCATCGGCAAGAAGCTGCTCAGCAGCTTTAAGAAGCTCTGTTACATCGGGGAACAGGGTTTCATCATCGCCTATTACTTCAAGCTTCACCCAGTTGGTTTCCAATGCTTCGCGCGCAAGCTGTGCTGTAAGCACGGCTTCCTTTGCCGTAAAGCATCCTGCAGTGTTGGGCAGTATGGAATACTTCTTCCTGTCAATCATATTCATGATGCTTTCCTGCCCGTCAGCGCTTTTTAAGTTCAGCCTGCGGATAGATACCGTGATAAAATCAGTTCCGCTTGCTTCAAGCGCCTGCATCATTGTATGCGGGTCGGGATAGCGTGATGTACCGACTATCAATCTCGATCTGAATTCTTTTCCTGCTATTATTAAGTTGCTCATAATTTTTATAAGACCCCACCCTAACCCTCCCCAAAGGGGAGGGAATAGAGAATTAGAAATTATTTTTTATTATAAGAATATTTTCAAAATGTTACTTTTGGCAATATGTTAATGGCTATTTGTAAATTGACATTTGGATTTTGACATTTGACCTTTCGCTTCTGGTCACCCGCCCTGCACTGCATGTACTATCTCAACGTTATCATTTTCATTTAACGCTGTTTCATTCCATTTACTCTTAGGGATTATCATATCATTCAGTGCCACGGCAATACCGCGCGGTTCTTTACCGCTCAGTCTCAATTCAACAAATTCGCTGAGCTTCATTTGTTCGTTTACTGCTATTACTTCACCGTTAATTGTTATATTCATTGTGTCAGACTGTTTCTTTATAGAATCGTGATATATCAAATCCTTTTAAAGCTTCTGATGGATCGCCGGTTGCTATCCAATTACTAAGCTCAAATGCAGTTATCGGAGTAAGAAGTATTCCGTTCCTGTAGTGACCCGTAGCAAAGAATAATCCATCAACTTCTGAGCTTCCTATAATCGGCATATGGTCACGGCTTCCGGGTCTTAAACCCACATCAATCGATTCAATCGGCAGATCATAAATTGATGGCACGGCTTCCCATCCTCTTTCAAGAAGGCGGAATATTTCTCCTGCAGTCGGATTGACATCAAATCCCATTTCCTCAACGCTTGCGCCAAGTATCAGCCGCCCGTCACTCTTAGGCAGCAGATAAACATCAGGTGCCCTGACAACCTTGGTTACACGGCATGAATCGTTTAATCTGAGATTAATTATCTGCCCTTTTACGGGTCTGACAGGCGGCAATAGATTTTCGGGAATCCCGGGTATCTGCTTTGACCATGCGCCGCCTGCAATAATAATATTATCAGCAGTGATATGTTTTTCGTGAACCGTCAATCCTGTTACCTTACCGCCAGAAATATTAATTTTTTCAACTTCATGATCTTCATACAATTTGCCGCCGCATTTTACAAATGCTTTCTTCAAAGCATCAAGCATCAGCCTGTTATTTATCTGTGCGTCATCATCAATCCATATAGCCCCTGTACAGCGGGGTGAAAGGAACGGCTCAATTTCGCGGGCCTCACTTCCGGTCAGCCACACCACGGGCATGCCTATCTTTTCGCGGAAATCGTATAGCCTGCGGAGCCTTTCGGCATCATCCCTGTCAAATCCGGGAAGAATGCATCCGGTTATTTCAAGTTCAACTTTTATGCCGCTATCGTTATATAATTCTTCAACAAAACGCGGGTACATATCCAGACTCTTACGGCAGAGATAGAAGAGTTCAATATCTTCAAAGCCCATTTCAGCCTGCGGAGCAAGCATACCGGCAGCAGCCCAGCTTGCGCTTCTGCCTGCGGTATTGCGCTCGAGTATTTCTACATTTATTCCTTTTTTGGCCAGCTGCCATCCTGTTGCCAGTCCGATTATGCCGCCGCCAATGATAATAGTATTGTTCATTGCTCTCAAAAAGTTTTTTTTTACCGCTAAGACCTTCCTCCACTCCGTGGATTAAGGCGTAGCGCTTGGACGCAAATAACTAATAATTATTAACAGATCATACCATCTCTACGACTCTGCGGTAAAAATGTTATTTCTTTTCTTCTGTATACACAAGTCCCCAGGGACCCAAACCGGTAACCTGGAATATAACTCCCTCTTCACCCGTAAAAACATAATGTGCTTCATTCACCGGATTTAAGTAATACGAACCAACCGTAAACTTTTGTGAATTTGCTGTATCTATATTATTTCCAAAGCCTACATAAACTGCACCTTCAAGCACAGTCACTCGTTCATCTTTGGGGTGAGTATGAGCTGGCAGTTTGTAATACGGCGGGAATTTTACCCGCATTGTGAAAATCCCCTCCTGCTGCGGATTGCCTTCAAGGATAAAGACCTTCGCTCCTGCCGGAAGCGAGGGCGGAGCATCACCCCAGTTTATGCTTTCAGGGAAAATCCTGATCGCTCCTTTTGGCAATTCCTGTGAATTGACAGTAGGAACAATTGCAGCAATCAGAATAATGAGTATTAAATAGAATTTATTCACTTAACATAGTTTTAAAAATTCTAATACTGTTCTTTAAAGATTCCTGCTTTCGCAGGAATGACAAAGATTTACCTGGATTCAACTTTGCGTCTCTGCGTCTTAGCGGTTCAAAAAAATATCATTTAACATATACTTCTGCACCGGATTCAACGAACTCCTTGCTCTTCTCTTCCATTCCCGCAGCCAATGCTTCTTCTTCCTTAATGCCGATTTCTTTAGCATATTTGCGGACATCTTCAGTGATTTTCATTGAGCAGAAATGGGGACCGCACATGCTGCAGAAATGCGCAAGCTTCGCTCCTTCAGCAGGCAGTGTTTCATCGTGGAACTCGCGCGCCGTTTCAGGATCAAGCGAAAGATTGAACTGGTCCTCCCAGCGGAATTCAAACCTTGCTTTGCTCAGTACATTATCTCTAATCTGTGCGCCAGGGTGACCCTTAGCAAGATCAGCCGCATGGGCAGCAAGCTTATATGTAATAACGCCGTCTTTTACATCTTTTTTATTTGGTAATCCTAAATGCTCTTTTGGAGTAACATAGCACAGCATTGCTGTTCCGTACCAGCCGATCATAGCCGCGCCAATGGCGCTTGTGATATGGTCGTACCCCGGAGCGATATCTGTTGTGAGCGGCCCGAGTGTGTAGAACGGCGCTTCCTTGCAGACTTCAAGCTGTTTATCCATGTTCTCTTTTATCATATGCATCGGTACGTGTCCGGGACCTTCTATCATAACCTGGCAGTCATTTTCCCAGGCAATATTAGTAAGCTCTCCAAGTGTTTCAAGCTCAGCAAACTGCGCTTTATCATTTGCATCAGCAATTGCGCCGGGTCTAAGACCATCACCAAGCGAAAACGATACATCGTACGCGCGCATAATTTCGCATATCTCACGGAAATTCGTGTACAGGAAGCTTTCTTTATGGTGAGCAAGACACCACTTAGCCATAATACTTCCGCCGCGCGAAACAATTCCGCATGAACGGTTTGCAGTGAGCGGTATGTATCTGAGTAATACTCCTGCGTGAATTGTAAAATAATCAACTCCCTGTTCAGCCTGTTCAATTAATGTATCACGGTAGATTTCCCATGTTAAGTCCTCGGCTTTGCCGTTCACTTTTTCAAGCGCCTGGTAGATCGGCACTGTACCTATTGGCACGGGTGAATTACGAATAATCCACTCTCTTGTTTCATGAATATTTTTACCGGTTGAAAGATCCATCACTGTATCTGTGCCCCACTTGATTGACCAGCGAAGCTTTTCAACTTCCTCATCAATTGATGACGATATTGCCGAGTTGCCTATATTGGCATTTATCTTAACCAGGAAGTTTCTTCCGATAATCATCGGTTCGCTTTCGGGGTGATTGATGTTCGCGGGGATTATTGCCCTTCCGCGTGCTACTTCATCGCGTACAAATTCAGGTGTAATGTAATCAGGAAGCTTTGCGCCGAATGATTCGCCCTTATGCTGCCAGTTGATTTCATTTCTTTTCAGATCATTATAGAGAGCATAATCCATTGCAGCTTCCCTGCCGAGATTTTCGCGGATAGCAATGTATTCCATTTCAGGGGTAATGATACCTTTTTTGGCATAATATATCTGGGAGACAGCCGCGCCGGCTTTTGCTCTAAGCGGTTTTCTTCTCAAACCCGGGTAGTATTCAAGTTTCCCGTTCTTGTTAGAGTCGGCTGATTTCAATTCTTCTTCGGTCATGTAGCCGTTATCAATCGGCAGAATATTTCTGCCTTCGTATTCTTCAACATCGTTTCTATCCTTTATCCATTTTAAACGAATAGCGGGGAGTCCCTGAGTAGGATTGCATTTTACATTTTCATCACCCCAGTTTCCGCTTGTATCATATACTTTAATGGTACCGTTGTTTTCCATAGTACCATCGTGCAGCCTTGTTTCAGCCATTGATATCTCACGGAATGGGACTTTGATATCTTCGAATATCTTTCCCTTAACGTATACCCTTTTGCTGTTTGGTAGTTTATAATCAAGCGATGATGCTTCTTTTTCACTTTTACCGTTCACATGTGCGCCATTAGAGCCATTGCCGTTTATATGTGTACCGATTCCGTTTGAATTTGATTTATTATCCATTTTTGCACTTATTAATTTATATATTTTTATTTTTCTGCAATAAAAAAACCGTTTACCTAATTTCTTATTTCCTTTACGCAGGAATCAGATACAGGATAAACGGTTTTATTCTGTTTTCCTACGCCGGCATTACCCGGATCAGGTTTCAGTCACGCTTGTTTATAGCGTGACAAGGGTTTGATCTCAGCCGCTCTATTGAGCAGCACCCCTGTTACGTTTCAAATATAGTTAAATAGTTTAATTAAAAAAAAGCAATTTCAGAAATTACTTTTATCTTAATTCAGTGTATAAAAATCTTCTTTTTCGTGGTTATGCAGACGTATAATATCGGCTCTAACCAGATTTACCAATATGCGGCTTGCCCGCCTATTTGATAGATTAAGGAATTCACGGAATTCTTTTAGTGTTACCTTCTCGTGGCTCTGCAGATAATCAATGAGCGCTTTTTCTTTATCGCCCAGATTTATTATCTGCGGCGGTGCATCCTGCCTGAGCTTTTTTAATACTTTAATTGTTTCCTTCGATGCCTGTACGGATCTATCCTTAACCCTGATGTAGACCTTCGTTTCATCATCATCTGACTTCCCGTTTTCTATAAGACGGTGGGGCTTTTGGAAACTCTCCGGGATATTTACTATAATAACATCCTTCCTGTAGATATGCATTATATCCACAGTATAATTTATCTCAGGCTCACAAAAAAATCTTGCTGCAAGATCGATGTATTCGATCTCACCTTTTTCGCTTTCAACTCCAACCACGCTTTTATCATCATCTATGCCGAAGAGTATGCGGCCGCCGTGAGTGTTTGCAAACGCAAGCATTTCTTTGGCTATCTTTTCGGGTTCGGTGAACTTTCGTTTGAATTCTACATTCTGATTCTCGCCGCCTTCAATCAGCTCATTGAGCTCAAATAAAGATAACCTTGTATGTTTTACAGTATTCATTAATTCAGATCAGGGGTGTTGAAATTATTCAGAAATATCAGGTAAGTTCTTCTTCCTGCTGTCAAGATAGCTCTGCAGCATCAAAGACGCGGAAATAATATCGATATTCCCCTTCTGCTGTCTTTTCTTTTTTTTCATGCCTGATTCAAGCATTGAATCACCTGCCATTTTTGAAGTGAAACGTTCATCCCAGCGGATTATAGTGATTTTATTAAAAGGGGACTCTGAAAGTGCATTCTTTAAGTCTGTTTCAAATTTCTCAACTGCAAGGGTCTGCTCAGATCTTTCGCCTTTAAGGGTAAGCGGGTAGCCTATTACAATTTGGTTAATGTGTTCATCGGAAATGAATTTTTTGATCTTAACAAAAATATCTTTGTTATTAAGAAAGATCTCCCGGCCAAAGGCAATCGAAGAAGATTCATCAGATACGGCAATTCCAATTCTAACAGCCCCGTGATCTATTCCTAATATTTTTGCCATATCAAACTTGAAATCTCTTTATTAAGAGAACAAATATTATAACTAATGTAATTGAAAAATTTTAAAGTATACGTTACTCAATAAAACAGTTCAAACTACAAAAGTTTTTATGTAAAAACTCTTGTAGTTTGAAAACTTACCCGTCAATAAAAAACAGTAATCAGGTTAAAGGCTTTTTAAGGAATTCCTTAAGTAATTTGCCCGGTTTGAAATGCATTTTTTTCCTTGCGGGAACGTATACAAATTCACCGGTTTTAAGATTGCGTGCTTTTGGTTTTGGCTTTGTTGTTTTCACTTCAAACACGCCAAAATCGCGGATCTCGATCCTGAGATCAGGACTTGCTGTCATAAGCAGTTCTCTTATGCTGTCGAACAAAGCATCAACGGCAGCCTTTTCAGAAATTTTTCTGCCCTCAAACTTTTTAGCCAGCTTAATTTCGATATCCTTCTTAGTAAGTGTTCTTACACGAATCTTCTTTTCCGTTGTTGTTTCCATATCCCTCTCCAATTTATGTTTAAAAATTATTTGATTTGTTTAAATCTTTGTAAATATGATAATAATGATAATATAGCCAGCACTAATGACATAAATAGCAAAACAGTATATAAAAGTTCCGTAATTTCATTATGATACGTAAGGAAATTTCCAAATTGCCCTATTTTGGCACCATTTGCAAAAATTGCGAAAAATATGGTTCCTCCAATTGTGAATACTGTTATCTTTCCCAGCCAATTTGACTGTAATACAGTGTTCTTTTTGTAGTTTAAATATAGCCCGCCACCCAGTATCAGCGCATCACGCAAAACGGTGATTATTACATACCAGTCAGGAATAATTCCTTTCAAAAGTAATATAACTACTAAACTTATGACCGTAACTTTATCTGCCAGCGGGTCTATTATCTTTCCGAGCTCACTTATTTCATTTCTGCTTCTTGCGAAGTATCCATCAAGAAGGTCACTTAACCATATCACAATGATCATTATGCACGTCATCAGGTAATTATCTCCAAGCAAAAAATAAACACACACTGCCAGCAATAAGAACCGGGACATACTCAGCAGGTTCGAAATGTAAAAGTACTCTTTCTTCAATTCAACAGCATCTTAAATTAACAGCGTGTTCTGAAAAAATCAGGCAGCACGATCCGGGAATTATAATTTGAGAAATAACATTAATGTTCATTGTGGAAGGTTGTATTACTGTATAATATTTATGCATTTACAGTACAAATATACAAATTAATTTATTCATAAATTATTCATTTTTTAGCTTTTTTATTACATTACTCATAGTTATTTTACTTAATTACCCAAAAATTATTCAAAAAATGTTAAAATTCTTAACAATTATAACTTATATAATGTTAATATCAACAGCGGAGCTTAGCACACAAACGGCCAAAATTGAATTTGAAGAATTTGACCTTCCAAACGGATTACATGTAATACTTCATAAAGATAATACCAATCCTATAGTTAGTGTAGATATCTGGTATCACGTTGGCGCAAAAGATGAGGACCCGGGCAGAACAGGGTTCGCACATTTATTCGAGCACATGATGTTCCAGGGCTCGGGGAATGTTAAGAAGACCGAACACTTTAATTACATTCAAAATGCCGGCGGCACTCTGAACGGCACTACAAATCAGGACAGAACAAATTATTTTGAAACCGCTCCAAGCAATCAGCTGGAATTATTATTGTGGCTTGAATCAGACCGCATGTCAACCCTTCAGGTTACACAGGAAAATTTTGATAACCAGCGTGAAGTTGTTAAAGAAGAAAAGCGCCAGCGATACGATAACGTTCCATACGGCTCCAGGTGGGGTGAGATGATGAAACGTTTATTCAAAGGGCAGACATATGAATGGATACCGATAGGCTCGATGGAAGATCTCAACAGCGCCGATCTGAATTATGCGCAGGAGTTTTACAGGAAATACTACTCCCCTGATAACGCAGTACTTGTAATTTCAGGTGATATTGATTACTCTGAAGCACGCACGCTTGCAGAAAAATATTTCGGGGGCCTGAAACCTGCATCAACAGTAAAGAAAAAATACCCGGAAATAATTTTCAACCAGGGTGAAGCTAAGGATGTAATTTACGATAACGTTCAGCTGCCCGCAGTATACATTGGATACAAGATTCCCGGAACAACAAGCAAAGAGATACAGGAGCTTGAAATGCTTTCAATGATAATGGGTGACGGCAAAAGCTCGAGGCTGTACAGGGATATTGTTTACGATAAGAAGACAGCTAAATCCGCAGGTTCATTTATCTGGGATAATGAAATTGGCGGTATGTTCATAGTAACTGCAACAGCTTTTAAAAATACTAATGCTGATTCGTTGTTAGAGGATATTACCAGAATAGTAGATAGCTTTGGAAAAGAACCTGTATCCGATAAAGAGCTTGAAAAAGTTAAGAACTCTGTTGAAAATGATTATATAAGCAATATGCAGACCATTATGGGTAAAGCTGATGCTCTGGCTTCATACTGGACATTCCACAAAAATACAGGTTTGATAAACACAATGGTCGATGAATATCTTGCTGTTACAAAAGAAGATATAATGAATGCAGCAAAAAAATATCTCACAAACGATAACAGGGTAGTTTTAACTTATCTGCCCAAAAACGGAAAAGTAAATTAACCGGCATCAGAAGTACAGCAAGACAGCAGAGTATTGCATTAAATGATAAGGGCAGGCACAAACAGAATTTGCAGACAGAAACCATAACAAACAGGGTTGAATTTACAGAACATGTTCTTCCCAACGGATTGAAAGTTGTTTTAACTCCGGACAGCACTATACCTTCAGTAGCAATTAACCTTTGTTACCATGTCGGTTCAAAGAATGAAGACAGGAACAAACGCGGCTACGCGCATTTGTTCGAGCATCTTATGTTCGAAGGCTCAAAGAACATTGCGGCCGGCGATTATGACAGACTCTCACTGCAGAAGGGCTGCGAGAACAATGCATACACTACAGAAGATAAAACAAATTATTACCTTCTTGCTCCGGCAAATGAGCTTGAGTTCGGGCTCTGGCTTGAATCAGACAGGATGATAGAGTTTTCCGTCACCGAAGAAAGCCTGAGGATACAAAAAGGCGTTGTGATAGAAGAGAAAAAACAGGTTTTTGATAACAGGCCATACGGCAGCGTAAGCTTAAAACTAGCTCCCCTGCTTTACAAAAACAACGGCTACAGCTGGGATACTATCGGAGATGTGAAAGACCTGAAGAAAGCAACACTCAGCGATATCAGGGAATTCTACGAAAGATTTTACGTTCCCAATAATGCAGTACTTACTATCGCAGGAGATTTTGATCCGGATGAAGCGCTTAAGCTCACAGAAAAATACTTCGGCTGTATTCCCAAAGGCAGGTACAGCAACACTGAGCTTCGCTTAGCAGCTGAATTCAAAGATGAACCGTTAAAGAACGAAGTTGTAAAGATCATACACGATGACGTACAGCTGCCAGGTATTTTCGGGGCATATAAGCTGCCAAAGGAAAATTCAGATGAATACTTTGCATTTGATATTCTGACTGATATACTTTCAACCGGTGAGAGCTCAAGGCTTTACAATGAGTTGGTATACAAAAAGCAGCTCGTTTCTGATATTGGCTGCTGGGTCGAAGGAAGAGAATATTCAAGCCTGCTGCAGTTTTACGCCATACTCATGCCGGATGTGACAATTGATGAAGTGCAGCATGAAATTGACAGGATTTTTGGTGAAGCCGCCGGCGGAGCTGTTACAGCCAGAGAGCTTGAAAAAATAAAGAACCGCATTGAAACAAGGCATGCATACAGGGTACAGACGAATCTTGCAAAGGCAGACATGCTTTCTCATTACGCAACATTCTATGATGAACCGGGTATGATAAACACCAATATTGAAAAATACATTTCGATAACGCTTGATGATATCCATAGTGCGGCAGAAAAATATTTAAAGAACTCGGGAAGGGTCATACTGAATTACTTACCAAAACCCGGTTACATTGAAACGGAAGCTGATTAGTACAAAACACAATACATGACACATAAATTTAAAATAACTTTCTTTTTACTTTTAATAATATTTATGGCAAACAATATAAACGCACAGGATGACGTGTTAGACAGAACCAGGCCCCCGAAACCCGGACCTCCCAAAGACGTACAGTTCCCTGACTACTTTGATACAACCCTGCCCAACGGAATAAATGTACTGGTAATAGAAAATAACAAGATTCCTGCAGTATCTGTAAGAATGGTATTTAAAGATGCCGGTTCATTTTACGACGGCGAAAAATACGGGCTTGCTTCGCTCACTGCAGAAATGCTTACCAAAGGAACCTCGAAACGCTCAGCCACTGAAATCGCCGAAGAAATTGATTTCGTGGGCGGCAGCATAAATGCCGGCAGCGATTGGGACGGAAGTTATATATCACTTTCTGTACTAAAAAAGCATCTGAATACGGGAATTGATATTTTAAGTGATGTCGCACAGGATCCCGTTTTTGCCGATGATGAGCTGGCAAGGGTTAAGGAGCAAAGGCTTTCATCAATTTTGCAGGGTAAAGATGATGCAGGTCATTTGAGCGATAAGAAATTCAACAAGGTTGTTTATGGCGAGCTTCCCTATTCTAATCCCGCCGAAGGCACTGAAACTACGGTCAAAGATATCAGAAGAGAGGACCTCGTTGATTTTTACAAAATGAATTATTATTCAGGTAACCTGATAATAGCGTTTGTGGGTAATATCACAAAAGAAGAAGCGTTAAAGATCACTGAGGAAAAATTCAGTAATTTACCAAAAGACGGAATAAACAGGGTAAATTCATTTAAGTATAGTGAAACAGGCGGAATAAAGAATGTATATGTTATTAACAAACCCGGAGCGGTTCAATCCAATTTGAGGGTTGGGCATCTTGGGATTCCGAGGAACAATCCGGACTATATTGCAGTAACAATAATGAACACGATACTGGGCGGTTATTTTGGCTCAAGAATTAACTATAATCTCCGTGAAAAGCATGGTTTTACATACGGGGCAAGGAGTTACTTCAATCCGCACCTGTATTCAGGTGATTTTTCGGTCGATACTGATGTAAGGAACGAAGTAACAGATACATCAATTACACTGATACTTGGTGAGCTGAACCGCATGATTAGTGAAGAAGTGACCGATGAAGAGCTTGAAACGGTGAAGAACTATATGACGGGTGTATTTCCATTGCAGCTTGAAACAGCGAATGCAGTAGCATCAAGGGTAATTAACCTGAAACTATATAATCTGCCGAAGGATTATTACAGTAAATACATCAGCGCAATAAACGCATTGACGAAACAGGATATACTTGATGCAGCTAAAAAGTACATCCACCCCGAAAACATCACAATAGTAGTATCAGGTGATGCGGGCGCGGTGAAAGATAAGCTTGCCAGGTTTGGCGAAGTGCTTGTTTTTGATCCTGACGGAAATCAAATTAAATAATATATCAGTTATTTTTGCAGACAAATAATTATTAATGGAAGAAAATAAAACTGTTACAAAAAAGCCTAATGTAAGCACAAACGGTAATTCAGCAATGAATGATGTTGAGATGGTGAAATATCTTAATGCAAAATTTGCTGAACTTAAAAAAGAAGTAGCGAAGGTCATTGTTGGCCAGGATGCCGTTATTGACCAGATAATAATTGCAATCTTAAGCCGCGGGCATTGCCTGCTTGTAGGCGTACCCGGACTTGCAAAAACCCTTTTGGTTAAAACACTTGCAGATGTACTTGAGCTGAAATTCTCAAGAGTGCAGTTCACCCCTGACCTTATGCCAAGTGATATTGTCGGCACAGAGATCCTTGAAGATGACCGTTCAACCGGCACGAAACGATTCAAGTTCATACACGGACCGGTTTTTGCGAACATGGTACTTGCAGATGAGATAAACCGTACACCGCCAAAAACACAATCAGCCCTGCTGGAAGCGATGCAGGAGCACAAAGTAACAGCAGCAGGTAACACATATACACTTGATGAGCCTTTCTTTGTACTTGCTACGCAGAATCCAATTGAGCATGAAGGAACCTATCCCCTTCCTGAAGCGCAGCTTGACAGGTTTATGTTCAATATATGGCTTGACTATCCCACCGTAAGCGAAGAAATGGATATTATCAAATATACCACAAGTATGTACGCGCCAAAGCTTAATATTGTACTTAAAAAAGATGAGATAATTATGCTGCAGGACCTGGTTAAACGGGTACCTGTTGCTGATAATGTAATTGAATACACGGTGAATCTTGTAAACAGAACAAGACCCGCCGGCGCGAATACGCAGAAGTATATTAAGGACTGGCTTGAATGGGGCGCGGGACCAAGAGCCTCGCAATACCTGATATTAGGCGCGAAAACAAATGCAATTCTCAGCGGCAGATTTTCACCTGAAATTGATGATGTGAAGAAGGTCGCAAAGCCGGTATTAAGGCACAGGCTTATAACAAACTTCAACGCCGAAGCGGATGGCATTAAGACAACGGACATTATTGAGAAGCTAATAAATGAGTAGTTGACAGTTTATAATTGATAGTTTATAGTTTATAGTTGACAATATTTTATAAACCTGCCAGGTCTTAATGACTTGGCAGGTTTTAGAATTTAAATGAAGATGCATAAATGAAAACATTAATATATTTTTCACTTTTTATTTCTGCCTTTTGCCTTATCGCATGCTCTGGTACTAAAATTACAAAAAACACAAAAGACCTGAAAACATCAAAGTACTTTCGTGTGCTTGCTGATGCTGATGATGACCCTATATTTGTGAAGCTGCAGGATGACCTTGGGATTGAGCCCAAAATGGAACGCTACACTGTAATTGTTGATGTTAGGGATAACAATACTGCAATGCAGTATGTATTGTTTGGCGATGAATACAATCCGACCCGCTTTAGCTGGACGCAGTTAAGCGAGCAGGTCCGCACCGGATTACTGAACTGGACAGGTAGTAATAAAGAAAGATTGGATTAGTGAATTATACTGTTGTTTGTGAACTGCAGGGCAGTCGTGGCACCAACAACGGGGTTTAAATTGTTTATTTCAATAACACCATCTTCTTCGTATCACTAAATCTATCTGTCTCTAACTTATAAAAATACATTCCGCTAGCAAAATTAGAACCATCAAAATGAACCTCGTAACTGCCGGCTTTTTTGTATTCGTTAATGCTGAATACTTCCCTGCCAAGAATATCATATATTTTGATGCTTACATTTACATCTTTGGGAATTTCGAATTTTATGTTTGTTACCGGATTAAATGGGTTTGGATAAGCCGCGTATAGCCTATAATCTTTTGGTAATTCATTCTCATAACTAGATATACCAATTGGCGGTACATATAACATACTGTCAGTTCTGGCAACAAAAACGTCTTCACTGGTAGCGTTTGTATCAATATAACTGTTACCGGCAAAAATTAAGTCACCATTACTTGTTTTCATCCCGGAAACTAAGTGTATGTCTCCTTCATTTTGTGGAGGTACAAAATGTTTTTCATAAATGATATTACCGGATAAATCTGTAACGATTACTCTTGTTGTACTTATATAAAAAGATGAATCACTGGTAAGAATGAAAAGCAATCTGTTTTCATTTAGAATAAGCAAATCCTGTAATATTTCACTCTTAGTTGCCTGGAGTACTTTTGTACTTATTTCATTGCCATTAGTATCAATTGTCATAAAATATCCTCTTGCCTCAGGCAGAATTGAATCCGTTGTTGTGCCTGCAATGAATATTTTATCATTCAATCTTTCAATTTTTTGGCCATTTCCATCCCTGCCGAAAATAGTATATCTTTTTTCCCATTGGACATCACCAAAAAAATCAATTTTTGTTAACAATACCTGTTGCGTATCAATAGGAGCATCCGTTATTGCACCTGCAAGGTAGAAACTATTGTTAAATTCCAGTACATCATTAAAATTTTTATATTCAGTTGACAAATACAAATTCTGCCATAACAAATTTCCGGATGTATCAACACTAAGAACATATCCGTGATCGTCTGTACCTTGTTTTCTGCCGCAAATTAAATAACCATCGCTGTTTTTCTTAATTATCTTGTTACACATTGTAGCTATCATATAATAATTTTTGTACCATACAATATTCCCATACTTGTCAAGCTTCATAGTAAAACTAGTATCATTATCACCGGTAACAACAACGCCACCAGAACCATCAGAAATTGAACTTAGACTGAAAGCCCCAAAACCGGGATTTAGCTGGATACTTCTGGTCCAAAGTGTATCACCAAATTCATTTAGCTTCAAAATATAATGATAATATCCGCTAACAATTGTTCTTCCCACCACATAAAAATTATTTCCATCTGCCGGTGTTAACGAATATGCTCTGTCGTTATAATGTGCTGGTCCATCATAAGTTCTTTGCCACGTTATACTTTGTCCAAAACAATTATTTGTTAACAATACAAATAATGTAATTGCAAAAACTGCAACTCTCATTGAAGTTTTGGCATACTTCGTTAAGTATTTTACATTTTTTAACACAAAGATAACTTGAATTTACTTTTTTGCCGCAAGTACTCCACATTAAATGAATATATCTAAATCTGGTTCCGCTATTTCAATATTTCACTATTTCACTCTTTCACTTCCAGCCACTTCTCATAAATCTTCTTCTGCAAAGCGGTCGGTGATTGGGTGAGTTCAACTTTATAATTCGAGAGCTTAATCTCTTCCATGCTCAATTTCGCTTCAGTCAGCCTGTTGTTCCTGAAAACAGTTAATGTAATTTTATCACCTATTTTCAATTCCTTAATGCGCTTTTCGGCTTCTTCGTAGCTCAGCCGGCTGCCATCTACTGCAATTATTTCATCACCGCTTTGCAGGCCTGCTTTTTCAGCGGATGAACCCGCGATAACTTCCTCAACTATGATCTTATTTTCATTCTTTGAGCACTTTAAACCTACTATTGGTGTGATAACTGAATCGCTGTGCGTAAGTACGAGACCCGCATACCCAAGATACTTTTCCCATTCAATTGGTTTTACGCCATAAACGTAATCATCAAAAAACTGTTTCAGCGATTTCCCTGCGAATTTTTCGCAGGCTTTGCGGAAATCATCATTGGTATAGCCCTTTACATCCAGCGGGAATTTTTTGAACATATAAGGGAAAACATCGTCCAGTGAGTATTCATTTTTAGAGGAGTTGCGGATCTCCATATCAAGCGCAATACACACGTGTGAGCCTTTGGAGTAGTAGTCAGATTCAGAATTATATGAATTCGCAGAGCGTTTCCAGAATTTAACCCATGCCTCAAAGCTTGAGTGTGCCACGGGCTGGATCTTATTGCCGGGTCTGCGGCGTTCATCGTTAACACCGTTTGCTATTTCTTTGTAAAAATTCTCCACACTCATATGCCCGGTTCGCACAAGCATAAGTCCGTCATAATAACTTGTGCCGCCCTCGGCTATCCAAAGCTCAGATGTATAATTTTCCTTTGTCCAGTCATACGGCGTTAAGCCGGCAGGCTTAAGCTGTTTAACATTCCACGTATGGAAAAATTCATGCGATATGAGCCGTAAAAATGATTCGTATCCTGCTTCTGAATCAAATGCCTGCGGTTTTACTCCAACCACTGTTGAATTAATATGCTCGGTCCCCCCGCCGCTTTGCGGCGTGCAGTGCACAATAAATGTGTAATGTTTATACGGCACACTTCCCCAGAAATCAAAGTTCTTTTCAATGATAGTTGTAAAATCCTTGATCAGCCTTTCTTTATCGTAATTCGCCTCTCCCTGGAAACTTATGGTATGTTTGATTCCTCTTACATCAAAGCTGAAATCAGTTTGCGTACCAATTTCAAGCGGGCAATCTGCGAAATAATCATAATTTGGCGCATAGAAAGTATTGGGCTCATTATTGTAGTTATCCATTCCCGTAGTCAAATGCCAGTTTTCATAAGGTATTACTTTTAATGTTAAGGGTTTATTATAATACTTTGGAGCAAACATAAAGACTGCCAAATTGTTTATGAATGCATGATCGGCATCAAGTCCCCTTGTGCGTGAAAGGAAATCGTTGGCGAACACTTTGTAATTTACAATTACGGAATTCCCGCTTCTTTGTATCAGCCAGGTGGATTTATCTGTCATTTCCCATTTGAGAGATTTTCCTTTTTCATTAACGGCTGTGAATTCCTGCACGCCTCCCGAGAAATCGAAAATGAAATATCTCCCTGAGCGCCATGCCGGCATTTTAAGCTCAATATTCTTTTGTGATACCGAAATATTCTTGATTTCAATTTTTACATGAAAGAAATGAGATGAGGGTTCAGGCATTGAAACTGTGTATTCAACCGGAATATTCCTGCCTGTTGAATTGATCTTAGCTTTTGTCATTTGTGTAATTGATCCTAGTATTAGAATTATAAGAAATATTTTCATTGATGACAAAAATCGTTATAAAATAATTTAAATTTAATTTAAAAAATTATCCCCCTGCAATTAAACTCATATGAAGACTTAGAGTCAACGGATGAGTAGTTAAACGGTACCTAATCTATACAAATATTTCCATATTAAATATTGTCAAAATTTGTCATATTAGATTAAATAAAAAAATAAACATGAGTGATAGAATTGTAAAGTGCATAAAATTAGGAGTCGAGCTCCCGGGGCTTGCGGCACCGCCGCTGCCAAATGAACTTGGCCAGCGAATTTTTGAAAACGTTTCAAAGCAGGCATGGCAGGAATTCCTGGAACATTTCAAGATGGTGATAAATGAATACAGGCTAGACCTGACTAGTCCCATGGCTGACCAGGTATTTGAACAGAAAGCTGACGAGTACTTTTTTTCGGATAATTATAAGATGCCTGAGGGTTATGTGCCCGAAAAACCCTAGAAAATCACGTATTATCGTTAGATTTTTTGGAAATTTATGCTTGATTTTTGAACATTTATAATTATATTAGGAACAAGTAGGGGATAAATTTAAACAATAACGGCATGAAAAAGAAATTACTGTTTTTCTTTACAGTTCTGCTTGCAATTACTGCAAGTGCAGCAGCCCAGCCATCATCACCAATTTTGGTTGAACCACCGAAAGATGTTGATGTTGTTATCACTCCGGTAGTTCTTGAGTGGAATAATGTAGCAGGCGCTGATTGTTACAGGGTTGAAGTTTACACTGATACAACAAGTCCAGATAAATTTGAAGGCACCTGTAATGCACCTACTTCACATTTTGAAATTCCATTAGAAGATATCGAATTAAATACAGTTTATTACTGGAGAGTTTTTGCCTGCTCCAACGAAGGCTGGAGCCAGCCATCAGCTTACTTCAATTTTAAAACACAGGCACCTGACGCAATAGGTTCAATCGGTAATTTAACATTCGGGGTAATTGATCTTATTGCTGATGAAAAGATATCTTCCGTGCAGGGTAACCAGTTAATTCACCGTCTGGATAAAGCTACTACAAGACTGAACGATAATAACGATTTTCTTGCTTTAATAGAAATGGTTTTATTTAAAGTAAGAGTTACTATACTTCGTTTTTCAAATCAGATTTCATCATTAACTGCGGCAGAGTTGAATTATGAAGCTGACGGAGTAATTGACCTGATAGTAGACGAAGAATCCAGACCGGTTAACACTCCCAAGGTTGATGATTACCTGGTACCGAAGAATTTTGAACTGACTCAGAATTACCCGAATCCGTTCAACCCAAGCACAACTATAGAGTACTCAATACCAAAAGATGCTGCAGTATCGCTGAAGATATACGATGTACTTGGCAAAGAAGTTGCAACACTGGTAAATGACCAGAAAGCTGCCGGTACATACATACTTAACTGGAATGCTTCCAATTACAGCAGCGGTTTGTACTTCTACAGGCTTACAGCCGGAGAGTTTACTGAAACAAAGAAAATGTTCCTTGTGAAGTAAAATCACCGAAAACCCAGTTTACTTTAACAAAGAAGAGTGTTATTTTATATAGCACTCTTCTTTTTTTTAGGGGATATTGCAGAATTATAAAAGGCGCATTTAAATAATTAATAACAATACTTGGATTTTAATAATTTAAATACTCCATTCAGCAGCATAACGGCAGAACACGGGTCATTTGACCTTCCTTCGGATTATCACTCCGTACTGCTTGAGCTTAAAAAGATGGATAAAACTGACCTTCACGTATTTTTAAAAAAAGTACTTGATGTAGTAGCCAATTCCCTTGAAATAGAAAGAGTTTCTATCTGGTTCTTCAACGAGGGCCGAACTTCCATTTACTGCGACTATCTTTACTTAAAAAAATTCGGAGAATTTGCCGGCGAAACAACACTTTCGGTAACCGATTATCCGAAATATTTTAATGCTATTGAATCGAGGCTATATATTGCAGCTGATAATGCCCAGACAGATCCGTTAACACTGGAATTAGCAGAAAATTATTTAAAACCGCGCGGAATATATTCAATGATGGATATACCAATTTATCTTAGCGGTGAAATTATAGGTATAATATGCCATGAAGAGCAGGATAAGATAAGGAAATGGAAACGGGATGAAATAGATTTTACTACCGCGATATCTACCCTTGTATCAACATCAATTGAAATAGATTTCAGCAAGAAAAAAGAGCGTGATTTTCATGAAAGCCAGCGTTTCCTTTCGACCTTGATCAGCAACCTTCCCGGTTATGTATACAGGGTCAATAAAGAAGGTGATCAATGGTCAATACAGTATATCAGTGAGGGTGTTTATGACCTTACTGGTCATAAACCGGATGAGCTAATCAAGAACAAGGTTCTTTATTATGCAATGATGGTAAACGAATCTGATAAAGCCCGGGGTAGAGAGATAATTTCAAAAGCGCTTGCAGGCAAAAAACCATACCAGATAAACTACAGGATTAGTACTGCTGAAGGAAAAATCAAATGGGTGTGGGAGCAGGGCCGCGGAGTTTATAATGATAATGATGAACTTGAAGCCACCGAAGGTTTTGTTACTGATATAACAGAGAAAAAACTTTTTGAAGAGGAAATTTTAAAAAAGAATAATGAACTTTCCGCAATTTATCATTTCGGTAAAACCCTCAGCAGGCTGGCTGAACCCGCTGTATTACTGAACGATATCGGGAATATGCTTCTCAAACTTTTTGCAAAAGAAAACATTTATGTGGCTCTTTATAATGAAAATGATAACACAATTACATACCCGTTCTACTATTCAGTTAATGACCGGAAAGAAATCGAAAGCCGTCCTTACGGAAAGGATTTTACAGAGTTCATTATAAGATCAAAAAAAGGGATAATACTGAATGAAAACCTTCTGCACACCCTTAAATTAATGGGTATATCTCATGAAGAGAATGAAGCAAAATCTTTAATTGCAGTTCCAATGATAGCCGGTGAGAAAGTGCTTGGCGTTATTACAATCCAGGATTACACCAGTGAAAATTCATTTACTCAAAGCCAGCTTGAGCTGTTAACAACTATCGGTTCCCAGGCGGCAATAGCTCTGGAAAACTCCTATTTATATTCCGAAGTAACCAAATCACTGCAGGAAAAAGAAATGCTGCTTCAGGAAGTACATCACAGGGTAAAAAATAACCTGCAGGTTATGTCAAGCCTGATAAAACTGCAATCACGGTATATTAAAGATGAAAAAATGCTTGAAATACTGAAAGAAACCGGCGGCAGGATACAATCAATGGCTATTGTGCATACCAAAATATATAATTCAAAAGATTATGAATTTATCCATTTCGGTGAATATACCCGTAACCTGATAGAGAATTTCCA
>JAUQWQ010000184.1 GCA_030835085.1 Ignavibacteria bacterium
AAGGAAGAATTCTATAAGCTAGGCTGTTCCTATAGCATCTCTTCAGGCGAAGACCAGACTGCTTTAACACTAAGCGGTTTGAACGAGAATTTTGATAAAGCATTTATACTGCTGGAATCAGTCATAAATGACCTGAAACCGGAAGATGCAGCATTAAAAAATCTGGTTTCTGATATCATAAAGGTCCGCGCAGATAACAAGCTTGATAAGGAAAAGATATTGTGGGATGCTATGTTTTCTTACGGTAAATACGGCCAAAAATCTCCTTATACTGATATCATGACAGAAGCAGAACTTGCGGCAATTGACCCGATGCAGCTGATAAATGCAATAAAGGAGCTTCCCAATTACAAGCAGAAGATATTATACTATGGGCCGCTTTCTGAAGACGTGCTGAAAACCAAGCTGAATAATGACTACACACTCATCCCGGATAACTTAAAAGAAGCGCCGGTACCTGTGAAATATGAAGAACTGACCACTGCTGATAATACTGTATATGTTGTTAACTATCCCGATATGGTTCAGGCTGAGATCCTAATGCTTACCAAGAAAGAAAATTATGATAAGGATAAAATTCCTTACATTGCGCTATATAACGAGTATTTCGGTGGAGGAATGGCAGGCATCGTGTTCCAGGAGCTTCGTGAATCAAAAGCGCTGGCTTACAGCACATTTTCTTCCTATACTATACCTAATAAAAAGGAAAAAGCGCATTACAATCTTGCATATATCGGCACACAGTCCGATAAACTGCCTGAGGCAATGACAGGTCTTTTCCAGCTGTTGAACGATATGCCGGAGTCTGAGATCACTTACAATTCCGCAAAGGATAATCTCATTCAGAAATTCAATACCGAAAGAATAACAAAGGCGGGAATTCTGAATTCATATCTGAGTGCGCAGAAACTCGGACTTGATCATGATATCAGAAAAGATATTTACGATAAAGCGCAGACTTTATCACTGGATGATATCAAAAAATTCCAGGCAGAAAACATAAAGGACTCTAAATATACCATACTTGTATTGGGAGATAAAAACAAACTTGATATTGCGACCTTAAGCAAATATGGGACTGTGAAGTATTTAACACTTGAAGAAATTTTCGGTTATTAAGCAATATTCCACGATAAAAAAAGTCCGGCAAAACCGGACTTTTTTTATGACATAAAACTCTGATAAGTTCGTTACATATTTGAGATTTCACGCCTGCCTAACAGGGCTTTGGCCGGGAAGGTTTCACATTTCACAATTTCACATTAAAGCTCTTCGCCATTGCCTGAATAAATATACCCTCAGGATTAAGCTTCAGGTTACGTTTTATTTCTTCAGTGACTCTTTGCGGATCATTAGCAAGAGCATTCTTCAGCGGGTCCTTATCGAACACATAATAGTAAGGATTTGCATATTTATACTCAAATTGTTCTATTATGTTTTTATACTTTTCATTGTTCTTTACAAAAACAAAAGAAAAGTCATCCCAGTAAACCAGCTTCCAGTTCTCATTATTTTTTATCAGGAATGATAGTATTGAGGTCTTAAGTTCAGTATTATTCCACGGCAATTTGGGGAATGACCATAGAACATAATCAAATCCGTAGCCGTCAAATTTCTTTTCAAATCCGTATTCTTTGTTATTTAATGCTTTAAAGCTGTAATATATCTCGTCATTAAGTCCCCTGCTATCGATGAAATTCTTCGCGCCATTTATCTCCCAAATCAAATAGCCGCCGCAATCATATGTATTAAATGGCCTGCTTTTGGGGTCAGCAATTTTATTCTCTTTCATAAAATTCACAGCTTTAACAGGATAAGCATTCTCATCAACACCAAAGCCGGTTATGCGGTCATAATTGAAGATTGAATACAAATTACTTCCCGGCAGAAGTACAATACCTGTTATAATCACTGCTGATAAAATAAATGGAATAGCTTTTGCAAACATTGTGTTACCTGCACTATTAGTCTTCTTCTGCGGAGAGCTCTTTAAAAAATGATTGAGTGCTATGATAATGAACGGAGAAGTTACCAGCATAAAATCAATAGAGAATCGTGCAGTTCTGGTTGAAAAAATCAGGAATATCAAAACTACTGCACCTGATAAGATATCCTTTCTCTTAAAAGCATAATATAATACTGCCGCTGCTGCTGCAATGTATGAGTAATATACATAAACATACATGGTACCTGCGAACATTTTATCAAAAGGTGAGCGCCATTCAAATACATCTTCCATCATTTTCATCTGCAGGTGTGAATATACATAAGTATACGTGTTCATCCCCTGCGGGTTCATTATAAGCACCAGAACTGATGCAGCATAAAGCATAAGAAGCTTAATGAACTGATTGCGCGATGCCGGGTTATCTTTGTTCAACAGAAACTGCGGATTAATTAAGCCCGCTGCTTCACTTAAAACAAAAACCGTAAAGAGCACTATGCCTGAGAGAACTCCCATATGCATATTTGCCCAAATTAAAAAAATTATGGGCAGAAAATATATCAGCCTGCTGCCTTCTCTTTTGACCAGCGAATAACTTAAGAAAATATATAGCAGTACTGTTGTAAATAGGTATGATATTATCTGTGGCTTTATCAGGAAGCGCTCAAACAATGCCGCAGCCAGAAGAATCAATACAAAAAAAGTAATTGTCTGGTCAAGCTTAAGTTTCAGGGATACCTTGTATAACAGGAAAAATATACAAACGAAAATTAAACTTCTGAAAATTGAGAGTCCGGCGTAACCGCTTATGCTGTAAATGTTATATGCCAGCGCATCAAATCCCCACTCAAACGGAATCCACTCCTGGCCTGCAGTTACAAAGCCAAATACATCTGTTGAAGGTATTACATTATTAGCTGTAATATACTTACCAATCTGCAGGTGCCAGAAAATATCATCATCACCTGAAATTTTAAATGTAGTTATAAGGATTATAAACAGCAGGAATAATAAAGGCAGAACATAGCCGGTTAAAATTTTCGGAAATTTACCGTTTTGAACAGTTTTAGTAACTTTTTGCTTTTTTGACATTGTGTGAAGCAAATATAAAATTTAGAGGATTAACTATTAAGGTAAAAAATATAAATATATAGGACTTAAAAAGTCTAATTAGACTTGATTAGTCCGATTTAAATTATTATGTTTGAAAATCAAAAAAATAAATAACTGCTAAACTATATGGAAAAAAATTTTGTTGCTATTAATTACATAAGCTGCAAGGATCACTATAAGCCGCGCTTTGAAGAGCTGTTTGCAACCCGGGCCGGAGCGATTGACCGTATGCCGGGTTTTAAATACATGGAAGTTCTAAAACCACAGGATAACAGCGATAATTACCTCATTGTCAGTCACTGGGATAGTGAAGAAACATTCAAAACATGGACAAAGTCTCCTGAGTTCATAGAAGGTCACAAGCGCGGATTTGAAGATATCAAACTTGCCAAAGAAAAAGGAGAAGAACCCCCTATGAGTTCAAATTTTAAGACATATGAAGTTATTTCAAGATGATAAGTGATGGTTTCAGTCAAAAAATAAAGAAAATCGGATTTTATGGATTTCTATTTTTTCTTTTAAAGGGTATTTTGTGGTTACTGTTACCAACACTTATAGCATATTTTTCGTTTTAAATCCATTTTTGCAGATTTTACGTAAAATATAATAAAAACTGACCAAAATCTTATCTGCTTATGACATAAGTCATATTTTAATATGACATCTATATTTAATTTTGTATCAAGAATTACAATTAACTAATTTTCAAAAAATCAATAATAAATTTAAATGAAAAAGACATTTTTAAAACATTTGGGACTTTTTGTTATTGTGGCTTTTGTGGGAATATTAATAAATAGCTGCGGTGAAGATACAATAATTACAAACAATCCACCAACAACCCCTGATACTGCTTGCACAGATTCGACATTAACTGGAAGAATGATTAAAGGAAGAATAACGTTTGTTGATACTAATTTCGTACGTTCAGGAGGTGTATACCTGATATCAGCTTATCCAAAAGCAAGTTGGCCTCCAACATCAGGTCCTTCTGCATACGATACTGTTAGGATCAATGGAACAAACTTGAATTATTGTTATACACTTTCTAATTTGCCTGCTGACGGAGCTTATGTAGTATCAGTAGGTTTTAGAAAAAACACCGGGGGACAAAGTCCAATAATGAGTATTTTCGGTTGTGATACTTTGCATTCTTTTACTTGTTTATTTAGCCCATCTGATTCAGCTGTGATCAGCGGCGGAGTAGGAGTAAGATATATTAACATGATAAGCTGGTCCGATACTGCTAAGAAAATATTCTAATGAGTATTTTCACTTTAATACTTAACTTTTCACACAGCACTTTACTTTCATTGAGTAAAGTGCTGTGTTTTATTTTGCTTCTGGCTAACATTTGTTATGCAGAAGATAATACCGGGAAAATAACCGGAAAAGTAATTGATCTTACAAATGATGGTTTAGTTGGATACACGAAGATCAAACTTGTTTCCGCCGAAGGTACAGGAAATTTTAAAGCTGAAACCAGCAGCGACCTGATAGGGAATTATGAGTTTAAACAAATTCCTGCCGGTATTTACGTAATTTCAACCGTTAGACTTGGGTACGAGAAACAAGAAATAACAGATATCACAATTGCAGCCAATGAAACTAAAACTGTGAACATTTTTCTTGTACCGGTTAATATTGAAACAGATAAAATAAATGTAACAGCAACTAAGACAGAACTAACTCTTAAACAAACACCTTCGTCAATATCTATAGTATCAGCCGAAGATATCAGGAACCGCAACCCGTTAACATTTGATGATGTATTAAGTGACGTTCAGGGAGTAACTATTTTTAAAACAAGCGGAATAAATGTCCAAAGCTTATCAATCAGAGGCTCAAGTGATGTAGCCGGCGGCGGTATTGGTAACCGCGTTCTGCTGCTGCTTGACGGAAGACCCTCACTTACGGGTGATTCTAAAGGTGCACTTTGGTCATTAATTCCCGTTTCAATTATCGAACGCACTGAAGTTGTTAAAGGAGCATTTTCATCATTATACGGTTCATCTGCGATTGGCGGCGTAATAAATGTAATTACAAAAAAGCCGACCTATAAATCATTTACCAGTATCAGTACTAACTACGGCTTTTATGAAAAATTGAATGACAGTTTAAAATTTACAAATGGTTTAAGAAGTTTTACAGGATTTGATATGCTTCACAGCAACACATACGGCAAGCTTGCATTCATGCTTAATTTTAACTTCAAGCAAAATGATGGCCATGCCATGCAGACGGGCTACAATTTCTACAGCGGTCTGGCGAAGCTGATGTATGATGTAATAAATAACCGTGATCTGGAAGTAACACTGCAGTACACAAAATCCAAGAGTGATTTCCCCCATTACTGGCGTAAAGATGCAGGCGGATACTCAATGCCTTACAGGGTTGCAGACTATTACATAGGAGATAAGATAAATAAAGAAACTCAGAGCATAGATGCTTTTTATACTGCAATACCCGGAAAGAATACCAAATATACATCAAGATTTTATTACTATAAATTAAAGAGTATATCATTTTACAATCCAAAGAATCCAGTTACCATACTTTTTGCTTCGGATCCTTCAAAAGGATTTGAGACTTATATTACTTCTTACAATTTTGGCAATATTTCGCAGCTCGATTTCCAGCTTTCAAAAAGGAATTACCTGATTACCGGAACTGATGTTCAGTGGAACGTTGTAAAGTCAGATCCCGAGGCTATTTTATATGGAAATCAGCAAATGAACAATTTCGGGGTTTTTGTTCAGGACCAGCACAAAATAATTACAGATAAACAGGATAATACAATCCTTTCAACTACTGCCGGTGTGCGACTTGATTACAATAAATTTGTGGGAATGAACCATTTTGTCCAGCTTAGCCCTAAACTTTCTTTCCTGTATTCACCTAAAACTACCGGAAAAGTTTTTGAGAATTCGTCATTCAGATTTTTGGTTGGAAGGGCGTTCCGCGCACCATCAATTGCAGAACTTTATTTTAAGAAAGAGCTGTTTGGAGGGTTTGATTTCATATTTAATCCTGATTTGAAACCGGAAGAAATGGTCTCAGTTGAAGTTGGTTTCAGGAAACAGTATGAAAAAAGATTTACCCTTGATGTATCAGCATACATTAATGAGTATGATAACCTAATACAGTATGTAAATGTTGGCGGCGGTATATACGGACCTTTCCAGGTACAGAACATTGCAAAAGCACAGATACGCGGACTTGAATTCCTTATTGATTATACGGGCTCACTTAACATGTTCAAACAGCCCCTGGGATACTCATTCGGTTTCAATTACAGTCTGATAGACGCAAAAGATCTTTCTTCCGGCCGGAAAGATGAATTTCTTCCGTACAAACCAAGGCACCTGATCAATTTCAATACTGACATAAGTTATTATGATTTCAACTTTAATATTACCGGTAAATATGTAAGTGAAGTTGAAGAAGACCTGTTCTATAAATACGAAGAGCCGGAAGCTTACTTTCTGCTGGATATGAAAATCAGCAAAAAGCTGTTTGGGCAGGCAACAGTATTCTTTGCTGTAAATAATATTCTTAACGAATCATACCAGGAGCTTGAAAGAACCCAGGCGCCCAACCGCAATTTTAATTCAGGCATAAGAGTAGAATTTTGATTTTACATATTCATCCGATGACTCAAAGTCACCGGATGAATAATAGAATATCTTACTTAACCAACCTTAAAAACAAGGCGGTTAAATGACTTAGTTATTTAACCAATATCATCTTATTTGTCAATTTCATTCCCCCTGCATTCAATTCATAGAAATATATCCCGCTTGAAAGACCTGAGGCATTAAAATCAGTTTCATATTCACCGGCTGCAAGTTCGTTATTTATCAGTTGGGTAATTGTCTTGCCGCTTAAATCATAAACAGTCAGTTTTGTAAATATATTGCCTGAAGTACCTTTTACTCCGGCAATTGAAAATTTAATTTTGGTTACAGGATTAAAAGGATTAGGATAATTCTGATGTAATTCAAAGTTCTTAGGTATTGTATTGGAAACAGGGCTAATTCCAACAAGCGGATTATCGCCATAAACACCGTTATGCCTGCTGTTATACTGGAACATAGGGATAGTCATCTTATTGGCATTATAGCTGATCCCGGTATTCCATAAATACACATAAGTATAGGCAGGATTTGAGAAGAGTCCGCCCGAACCGGAAATATCAAGCAAACCATCACGGTTAAGATCACCGATCATTGGCGTACTGAACATAGTTGTACCATCAACAGTCACATCCCATCCTGCAAGCGGAGTTCCGTCGTGATTAAATGCCAGGTATTTACCTCTGCCGCCAGTTGATGTGTTGTCATCAATTATAAGCTCCATATTATTATCATTGTCAATATCACCTATTGTTATCTGGTTATTTATAGCCCACAATGAAGTTACAGGAAATCCCGGCAGCGAATTCCCGTCTTTATCCCATGCACTTATCTGGTCACTTGGCGAGCCGGATAGAACCTGGTCACCAACAGCAATATCAATAACATTATCATTATTAATATAACCCACTGCAGGAGGCCCGTAAATCCAGTTAGGTACCTGCTTGGGCCAGCCGTTCATTACAGTACCGTTATTTTTCATTACATATACATACCCCGGACCTGACAAAGCATGCGTACCAAAAATTATTTCCCTGATATTATCACCGTCAACATCAGCCAGTACGGGAGATGAATATGAATTTACATCGCCGTTAGGCATAGTAAATGGGAAGCCTGAGAGAATATTACCGCTTTTATCCCAGGCATAAAGTGAGTTGTATGACTCAGCTACAATTTCGGGCTGCCCGTCGCCTGTGATATCTCCAACTGCGGAGCTTGATGCAGGCACGCTATTTATACTTTTCGGCCATCCTGAAAGAACTGCGCCGCTGCCTGTATAGATACTTACTTCATTTGCGCCGGATTGCCTTTTGTTCACTATGATCTCTAGTGCCGCAGTATTATCAACATTTGCAAGCACGGGCGTTCTTGTACTATAACCGTGATTTATCGGAAAACCGGGAAGCATTGTTCCGTTCTTCCTGTAAGCAAATATAAATCCTCCGGAGGTTAAACCGTGATTTGTTACAACAATATCCTCCTGTCCATCGCCGTCAACATCACCAAATGAAGGGGCGCATTCAAGCTGATATGTAGGCACTGTCACCGGCCATCCCGGAACATTTGAACCGTCATAGTTCCATGCCTGCACTGTATATCCCATATTTCTTACTATCTCCAGGTCGTTATCTCCATCCATATTACATAATATACCGCCTTCATATACGGCTCCGCTGAAAGTTTTAGGAAAACCGCTGAACAGAGGGAATGAATCAACATTATAAACCGTATTGTATTTATGCCGGCCGTTAGCTTCAATTACATTTACATATCCCATAACATCCGGCAAAACCGGGTTGTTTATTACCGGGTTTAAGAACTGAGCAAAAGCCTGCACGAAAAAACCGGCTAATGCCATGAAAATGACTGTGAACAAAATTGTAATATTTTTCATCTTATTTTATGAAACAGCTTTTAAATGTTAAATTGGAATTATTAATTAATATTAATGTTGTTTATTATGTGAACTAATTTAACTTTTTTACTCATATTTTACACTATAATTATTGATATTCAGTGTTTAAACCGCATTTTTACTTTGTTATTAAAATAGTATAAGGCTATATTTACCATTCCAATGAAAATAATTTTCTTAATTTTTTTGCTGTTTTTTGCTGTTTTAGGCAGTAATTATGCCCAGGATGAACCCGCTAACCCGAAAGCGGTAGAACTGTTTATAGAGGCTAAAACTCTGGAACTGAAAGACAATTATCTTGCCGCTATCAGCAAATATAACGAAGCCTTAAAGATCGAAAAGGCTGCGGGGATATACTTCGCGCTCTCCAAACTATATACAAATGTCACCCAGCATCAAAAAGCGCTGGAGTACGGCCTTGAAGCAATTAAGATCAATCCCAGCAACTTAGCTTACAAAGAACAGGTTTCTGATACTTATATAATCCTTGGTGATTATACAAATGCCCTGAAATATCTTAAAGATATTTATGAAAAACGCCCCGATGATATTAACATTATTTACAATATGGGCAGAATGTATGAAGCATTGAAGATGCCTTCGGAGGCATTGAAGTATTACGAAAACATTACCGAAAATTACCAGTACGATGAAACAGTCCTTTTAAGAATGGCAGATATCTATGAATCATTTAATGATTACGCCAACACTGCCGCTACGGTAGAAAAACTTCTGGTGATCAATCCAACTGATATCAATTTAAAGTATTCTGCTGCAGCCACCTATGTAAAGATACCTGATTATGATAATGCGATAAGGATTTACGAAGAGATACTGAGTACAAATCCCAATAACCGCGACGTTCAGACAGAAGTAATAAAGCTATATTTCCGCCAGCATAAAAATGCAGAGGCATTCGATAAATACAGCAAGCTGCTTAACCGGGACAGCGTGGACTTCATGACAAAGATGGATGTTGCAATAGCTTTTCTGCAGGCATCAGAGCAGGATAAGGAAGCCCGCGGTGTTTCACGCAACATACTGCAGAACCTGGAAACAGCATATCCAAATGAGTGGATGCCTTCATACTACCTTATATATATGGATGCACAGGATAACCCCGAGACTGCGGATGAGCGTTTTGCAGGATTACTTGCAGCGACTGATACCTCGGCTGAACTCTACGTCCAGGTGGGCTTTTATTATTATGAAAAGAATAATTTCAGCAAGTCGATGGATATTTTCAAACGCGGTACAGATAAGTTTCCGGATGACTTCAGGCTTAATTATCTCACAGGTAATTCATTTTACAGACTTGGGGATAACCGCGCCGCATTGCCATATCTGGAAAAAGCGCTGGAACAGAATCCAAGTGACCTGAACACTTTAAGCAACCTTGGGCTTGTTTATGATGACCTGAAAATGAATGAGGAATGCTCAAAACTATATGAGCAGGCATTCAAGTATCACCCTGATAATATCCTGTTACTCAACAATTACGCCTACCATTTATCTGAAATTGGCGAGAAGCTGAACGAAGCAAAGGAAATGTCCAAAAAAACAATCGAAAAAGAGCCTGATAACGCTTCATACCTGGATACATACGGCTGGATCCTGTACAAACTGAAAGATTATAAAAATGCGGTAATATATATAGATAAAGCAATAAAACTTGGAAAGAATGAAACCCTGCTTGACCACCTTGGTGATGTATACGAAGCAATGGGTGAAGTGGTTAAGGCACTAAAAGCCTGGAATGACGCTTTACAGATGAACCCCAACAACGATGCAATAAGACAAAAAGTAAACAAGTATAAATAATTTTTATTTTTATTAATGTAAATTTACTACTAAAATGAGTGATCAGAATGTACACAATGTAATTATCATAGGTTCGGGTCCGGCAGGTTTAACAGCAGCATTATACACCGGTCGCGCTAACCTGAAACCCCTTGTATTTGAAGGTATGCAGCCCGGAGGGCAGTTGACCATTACAACAGAAGTTGAGAATTACCCCGGCTTTGAACACGGCATAATGGGACCTGAACTGATGGATGTAATGCGCAAACAGGCGCAGCGTTTTGGTGCAGATTGCCAGTTTAAATATGTAGATAAAGTGGATTTCTCGGCCTCTCCGTTCAAATTATATGTTGAAGGAAAAGAATATCTTGCTCATACAGTTATCATTGCAACAGGTGCATCAGCCAAGCTTCTTGGTTTGCCGTCGGAATCAGAATACATGGGCTTTGGCGTATCAGCATGTGCTACATGCGATGGTTTCTTCTTTAAAGATCAGCGTATTATTGTTATTGGCGGCGGCGATACAGCAATGGAAGAAGCAAACTATCTCACAAAATTCGGAAAAGAAGTAATGATAGTACACCGCAGGGAAGAATTCCGCGCTTCAAAAATTATGCTCGATAGAGCTAAAAAGAATCCCAAGATTAAACTTGTTACCGATACAGTGCTTGAAGAAGTAATTGGCGTAAGTGAAGGGAACAAAAAGCGGGTAACTCATGCAAAACTAAAAAACATCAAGACCGGTGAGGTAACTGACCAGGAAGTAGAAGGTATATTCCTTGGAATTGGACATAAACCGAACACTGATATATTTAAGGGTCAGATAGAGCTTGAAGATACCGGTTATATTAAGACTAACAAAGTGAACACATATACAAATATTCCGGGTGTATTCGCCTGCGGTGACGCACAGGACCATGTTTACCGCCAGGCTATCACAGCGGCAGGCTCAGGATGTATGGCTGCAATTGATGTTGAGCGGTATCTTGAATCACTCCACGGTTAATAATAACAATTATTCATATTTTAGCAGGGATAGAATTAAATTCTATCCCTTTTTTTAATGGCTGATAAATTCGCAAATATCGCATTCAATATTCCGGTAAGTCAATTATTCACTTACTCTATCCCTGCGGAAATCAGTGAATTCATCAAACCCGGTATGCGTGTACTTGCTCAGTTTGGCACAAAAGATATAACGGGTATTGTGATCAGCCTTGATGATTCAACAGAACTAAAGAAGACTAAACCTTTAAAAAAGTTACTTGATGTCAGTCAAATATTAAGTGATGAAATGCTTAGCTTCTGCAAATGGATATCCGTTTATTACATCTGCCCCCTGGGCGAGGTTATTTTTTCGGCGGTTCCAAAAGGCGCAAAAGTTGAATCAAGGGTGCTTTATACTGCGTCGATTGTGATACCTAATATCCCTTATACTACATTACAGAAGAACATTATTAATATTCTAAAAGAGCGCTCACTTTCTGTCAAACAGCTTGAAAATAAGCTAAGATCAACGAGCGTCAGAAGCGCTGTTCAATCATTGACTGAAAGCGGCGTGCTTAAACAGGAGCATGTTACAGTAAGCGAAACAGCAAGGTCGAAATACGAAAGATACGTAAAATTCGAACTGCTTGATGAGTTCAGGGATTACACGAAACAGTCACTTGAGATATTTTTTAAGGAAGCAAAATTCCGCTCAACCTGCCAGGTAAAAGTACTGAAGTACCTCATCGAAAATGAAATTTCCGAAGCTAAAGCTTCTGATGTATTGAAGAAAACAAAATCAGCGCTATCAGTATTAAAGTCACTTGAAAAACGTGAGTTTGTTACACTGCATATGAAAGAAGCTGACAGGGCAGATAACCAGGAATTCAGCGCCGATAAAAAAATCATTGAGCTTAATGCTGATCAAAAATCAGTACTTAAGGAAATAAATTCATCACTGGGTAAGTTTAAAACTTTCCTTTTATTCGGTGTAACGGGAAGCGGTAAAACGCAGGTATATATAGAGGCTATTCAATACGCGTTAAACAACAGTAAAACCGCAATTGTACTTGTACCTGAAATTTCACTTACGCCGCAGCTGATTCACAGGTTCAAAACATACTTTGGGGATATTATCGGCGTTATTCACAGTAAGCTTTCAGATGGTCAGCGGTTCGATGTTTACCGGAGGATTCGTACCGGGGAAATAAAGATCGTGATAGGAGCACGCTCAGCATTGTTTGCCCCGCTGGATAACCTTGGAATTATCATTGTTGATGAAGAACATGATCATTCATACAAACAGACTGATAAGAATCCCAAGTACAATGCAAGGGATTCAGCCATTGTAAGGGCAAAACTTAACAATGCTGTCGTAGTTCTGGGTTCGGCAACACCTTCAATGGAAAGTTATTATAATTATAAAGCGGGCAAATATTCACTGCTCGAGCTTCCCCACCGCGCTCTTAAAACCAAACAACCGAAGGTTGAAATTGTAAACATGCTTGATGAGCTGAGGAACCCGAGCAAGTATAAAAAGTATGAAACGCAAGAGCAGCGCGTGCTATCTTCAATGCTGATAAATTATATTGATTCAGCTTTGAAACACCGGCAGGCGATAATTTTAATGCAAAACCGCCGCGGATATTCAGCTTATCAGCAGTGCCTTGATTGCGGCAACGTTAAAATGTGCCGCAATTGTGATATTACAATGATATATCACAAACATATCGATAAGCTGCGCTGTCATTATTGCGGTACAGCCGAAAGCCTGCTTGAGCATTGCGAAATTTGCGGCAGCCAGAACCTTAAGCTTGTTGGAGTTGGAACTGAAAAAATTGAAGAGGAAATACAGAGATTATTCCCACAGGCAAAAACCATGCGGATGGATGCCGATACAGTAAAGGGTAAAGATGCACACCGTAAGATACTAAAGAGCTTTCATGATGGTGAATTTGATATACTGATAGGCACACAGATGATATCAAAGGGTCTGGATTTTCCGAATGTGTATCTTGTTGGAGTTATATCCGCCGATATTGGATTATATATCCCGGATTTCCGGGCATCAGAAAAAACATTTCAATTATTGATGCAGGTATCGGGGCGTTCAGGCAGAATAAGCGACAACGGAAAAGTTGTAATACAGACAATGAACCCGGATAATTATATTTTCCCAATGGTTGAAAAACACGATTTTGTTTCATTTTTTGAGAAGGAAATACAGCACCGCTCGCTGCACAAATATCCTCCTTTTTCAAAGATGATACTGATTGAAGTAACTTCGCCAAAGCAGGTTAATGTTAATAATCATTCCTGGAAGATATTTCATTACCTGAATAATGCCCTCAACACAACAACAAGCAATGTTTATATTGAGCTTCTCAAGCCTGCTCCTGCGCTGATCTATAAAATAAAAAATACTTACAGAATGCATATAATTCTGAAAGTAATGAAAACTACGGGCGAGACTCTCTCCTTCAGCGAAAAGCTCATGTTTGACCTGCAGGAGTTCATTCATTCATTAAAGCTTAAGTCTACCGAAAGGGTTGATATTGACGTTGACCCCTTAAGCTTTTATTAAACAGAGTTACTTCACAAAAACCAGGTCTATCCACCTGTGTTCTGTATCAACTTTATTAACCTTTATCTTGACCTTATCCCCTATCCTGTACTTTTTCCTTCTGTGCCTGCCTACTATCTGGTAATTCTGCTGGTCTAAAATATAGTAATCATCATTCATATCACGAAGCCTTACCATGCCTTCTATCATACTATCTGTAATTTCAACATATATGCCGTATTCTGAAATTCCTGAAACAATTCCCTGGAATTCTTTTCCAACATTGCTTTCCATATACTGGCACTGCAGGATCTTAATAGCTTCACGCTCTGCGTGAACTGCGTTAATTTCCCTGTCAGTTGACTGCTTGCAGATATCCGGCAGTTCCTTTTGGTAATGATTTGACCTTTTGGCATTAAGTCCGTTAATTACGTCGTATAGTATTCTGTGAACGATCAGGTCCGGATATCTTCTGATAGGTGAAGTAAAATGAGTATAGTAATCAAAACCAAGCCCGTAGTGACCGATGTTCTCTTCTGAATATATGGCTTTTGACATTGCGCGGATGGTAATATCATTTATCAGGAATTCCTCGGGTCTGCCTTCAATTTCAAGAAGCATTTTCTGTATAGAACGTTTGTTTTCAGGATCAAGCCTGATGCCAAACTGCTTAACAAAGTTGGAAAGCTCAACTATTCGTTTCTTATCCGGCTGATCATGTATCCTGTACACAAACGGCGGTTTTTTCTTCTGTCTTTCAACAAACAACGTTACACATTTATTCGCAATGAGCATAAAATCTTCAATCATCCTCATCGAATCAAGCCTTTCTTTGGGCTTAATGCTCTTTATTAAACCATCAACTATTTCAGCTTTTACTTCGGTCGACTCAAAATCAAGACTGCCCTCTTCAAGTCTGCGTTTAAAAAGTATTTTGTGAAGCTCATTCATTTCATTCAGCTTATCAAGGTGCTTCCCTTTTTGCTTATCGAGTATACTCTGCACTTCTTCGTAAGTAAATCGCTTCTTGCTGTTGATAATTGATTTGCATACATCGTACTTAAGTACATTGCCCTTCCCGTCAATTTCCATAAAGCAAGAAAATACCAGGCGGTCAACTTTTTCTTTGAGTGAGCAAATATCATTGGAAAGCTTCTCTGGCAGCATTGGTACAACATCATTCATTAAGTACACGCTGGTACCTCTAAGCAAAGCTTCGTTATCAAGCTCAGAGCCTTCTGTAACGTAATGGCTTACATCAGCAATGTGCACACCAAGGTAATAATTACCGTTATCTAGCCTATCCAGAGATATTGCGTCATCAAAATCCTTTGCATCAACGGGATCAATTGTGAATATCAATTCTTCTCTAAGGTCCCTTCTCTTTTTGATCTCTTCTGCAGGTATTTCAAATTTCCCTTCATCTTCCAGTTTTTTCAACTCATCTTTTACAGGTTTAGGAAAAGTTTTAGTTAACCCGTATTTCTTGATAAGTGCTTTGAATTCTGTTGTTACATCACCTGCCTTGCCCAATACCTGTGTGATCTTTCCCTCAGGTGATAGATCCTGGTACTCCCAGTTCACAATTTCACATATTACTTTATCTCCGTTTACTGCACCTTTAAGTGAATTTTTGGGGATAAATATATCTTTCCTGAATTTCCTGTCATCAGGGATAACGAATGCGTAATCTTCACCTTTGCTGCTGAACTGCAGTTTGCCTACTACTGAGTGTTTTACGCGCTGGATAATATTTTCTACGATCGCTTCGCGTTCATTATTTTCAGCATATTCTATTATTGTGACTTCAACTTTATCACCGGTCAGAGCAGTAAGTAGATTCTTCTTTCTGATAGGCAGGATGATTGTACCACTGCTCGTGGTAATTTCAGCGGCATATTCATTTTTCTTGTCAAGTGTTATTACTCCTTCATAGAATAAAGCCTGACCGTTATATTCGTAATACTTGCCATTCTTCTGCAGTTCCCCTTCATTAACAAGTTCATTCAGGATATTACGTACTTCAGCTTTCAGGGATTTGTTCACTTTCAGCCTGTTGAAGAGCATATTGAATTTGATTGAAAGTGAAGGGGTTTGTTTAAACAATCCTAAAATTTGCTGCCTCAGGTCGTTTAATTTGTTTTTAGCCACTTTGTTTTATATTTAAGTTAGTAGCGGATCTTATATGTAAGTCCTGCCCGGGATTCAAAACCCTGGTCACTGTTAAAAATGGAATTAGAATATGTCCTGGATATTTGAATTAACAGGTTATTTGATACATCAATCTTCAGCAGTTTGTTGAGCGGATACTCTACACTCACTTCAAGGTTATTAATATTACTTAGTATTTTACCGCCGAATTTCACAATAGCATCACCAAAAGCCGAAGTTATCTTTATGTCAGTATCGCTTAGATTTCCGCCGTTATAAATAACTTCTGTATTAACAACAAATGGCGCTATATTTCTTAATGCTTCATACAGTAATGAAGAGGCAAATCCAGAAGAAACATTATTGCCTAAACTTCCTAGAGCAGTGGAGCCCTGTGCAATAGGACCGCCAAATAACAGGTAGGAAATAGCTTCAGTTTGTGCTTCAGGACCTTCCTTTTTGACGTCATCGTTATTCCGAAGTGATAAGGTGAGTTTAGGCTGATACCTTGTACCTGATATATCAAGTACTACAAACATAATTTCCTGGTTATTATCTACCGTTCTGACATTCTTATATTCTGCTTTAATATTTAATGACGGATTATTATAATCGCCGTTAAAATCAAGATAACTGTTATTAATAGAAAAATTCTTGTAGAAACGGTAATAGGAATCTCCGACAATATTAAGCCTGCCGAAAAGCTGGAATCTTCTGTCTGAGGTCCGGTTATCAAGCCTGAGATTACCCTGGAACTCACCGTTCAATTCTTCACGGGTTAAGCTGTTCATATTTACATTTACAACAATATTCTTTTCCATCAGTATATCAAGGTCATAAGTAATGTAATCCGCAACTGTAGGCTCTCTTTTTTCAAGTATGTAATTATATCTTAAGAACGGGTCCAGGTTTCCGATATCCTGATCGGATACTGTTATAGTTGTATCCAGAAATTTAAATCCAGCTGAATCAGTAAGTATCCGGTAAGTAAAGTCATCGCTGTATATATCGTAAGCAAGACTTGAAATTGCCGGGAAATACAGCTTTGCGCTCTTAATCACCAATTGCCCTGATACCAGCAGGTTACGCAGGTTACCTTTAATTCTTATTGGAGGGGTACCAATTCCTCCAAGCATTTCCCCGTAAAAGCCAAACCTGTTCTGGATAGATGACCCGTCCAGGAAATACATATCGCCCGATGTTGTTAGGTCAATATCGTTAACACTTAAGCCGGCAAAATTAATTTTGCCGAAAACATCAATATGACGTGACTGGTCCCTATCGTTATAGATTGAAAATCTCTCTACAATAAGATCAGAATTAGCCGTTTTTAAACTGGATTCAAATCTATAATACAAACCGTTCCATGTAAAGAACAATCTGCCTTTTGTAATATTCGCATTACCTGAGAGAACCGGGTCTGAGATTGTACCTCTTGCATTGATCTCTCCGTCAAGGAAACCTCTTAAGTCAGTGAAATTAGGTATAGCCTTTGAAAAGAAGTTGATCTGGAAATTTGTTGCTTTCAGGCTTAAATCCAATGGACTTGTAAGGACTGTCATATAAGTAGAGCTGTCCGGGGTTTTTAAAGGATTATTAAACGGAACATTTCCGGTAAGTCTAAGCTTACCCTGCCCCTGGGCATTACTCATTAAAATATCTGTTGATAAATTGTTATTGGTATAGTCAATAAATGCATCTACCCTGCCAACTTTGTGATTATCATAACGCAGCAGACTGGTATTCATTTCAATACCAAGCCTTGGATCATCCATATTTCCTTTAAAAGTCATCAATACTCTTCTTATGCTGCCCTTAAATAATGTCTCATAATCATCGAATTTTGCCTTCTTATTATACAAAGCACCCGGATTATAGATTAGTTCCATAAGTGCAGGTATGCTGATATTATTAGCTTCGGCATATATATCACTCGAATCATTTAAAGAATAATAACCGCCTATCTTTACTTTTAGGTAATCACCGGTTAAGCTGAAATCATTGAAAATTATCCTGTTATTACTTTCGTAAGGATGATAACTTACAAGCATAGTATCATAGTTATAAAGATCAATGCGATTATAACTGGCAAATAAGGTATCAATAGCAAGTGTTACTGAATCACTTGCAAGATCAATAGTACCTGAAAGGTCAACTTTTATAGTCGAATCCTGTGTTGCATCCAGTGAATAATACTGAATTCCATTACTCAATCTGAATATAGTTTTAACACTGTCATATATCCTTGTACCTATCCTTAAAGTATCAGCATCAAAAGTTATCAGTGAATTAAATGAGCTGAAATCACCCCTTTCAGCATTTTTATAATTTCTGTAAGTATTCAAATGCTTAAATTCAGCATGTGAATTACCCAGCACAAAAAGAGTATCTTTATAAGCAAAATCATTTATTTTTAGTGTTGTTGTGCCGTCAAATCCTGTTTGGGAATTCTTGATCCTTCCTTTCACACTGCCGTCAAAATACATGTCACTCAGGAAGAACATCTTTGATATTGCTTCGGGGTTCTTGGTCCTCAGATCGTATGTGAAATCCATATCACTGCCTGAAATATTTGTGAGCTGCACTGGCAATAAAGTATCGAGCCTGAATTTCTTCGAAATTTCATTCTGGATCATGACAATATTACTTGCTATAACATCGCCTATTTCTGTAAGTTTGAAATTTCCTTTGGCATTAAAATCAACAAGGTTAGAGCTGAGAGTAACATAATCATTTGCTCCGCTTGTTGAAATTTTAAGGTCAATTGGTGTTGCAAGAAAATCATAATTCCCGTAATATGAATTCGCAAGATTAATATTGTAAGTCCCTTCAAGTCCTTCTGGTGAAATCCCTTTGCCGTTAATATCGAAAGCAAATGACAAATTGCTCTTATCAGAATTATTTTTAGTAAATGCTGAGATGTCAAGGTTCTTAACCTGACCTTTGAGTGTATAGATCGGATTGGTAAAATCACGAATGTTAACATTACCTTTAACAGCTGCATCAAGTTTACCGGATGCATACTGGACATCCATCTCAACATTATATCCGCGCATGTTCAGTACCCCCTGCGACTTATCAATCTTCTGTTCAAGCAGTTTAGTATCTCGCAGTTCATACTTAACAGTACTGTTAATTACCCCAAGGGCAAACCCGCTTCCAATTGCTTCAACATGTCCGTTTATGTCACTTTCAAGTTTCGGGTTTTTTATTACTTTTCCAATATTACCCTTTGTCACGTCAACTGATGTATTGTAACTAATGTTCGGATTTTTCAGATTCATATTAAAAAACCCTTTTGCATTACCTACAGTTGACTGAACATCAAATGTTGTTTCAAAATCAAGAGGTTCACCTTTGTATGACATATTACCGGTTACAACTCCAACGTGCGTATAATCAGGTATCGGTAACCCGGGAGTGTACCGTTTTGTATCAACAGGATCGATCCTGAATTCAGTGGTTTTCACATCAAGCCACAGATGTTCAGGGTCAATAAGATTTAACAGTCTGCCTGAAAAACCCATATCAGTATTCGGAGTTTCAAGCCTGCATTTTTCGATTATCATATCATCAAATTTGCCTTTGACTTTCATTTCAAAAAACAGGTTCCCGTTAAGAAAATCCACTGCAGGCAGAAAGGACTTTAGGTCATCAAAATCAAAATTTTTGCCCACCAGGCTCATCCTCATATCTTTCCCTTTAAAAGAAGGCAAACCCTCAACATTCATCAGGTCAAGTTTATCAATAAACACATAATCCATCTGTACCCAGCTTCTCGAAGTTTCGATGTTGAGTTTATTTATTTCCGCACGCGATTTTGATATGTAGAAGTCACCTGATAACCCTTTTAGATCAAACCCGAAATTTGAATTAAAACCAAGATAATCTATCCATAACTGAATGGCATTCTTATCATATTGTGCGCGGGTTTCAAGTGTAAGTGAGCTTATTCTTAAATTATCTGTTGTAAAACTGGGTGCATTGGGAATTTTCAGATCTTTAATAGGCAGATCCTGCGGTTTGGTACCAAGCATGGTAAAATTCAGATTTTCCATGCGGAGACGTTTAACGTTGATCTTCCAGTCAAACTCCGAAGTATCCTTAGTTGTATCCTCAGAAGAAAAAAGATAAGCAAAATTAAAAAGAGAATCGCCCTTATCCCCCGGAATACGCACAAAATTTACCGTTGGGTTATTAACTACAGCTTCTGTGACCTCAACGGTTTTGTTCAACAGACCGAAAATATCAAAATTGATCTTAACCCTTTCAAGCTTTATCATTTCTTCCTGTTTTACGGTAAGTAAAACATCTTTGACGATGATCTCACTGAAGAAATTGCCTTCCAGTCCGCCGATCTTTAAAGAAGACTGCTTTTTGGCAAAATCTTCATTAAGCATATCAACCAGATAGTCTTTTACGAAATCCCTGAAATATGAAGTTTGTGTTACCGAAACAAGAAGTGTTATTAAGAGCAATAGTATTGAAAATATAAGTATGAGTGAAGAAAAAATCCGGAATTTTTTCTTTTGTTTT
>JAUQWQ010000185.1 GCA_030835085.1 Ignavibacteria bacterium
GCTGAACAAGAGCACAACTTTTTATAAGTATGAGTTTGATACACGCTTTATTGATCTTATTCTGTGGTATATGGATGAAGGCATTAATGAGTATACAGGCGATATATGCATAATGCTTTACTACTACTTTACCGTGTTTTACCGCAATTACGATGAGGCTTCTTACCTGAAGCTTGAGGAGTTCACCTATAATAACTTTGATAAAATTGATGACCCGGATAAGCTGAATGCAATAACACATATGGTTAACTACTGCCGCAGGCAGGCCATAGCCGGCAGCAAAGCGTACGAGGCAAAGGCACTTGGGCTGTTTAAGTTTGCACTGGAAAAGGGGTTGTGGAATAAAAACAATAAGCTAAGGCCAAGCGTTTACCGCGCAATTGTAAGCACTGCAGCAGGTCTTGGCGAGTATGAGTGGTGCCGTGATTTTATTGATGCTTACCAAAGCCTGCAGCCGGAAGAGCATATTATAAGCAATAATGCCTTATGCACAGCAAGGCTGCTCTTTGAAATGAAGCAGTATGACGAGGCAATAAATGCGCTTAGCAAAGTTAAGCAGGTTGACGCAACGTATAAATATGAGGCCGATACACTTTTGATAAGGATATATTACGAGCAAAACCAGACCGAGGCATATATAGATAAGGTGAAGGCGTTTAAGAAGTGGGTGGGGAACAATAAGAAAAAGCTCAGCAGCCGGTACAGGGTGATCTTTGCCGAAATGGCGGGATACTTTGAGCGCCTTATTAAGCTGAAGCTTGAGCCGGATGAATATGCAGTCCGCAGGATGAGGCAGGAAATAGAGGAAAACAAAGAGCTTGTTAACAGGCTGTGGTTTTTGGAGAAGCTGGATGGAATTGTTACACCACTATAGGCACTAAGCTTTTTTTTGCAGAGAAGGGTCTATGACCCTTCTGTTTTTAGTTTTGCATTAACATTATTTACTCATTAAGCTCTGTGCTTAGAGCCTCGAGCCGGGCAGTTAACTCCTCAATTTTCTTCATCATGCTTTGCGCCCTGCCAGTGGAGGTACCCTCCTTAATAAGCTTTTTATGCTCACCCACCAGGCGATCCAGTTCTTCACGCATGATGGCGCCAGAGTTAAATAAATTCATATGTGCAGCGCCCGGACCCGTTATTACGCGTTTAGTTTTTTTCTTCATAACTCTTAGTAGGGGCATTTTTCAAAGAAGTTTACTATGCGCCCGGGGTTTGTGACTGCCTGTATGGTATCACCGGGGCTTTCCAGGTACCATCTTTCGCCATCATAACGGACAGATGTGCAGCACATTGAATCGGTTAACTGCGTGCCTGTAATTACCCTGCCCCAGAAAGCCTCACGGGTCCATTTGGTGACCCTTAGCGAAGTAACCTCCCCGATAGATATTACTTTAAGCTCCGGCAGGGCAGTGCGGCGCACAAGGGCAAGCTCGCTTAAGCCCGCCTGTACAAGCCAGCAGTACTCATCAACCACCGAGCCGTTTTTGTAATTTACAGTAAGCCTTAACAAACCCTGCTGAGATGCTATGGGGATATCGCCGGTTACTGAGTTATGCTGCGAAGGCTCAACCGGTACGGCTGTATCACCGCACGAGGATAGGTATACATACGGCAGGATAAAGAATACTAACAAAATGCTTCGGGTAAAAAATGAAGTTACAGGTTTCATGGTTTTTGGGTTTATAGGTTATTAATGGATGAGTAATGTTTGATATATAGTGTTTATTAATGCATACCGCATTTGGTTTTATTATATATATTTGAAGTGATAATCCTTAAGAATATTTTCAATTCCGTTTTTTTCATCCATCGATCCGGGTTCATTCAATCAATGCTTTGTAATAGTTGGCAAATAGTGTAAAAGCTGTAATTACAGTGCAATATTATTATTACTCATAAGTATGTCAATACCAAAATGAGGTATTATAATCCGTGGTATACTAATCCGTGGATATAAACTACACAATGGCATAATTTTGAATATAACAAAACATGAATAAGAAATATACCGCGGACGAAAGTCAGTTTTTAAAGCAAATTGGCTCTAATGTTAGAAAATTAAGAAAGAAAATTGATTTATCACAAGAAGATCTTGCATTGAAATGTGATGTAGATAGATCTTACATGGGAAGAATTGAAAGAGGCCAAAATAATATAACAGTTCTTACTTTAAAGAAAATTATAAATACTCTAGATATTGAAGTCTCCGAATTTTTTAAGGTTAAAGCAAAATAGATATTGGCTAATCGAATACATCTTAACCCGATGCACATTTTAAATGGACAGATTAACTCCTGAACAAAGAAAGAAGAACATGCAAGCTGTAAAAGCTTCCGGTTCTCAAATAGAGAAGATCTTAGGCAGTGAGTTATTCAAAAGGGGTTACAGGTATCGGAAGAATTATAAAAAAGTATTTGGCAAACCGGATTTTGTATTAGTCAAACAGAAAGTTGCAATTTTTTGTGATAGTGAATTTTGGCACGGAAAAAACTGGAAGATTGCGCAAAAAGATTTTAGAAGTAATAAGAGTTTTTGGTTTAAAAAAATTGAAGGCAACATTAAAAGAGACAAAGTTGTCAACAAGACGTTAAGGAAAGAAGGCTGGGTAGTCATGAGATTTTGGGGTAAAGATATTATAAAAAATTGTAATAAGTGTGTAGATAAAGTAGATAATAGGTTAAAAAATTGAATTATGTATAAATATTCTGAAATTAAGAAAAGTTTTAATATTGAAGTTTCTAAAAACGGAACCGAACTCCCGGCATTTATAACGCATTTTTTACAGAGCGTTAGGGTAAAATTGCCAATATCGTATCAAATTACGGCATTAAATTATTTAAATAAAATCCAGATACGTACAACAAACTCAGTAAAACTGGGTCTATCGTCAGATGAATTAATATCAAACAGAAAAAAAATTGAATGGGATGTACCTTTTCCACCGCCTGTAGAACCACTTTTTACATTTATTGATTTGTTTGCAGGAATCGGTGGATTTCGTATTGCTATGCAAAACTTAGGTGGGAAATGTGTTTTTTCTTCTGAAATAGATTATCATGCAAAAATTACTTATGAGAAAAATTTTGGTGAAATCCCTTTTGGTGATATTACAAGAATGGAAACAAAAGAAGCCATACCCAAAAATTTTGATATACTTTGTGCAGGGTTTCCATGTCAAGCGTTTTCCATAGCAGGTAAAAGAAAAGGGTTTGACGATACACGAGGGACATTGTTTTTCGAAATTGCGGAAATTCTAAAAAACAGAAAACCGGAAGCATTTTTTCTGGAAAATGTAAAAGGACTAAGAAATCATCATGGCGGGAAAACTTTAAAAAGAATACTTGAAGTTTTAAGGGACGATTTAAATTATTATGTACCTGAACCGAAAATAGTTAATGCCAGAGATTTTGGGGTACCGCAAAACAGAGAAAGAATATTCATAGTTGGTTTTAAGAATAAGAAAATAACAAGTTTTGAATATCCCAAACCAACTGATTCAAGCAAGAGATTTGCTGATATTAAGGAAAAGAATGTACCTGTGAAGTATTTTATATCAACTCAATATTTAAAAACACTACATGCACACAAAGCCAGACATGAAAGTAAAGGAAATGGATTCGGTTTTGAAATAATAGAAGATGATGGTGTTTCAAACGCAATAGTAGTAGGTGGAATGGGAAAAGAAAGAAATCTGGTAAGGGACTATAACCTAAAAGATTTTACTCCAACAACCCATATAAAAGGCACAGTGAACAGGGAGGGTATTCGTAAGATGATGCCGCGAGAGTGGGCAAGATTACAGGGATATCCTGAAGAATTTGTAATTGAAGTAGCCGACGTACATGCATATAAGCAATTTGGTAATTCAGTTGCGGTACCTGCGATACAAGCAACTGCCGCTAAGATTATAGAAAAGATAATTTAATATTATGGCATATCACATTTGCTTTAGTAATCCAGCTGCATGGGAAGAAAGTTATGATTCAGGCGTGTACGGTAATGTTGGTACAGGTAATGATAACTTGAAAGTATTTTGGGGTAAGCTAGTAGATTTATTAGCACTAAAAAAAAATGATTACGTTTATTTTTATATTAAACAAGAGTCCTACTTATCTGGTTTATACAGAGTTAAGGATAGGCCTTACTATTGTGATAATGATTTGTTTAATGATCCAAACGAATTTTATCCCTTCAGATTTAATTTTGAAGAAGTTCTTCATTTTGAAAATAAAGTACCAATAAATGAATTAGCAAGATTAATAGAAACAGATAGATTATCTTCAATATCCACATTCGAACGAGACAGAAATGCAGGATTTAGAGGTATACGTCAAATTACAAATGAGGAAGGTGAAACTATAAAATCATTATTTTATAAGTATAACCCCAAAGGAGATACTAATAGAGTTAAAATTTTTAATCATCCTCAAATTAATCAAGAATTAGAAGCTTCTGCAATAGTTGAAAGCATCAGTAATGGTAGAAGAATTAGAACGCCTAAATATATAAAATTTAATAATATACCGGTAATAAGATTTGGAGGAAGATATATAGTATCATACGAAAATATCTTACAGGGTTATATTTATTATTGTATAAGGCACAATAAAAATGGGGTAATCGATGATTTAAAATTAAATAATTTTACCCAAGCCTTAATGGAAGTTAGAATTTTAAAAGCACAACAATTTAGAGCTGACCTTTTGGTGTTATATCAAATTGACAAAAATCGTCCTCATTTTTTTTCACTTATAGAAACAAAAAAGAAAACAGAAATCACTATCAGTCATTTATCGCAATTAATTGGATATATGAAGACATATGCTAGTGCAAAAGACGTTTCATTTAACTCATTAGAAGGAATTTATATATCTATTGATTTTGAAGATGAAACAATAGAATATCTACAAAATAGGAAGAATGTAGAGAATGAAAACCCAATCAGGCTAATAAGATATTCAGTCAATGAAAGAGGAAAGGTTTCTTTTGAGGAAATTCAAATATAAAAAATTATGTCCATTTTAAATAAAATAGGTATAGCTGTTGGTTTAACTAATAATGCTGCAAATATTTTTGAAGGTTTATTTGAAAATTTTACTAAACTAAAATACAAAAAACCCTCCGAGTATATAACTATTTATTGGAATTATTATTTAAAATATACACAAAAGAAAATAGTAAATAATAATACAAATGGAAAAGTTTTCGAATATATTCTAGCTACATTGTTTATTCGAGAAAATTTGTTACCGCTTTTTTTAAGCGCAAAAGTTGCTTTTGTGCCGAATGTAATTTATGATATTTTATTATATACGAAAGAAAAAGGACCAGTCATCATAAGTGCAAAAACTAGCTTAAGAGAAAGATATAAACAAGCCGATTTAGAAGCAATAGCATTAAAATATGTTCATAGAAAGGCATTAAGTTATTTGATAACACTAGAAAAAAGTGAGGCCAATAGTGTTAAAAATAAAATTAAGAATGGAGATGTCATAGGTTTAGATGATGTAATTGTGGCAACAGAATCAGAATTTGATGACTTAATTGTTTCGTTAAGAGCTTTAGAATTTTCAGACCCACCAACCGTTAAAGTCATTAATGCATCGCAAATCATCACAAAAGAAATAATTAGTAATCTATTAAAGAAATAGTATTTATATGATAATATTAGATAAATCCTTTGATAAAAGATCGAACTGTTTTTCATTCTTAATTAAAATAAAATTGAAGGATTACCTCCAAATTGTTGAAGAAGCATTTGAAGAAAAAGGGCATTTGGAAGGTCAGAGAGAAAAATTATCAACGACAACTGCAATTAGAATCCGAAGAAGGATGGTTAATGATTTATATTCGGGAGCTATTATGCCACCTGTAGTAATAGGTATTCTTGTAGAAGAGGCCGAATTACAAGACATAGATACTTGGATTACAACTAATGCTGAAAATAATTTTGTTAATATTGATGAAGATAATATTTCAATCATAGATGGTATGCAAAGAACTGCAGCATATTTAGAAATTCAATCAACTGAAACAGAAGACAATTTGATAAGAATGGAAATTTGGGTTGCAACGAGTGTTGAAAATCTAACTTATAGAATGCTCGTATTAAATACCGGTCAAGCGCCATGGAATTTAAGAAGGCAATTAGAAGTTGTCTTTAGGCCATTAATAAAAACCATAAATAGTGACCTTCTAACACAATACCCAGAGCTTAAAGATAAAGTTACAATTGCATATATAGATGATAAAAAAGCACGTACACAGAGTGGAATATATCATGCTAACCAAGTTATCGAAACTTATATAGCTTATGGTTTAAGAAAAGACAAAGTTGACACACAAACAGTCTTAGCAGATGAATTTTCAAAACTTGATATGATAGATGCTGTTTCTAATAATGAATTTGTGGTAGATTATACGAAGGTATTTGGTAATATGTGTAAACTTGACTTAGAATTCTCGAACTTTAAAGATAAGCTCTCCGATGGTAGTTATTCGATAGGTAAACATATTTTTGATTCGCAACCAGCAAGAATAGGTTTTATAACGGCTGCTGCACAAAAAACAATGGGTGTGCCTGGTATAACCAGGTCAGCAGGACAACATCAGGAGGCTTTAACGAAAATCATAAACAGATGTAATCAAATTTTGACATATCTTCAATCAGGCCTTACTCAAGAACAAGCAATCGAATTCTTTTCATTTGATGTGTTGAATGAAAGAATTTCAAAATTATCAACTGTCAGAATTGGAGATGAAGAGAGAAATCTCTTCCGAGAAGCATTTAAAACATTTTTTGAAAACGAAGATATTATTACTTCATTGGCACCTTGTTGGAGAGCTTATTAATGTCTCGTAACATGATTAATACTAATAAACGCCTTTTCGATAGATTAAAAAAAGAACTTCCAGAATATGTTACTGGCTTACAATTGGATTCTCACGTTGTTCGTTATTTAGATACAAATGATTTAGAAGAAAATGTATTAAAATACTCTAAAATAATATTTAAGATACCCATATTTAGAAATAAATCTATTTATTGTGTTAAATATGGTGGGTATAATTATATTGTAATTCCCGAAAAACTTTCAATATCAAATCCTTTTTCAACTTATGTTTTAGATAATGGTTTTAATAATGTATCTTACAATGAAAATGCAGGTCTTTTGACTTTACTGTGGTCGGAAGACTATCCTTTAAAAGAATTTGACAGATATGAATTAGTTCAAAATATATTTGGTAAAACAGGTATATTCACAGTAAGTGATTTACAACCATTTTTTGCAGATATGGATGTCTGGAGACTAAATAAAAATATCACGATTAGTGAATCATTATTTTATAGTTTATATATTTCATATTTATGTAATACTAAAATTCCATTTCATTTAAACTTTAGTGAAAATACTATAAACCATATATATGAATTGTGCGAAAATGAAACCGCTCAATTGCTTGGTGAAAATCTTTATATGTGTTTGACATCAACACATTGGAAACATTCCTTTTTAGAACTATACAGATGTTTAGAGAATTTATTTTATTTTCCGTATATCAGAAATTTATACAATTTTTATGGAAAAAAAGTAAGTATAAATAAAATTTCTGAATCTTTTGAAAAAATCTTAGGTTGGCATCCTAAAGAGGAAGATGCACTTACATATTTAATTGGAGGATTAAAATCAAAAGGTTATTTTGATGATTTTATTAACACTATTGAACCAATAACAGAATCAGATAAAGATATAGATAAATCAAGAATATTAGCAAGAAGAATATATAAAGTCAGAAACAAAATTGCTCACTGGAGTAAACAAAGTTTATATGATGCTAATACATGGGATACCATAATAAAATATACTTGTGAATTAATTGATGATATCTATTATTTATATAGGTATGAATTGTCTCAATTTGCACTTACGGAAGCCTTTTAATTTTATTATTTCTTTCTTAAATATTGTTCTTTGACTTTCTGAATGGTTAAAAAATAAATTATTTTATTAATTTTATACTTCCGGTTTTTCAAAATACGGGAGGTGTAAAATGAAAATATCTATTGGCAAGGCTTTGGCTGCTGTTATACTTGGGCTCATAGCTGCCTGGGCAGCGGCAAATCTAACCCCGGGTACTCGCTTAATTACCGGGATTGCCATCGGCGCTCCTTCGCTTATTCTGCTTATTGTAAGCAGGGTGCAGATCGGTAAATATTTTGCAGTATTGCCTGCTGCAAAAGGACTCGCAACCGGGGGCATCTACTCAAAGATCAGGCACCCGCTGTATATGTTCGTTGACCTGGTACTGCTTTCGGTTATAATTATCACCGGTATATGGTGGCTGGTTATAATCTGGTGTGTTCCGGTAACCCTGCAGCTTATTTATATGGGGAAAGAAGAGGCAGTGCTTCTTGAGGCATTTGGCGAAAAATATTCGGAGTATAAAAAAGGGACATGGTTTTAAAAACCGGTTCCTTTTAGCAGTATTATATTAACTTTTTTTCAGATAAGTCATGAAAGACCGCATATAATTTGGGATCTTTACTGCTTAACTTTTCCCATTCAATGCTTCCAGGTACTTCTTTATATACTCATCTTTCTTCTTCAGGCGGTACTGCATGATGAAGCGCGGATGCTCTAACGGTATAATGGATTTAAATAACTTTTCCTTTTCATTTATCAGTTTCAGGAATTTATAATTGGTACCCATACCCATACAGTAACATACTTCGTTTGAAAATCCGAATGCAAGCTGCCGGCGTATGCTTTTTACTATGAACGGGTACATTGCTTTGAAAAGTGCGGGGGAGTCGTAGTAATTGTAATTTTTCTCGCGGCCGCCCGATATGCCTGAACTGGTAAATCCCAGCGGGCAAATTGAATTGATATAAAACTTCTTGTAGAATTTCTTTACGCCGCCGTACGCCATTATCATATCATAAATGAATACTGAGGAAAGTTCATGTGATGAAAATTCCGTTATGCTGATGCCGCAGAATTCCTTTAGGCGCTTGGTATCGCTGAAGGGAATGCCGGTTACACCGGCGCCGTGGCGCCCGGGGTTTATGCCGAGTATCATCCGGCGGGGATTGTTATCGTTGTAATACTTCCCGTAAAACTCTTCCGTGATCTTCATGATTGCAGGATTATTCTTAAACGGGTTCAGCAGTGTAATGCCCGGAGGAAGCTCACCCGTAAATGTAAGTGATCGGTTAAACGATACGATTGATTCAGCTATGGATTTCATTGGAATAAAATATTTGCAAAGGTGTAAAGATAATTTTTGTTGATTAAAAATTGTAAGCAAAAGGTAATCACTGGTTGAAAAACAGAGGACCATACAAAAAGAGTGTCGGGTAAACACCCTACACCACATCAAAAAACTGTTTTTGGGTTATTGGAGTTAGTGTGAGTATTTATGAACAAGGGGCTGCTGCCCCTTGTTCTGGATTCACCATCATGATCTAAAAGCCGTGTAGGATTGATGTATATGATTGTTTTAATCAGTCAGCTCTGAGGGGATTTCCAAATAAATTATTATTCCTTTAATCCGCATTTTATTCATCTCTGCAGGGGCATAATCCACCCTGAACCGGATAATAAGTATTCAGTGAACCGTCAACAGTTACTGAATAAGTCTGACCGCCTACACAAAAATAGTAAGTGCCTGCGCAACGGCAACTCATCATAAATTCTCCGCTTGCATTTGTGGTAAATGAATGTGAACCATCCGGTCCGCACCATGTACCTGAACAATTTGAACAAGCTGTGTTAAGTATCACAGTACTGGAGCAGCCGACCGGGCAAGCGGTTGATGTTAATGCACTATCTGCAGTAAAAAGCTGGATTGCTGCAAACACAGCCAGTACAGATAATAAGATCAATGTTCGTTTCATGATATTTTCTCCTTTATATTCCGGTCGGGTTAATTTGGTGCAGGCTACACCCGGAATGTATGTGCCTGCAGTATAATATTAAGAATTCAGGTTTTTTTATCAAACATTTTTATTCGCTTTTGTTTCAGCAATGCAGCAGCAACGGAAAAATCTTTTTTGTTTTCATCTGAAAAACCTGTTTTACGAAGATATTTTCTATATCTGCCGGGGATTTATTGCAGTTTTTCTTGCCTCCAGAGGCTGCCTGCGACAAACAGGAAAAAAAATGTTTGTATTTATAAGTGCCCGGCATTTAAATTTGTTAAATACCAATCCAATTCCGGTTTCTGAAGCAAAAATAGAAAGCGGCGGAATTTCCGGATTTTAAACAAATTGAAAGGGAACTGCAATGAAGAACCTGTTAAAAAGAAATGTATTTGCACTGTTTATTCTTGCCGCAATTGCGGCGTATGGCTTCAGTATATCACAGCCAGGCGGCGCAGGGAATGCGGGGCAATATTTCGGCGGCGGTGCGGTTGAAATTCATGCAAGCGCTAACTTAAACGGATGCGTGACCGGTAACGGTGTCACTATTCCGTTTACAACCGATGGCTCCGGAAATGCGTATATTTCCGGTCTCAGTGCAGGGACATATTATGTTTGCGTTGAAAATTGGGGAAATACCTCGTTCTACAATGACGGAGCCAGTGAAGGAGTTGTGAACGTTCCGAACAACGCAGATTGTAAGTGCTGATAATACAGGCATTATTGTGCGCCGGGCATTCCCCGTTAAAAAGTGTTATATTCTGCAGCGCACTATGATAACACCATAAGCCAGGAAGATGTCATCGGATAAAAAGTGAGCCATGAGCAGAAGAATGCCCATGGCTTTTTCTATTCTATAATAGATTAAACCATTTCGGGGATTTCGTGTCATATATATTGAAAAGAGCAATAAACAGCATTATTAAATTAAAGGTATAATTATGAAATATTTAGCAATCAAACTCGTAGTCCTGCTCTTTGCCGCAGCATCCATATCCACCACACTTGTAACAGCAGCAGAAATGAATTTAACCGGCAACCGTGATCCTCAGTCATGCAACGGCACCGGTGACAGGAAACGCGACAGATTACAGCAGAAGGACCCGAACTGCGTTCCGAAGAAAGACGGCACAGGCAAGAAGAATAAAAAAGGGAACAAGAAAAAGATCAATAAGAAAAAGGGCAATGGAAACAAAAAGGGAAACGGAAATAAACAAGGTAAAGGAAGATAAGATTCATTAAGCATTGAGTTTTAATTTTAAGCCGGCACATTGCCGGCTTTTTGTTTTTTAGGAGTTTTCCGTTACTTTCTTTTCAACGATGAAAAGAAAGTAACCAAAGAAAAATCGCCCGCTATCGAAAAATTGACTAAAATTATTCTCGCTTCGCTGCAGGAAAATAAACTTCCTCTGCTAAAGCAGATTAAGTCCTTCGGCTCGTCCGGCAGTTGCCGGATTCAA
>JAUQWQ010000186.1 GCA_030835085.1 Ignavibacteria bacterium
GTATCAAGATTCAACCTGCTCTCCCGCTCCTGGAACATCGGGTATATTTTAAAAGCTGCAAGAAGCAATATTGCTGCGAACAAGATCAATCCGATCCGCGTAATAAAAAAATCAGCCCATGCTCTATCATTTCTTATGAAAAATGCAAATCCTCCGGTTTTATTCGATCTTGACATAGGTACCGTTTTTGTTTTTTACAAGTTCCATCGTCAGGTCATACTCTCCGGGATAAAGCACGAACGGCCTGTCCAATCCCGTAGTGTTTGAGGAAAAACGTGCGATCGATGATCTTGTTTGCACCCGGCCATCATTCAGAACATAATAGAATACATTATCAGTGTGCAGATTTCCTGCTTCAGGAGGATTACCATCTGAAGACGGCATTCCCCCAAAGACCACAAATGCGGCATTATCTGGTATTTCTACATGTATGTTTTCCACCGTTCCTGAGAAGCCTGCCGGATCATCGATATCCTGCGCCCCTCCCTGGATATATATCAAAGAAGCGCGCTTATCGATCAGATCAATCTGCCCTTTGAGCTTTTTTTCATTTGCATTGTCTATGAAAAGATATGCAGCCTTTGCAGACAGGCCGATAATAACCGATAAAAGAATAACAGTAACCACAAGTCGCATTGGCAGGCCTTCGGCAGCTGAATCATTATCAAGGAAATTGTTGGGGGTCATATAGCAAATTATTCATTTTTCAACGATTTTGCCGCCAAAATAGCCTGATACAATAAGAATTTATCTATCATAACATAATTATTTAACCTTTGATGCAAGTACTGATTTCAATGATTTATATAACGAGGTAGGACTATGGTACGGTTAGAACGAGAGGGAAATTCGTTCGTATTCATAACAGGGAAAACTCAACCTGTGCAGGATATAAATATCCTGGTAAATGCGTTATCTGAACTGCGAAATGTTTCTCCCGACGCCTCAAAAATAAAAGAAGGGCTCTTGTATATTGATAATTCGAACGAGTCTGATATCCGGAATGAAATTAAGAACATACTCAAAAAAGCCCTGGAGAGTAAAGGAACAAACGTATAGATAACTCATATTTCAGGTATTGATGCCAAAATTGTTCCTTATACCTGTCATCAATGTTTTGGATGTACATGATGCGGCAGTGAGGGAATGGCTTAGCGGCCTTGAAGACGCCGCCCTCAAAGAACATCTTGAATATCCATTCAAACTTGAGAGATTTTTTCCTGAAAGCGCGAGGTTCGCGCTGATAAATGGGAACAAAGTACACGATGAGATCCTTTCCCTGTTCAATAATATTGATCCTCAGGCGGTTTTTCTTAATATTTCAACAGATCTCTATGAGCTTGAAAATAAATACAATAAAAGGCTGATATCACCGCATGAATTCTGGATGGAATATTATGAGAACATCTCAAATGATATAAGCGAACCTGCAAGAACACTTTACAGGATTTACTTAAATGAGATCATCGATAAAAATATCAGGCTCATAGAAAGTAAAGAGCGCCTTCCTTTGAATGTACTTTTTTATGGGCTAAATATGAGATCAAGAGATGAACTTATTCCTGTTTATGAAGAAGTCTTCAACCTTGTCGAGGAATTCACGTTGCAGATAGCACGGGCAGTCAATGAGATCATGAATCTTCGTGAAAAGCCAAAACGCCTCTGGCATAGTTCGTTTAATGCCACGCGAGTGGGGATATCATATGAAGAAACTGAAAAATTTTATGATGAGCTCCTGGGCAGATTCAAAAGACTTCTTAAATACAAAACAAGAGATTATTTTTTAAAAAGCTTATTGGAACATGCGAAAATATATGTGGAATCGCATGAAAAATTCCTGGATAATAAGATAAGGGAAGATGAAATTAAATTTTCAAATATTACAGAAGGTATGAAAATATTGGGATCACAAATAGAGCGATCTGAATCTGAAATTGTGATACTTTGCGAGCCTGTGGATTATACTGCAATTTTTAATTGTTTAAAAAATAATATGGATCCGGCTCTCTCAGGTTTTTCCATGCAGGAAATAAGTCTTACCGGGCTATTTGAAAAAATGAAACCATTTATCCAGAAGAACAGGATAATGCAATGCAATTATGAAATTGCCATGGATATTCTTGGGCGCGAAATACCAAAAAGATTCACAGGTCCTGGTGCTATTCTTGTCCCGAAATGATTTTCATGGCTCTAATAATAGGTAATGAACACTCCCCATATTACAAGAACAATCCCTCCTGCAATAATGAAACGTGTGAATGTCTTATTGACCAGATCGCTTAGCATTGACGGACCCGACCATTTAACGAGCAACATTTTATTCCCCGTACTTACAAGGCTTGCAAGAATTGCAGTTATCGCACCTGTGCTATATGAAACATCGCCGTTCACTGCAAGCGCGGCTGCTGATGCCGTTACTACGGCGCTGCT
>JAUQWQ010000187.1 GCA_030835085.1 Ignavibacteria bacterium
AAATTACAGTCTAAATAAAAATATAAACAAACCCGAGATATCTTCATTAATGGCGAGCATGCATTTTATTCTGGAAGATGATGAAGTTATAAAAAGTGACCGAATCAAACTTGGATTTGTTGACAGAATAGAAATATGTAAGAGATAAATCGTAAATAAAAACATTTTATACTTTACAATTATTAGCACAATTTAATGTTCGACTGGCTGCAAAATATTTCTGACTGGTTAATATATAATATAATTGGCTTAAGTGAACAAAGTCAATTAGGTTCAGCACTTAATTTTTTTATATACGATACAATTAAGATACTCATCTTACTTTTCATAATTACCTTCATTATGGGAATAGTAAACTCATACTTCCCTATTGAACGGATCCGCAATTTCCTTTCCCGCAACAAATTATATGGTTTGGAATATCTCTTCGCATCAATTTTCGGTGCAGTAACCCCATTTTGTTCATGTTCATCTGTTCCGTTATTTATCGGATTTGTCAAAGGCGGAATTCCTTTAGGTGTCACATTTGCTTTCCTGGTAACATCACCATTAATTAACGAAGTAGCTGTTGCTGTATTCATAGGTACATTCGGTATAAAAGTAACGGTGATATATGTAATTAGCGGAATTCTGCTTGGGGTAACCAGCGGAATAATTCTGGGTAAGCTGAAACTTGAATACCTGTTAACTGACTGGGTAAAAAAAGTGTGGCAGGATGCAGAAAAAGAAAATGAAAAATTCAGAGCTGAAAAACTCCCGTTTATCAAACGGGTTCCGTATATAATTAACGATGCGTGGGGAATAATTAAAAGTGTAGCGTTATATGTTGTAATTGGTATTGCAATCGGTGCAGGAATGCACGGCTACATACCCGAAGGCTTTTTTGAGCAGTACATCGGCAGAGATACATGGTATACAGTTCCGCTGGCTGTAATACTGGGCGTACCGATGTACGCAAATGCTGCGGGGATAATTCCGGTAATTCAGGTATTTGTAGCTAAGGGTATCCCAATAGGCACTTCACTTTCTTTTATGATGGCAGTAGTTGGACTTTCAATTCCCGAGGCAATTTTATTAAAAAAGGTAATGACAGGAAAGCTTATCGCTATTTTTTTCAGTGTAGTTACAGTCTGTATAATAATATCAGGTTATATGTTTAACTTATTCTTTTAAAATTATAAAATGTTAACAGGCAGAATAATATATTCAGTTACTTGTACGATATTTGTTTTACTGTTGTTTGGGTGCAAAGAAGTAACTCAGAAACAAAGTACAATCGATTCTTCTTCACAAGTTTCAGAAAATACTGTTATAAAAACTGACTCCTTAAAACCTGAAATACAGAAGGACAGTATAATAACAGAGCAAAACCGTACAAATAAGGAAACGAATAACTCAGTTGCCAATAAGAAAGTAAAAAAGGATTCAACACTCAGCAAAAAGGAAGATAATCAGAAAATTCTGGCTTATTACTTCCACCCTACTGCCAGGTGTGTAACATGCAGGAATATTGAAGCATATTCCCTTGAGGCAATAAATGAGTGGGAGAAAAAAAACGGGAGAAAAATTATTTGGCAGGAGCTGAATATTGAGGACTCGGTTAACGAGCACTATGTAAGCGAGTATAACCTTGAATTCAGTTCACTGGTGATAGCAAGATATACTGAAGGCAGGAAAGATAAATGGAAAAATCTAGAAGATACGTGGAAATTGGTAAACGATAAGGAATCTTTTAAAAAGTATGTAACATTTGAATTGAATCAATTTGTAAAAAATAACTGAAAGGTCTTAAACAATGAAGGTAAAAATACTTGGCACAGGGTGCGCAAAATGCAAAAGGCTGGAAGAAAAAGTGAAGGCCGTAGTGATCCTCAATTCTGTTGATGCGGAAGTTGAAAAGGTAACAGAGCTTGAAGAAATAATGAAATTCAACATTATGAGAACACCGGGTCTTGTAATAAATGACAAAGTGGTTTCAAGCGGAGTTATTCCCAAAGATGAGGACATTTTAAAATGGCTTAAAGAGGCTTAGCTATGAAATCAGTAATCATTTATTTATTATTATCAGTTCTCTTCATTTCCTGCGGGAAAAAAGGCACAACTGAAAATACTAATGCTGATAAACTTTCCGGAAGCAGTGAATCGGGCAAAGCAAAGATAACATTTGTTGAGCTGGGCTCGGTAAACTGCATACCCTGCCGGCAAATGCAGCCTGTGATGAAGTCAATTGAAGAGAAATTCGGTGAGCAGGTAAAAGTGGTTTTTCATGATGTGTGGAAAGATAAAGCACCGGCACAGAAATACGGGATACAGCTTATACCAACACAGGTTTTTCTGGATGAGAACGGCAAAGAATTTTTCAGGCATGAAGGATTTTATTCTGAAGAAGAGATAATAAAGCTCTTTGAGACCAGGAATGTAAAACCATTGAACAATTGATATGATAAACGGAATATTTGAATGGCTGAACTATACCCTTGAGCAGAATATATATTTTGCCGTAACAGCATCATTTATATGGGGAGTGCTGAGCGTAGTTCTGAGTCCATGCCACATTGCAAGCCTGCCGCTTATAATAGGTTATATAAACAGGAAAGGTATACCCGCTGTAAAGACAGCTTTTTTGAATTCACTTTTATTTGCCTTAGGTATATTAATAACAATTGCTGTAATTGGCTTAGTTACGGGTCTACTTGGCGGATTAATTGGTGATATAGGCAGTATAGGTAATTACATTGTTGCAATTGTATTCTTTGCCGCAGGACTTTACCTGCTTGATGTAATAAATCCGGATTGGAACTTCATACATCCTGAACGCATAAACTCAAAAGGATATATGCTGGCATTTTTGCTTGGTTTATTGTTTGGTGCGGGATTGGGTCCATGTACATTTGCATTTATGGCACCTGTTTTGGGAGTTGTGTTCAGGTATTCAGCTACTAACTATACATATTCGATTTTGTTAATAGCGGCATTTGCATTAGGGCATGTACTGGTAATAGCAGCAGCGGGCACAATGAGTGCAAAGATAGGTAAATATTTAAATTGGGCAGATGGCTCTAAGGCAATAAAGATAGTTAAGAAGATATGCGGTGTGCTGGTTATACTTGGCGGGGTTTATTTTATATTTACTACATTATGAATATTTTTCAGCTTTTACAGCAATCTCTCCTCTTTTGAATTGGCGGACATTTAACTGTGCCATAGCTGCAGAATACACAGCAATCACCTGCCTTTGGTTTTAATATTGTTTTACAATTGGTGCATTCATAGAAGAACAGGCAGGAATCTTCTGGCATTGTTTCCTGTTTTTGGAGTCCACAGTTGGGACAGGTTATGGTTGATTCTAAGATTATTTGCATGGCATAAATTACTTTATCAAAATCATTTTTTTTGTTTGTAACATTTTATTATTTGCCTCTAGTTTATAGAAATAAATCCCGGAAGGAAAATTATTCATTTCAATTATATTGCTGTAGTTTCCAGCATCCTGACTTCTGTTAACTAATACTTTTACTAATTTGCCACTAACATCAAAAATACTTAATCTAATAAAGCTTTTTATTGGTAATTGGTAGGTTAATATAGTAGAAGCATTAAATGGATTCGGATAGTTCTGGTTTAATTTAAACTCAACTGGAATTTCGTTATTGTTATTTACGATACCAATTGTTTGATCATATTTAATCGTAACTGCATCATAACCACTATTGTTAGATTTTCTGCTCATACCAGTAACATATAAACTTGAATTAGAATCTAAAATCAAATCAGCTCCATATTCTCCTCCATTTATTAAAACACCTGAGTATTTAACACTCCAATTTAATATTCCAGATGGTGAATATTTTAATGAGACTATGTCATCACCGGTAGTTGCAAAATATGCAGTTCCTACTACATAAATATTCTCAAATCTATCGAATTTAATATTTGCAGGAATATTAACACCATTTATCAAACCACCATTATAAATTCTTGACCATTGAAATACACCGGTAGAATTTACTTTTATTGTCGCAATATTATAACCTGTAGCAACTGTATCATGTACTGATGCAGTGTAATAAACAGAATTACCATCTGAAGTTATTAATGGACCCCATAATGAATTATTTCCTGTACCATATCCCGGATATGGATAATCCCATTGGATTTGACCGGAATTATTTAATTTCAGCAAATAAGCATCATATTGAGATTGAGGTTTTGCCTGAGTACCAATTATATAAACATTTCCAAGTAAATCAACCGAGATTCCACGGCCTAAATTTGATCTTGATACATCATATGTAAATGTATTAAACCATAACTGATTTCCATTTATATCATATTTAGATATTAAACACTTTCCAATATTTGAAATATTTCCTTCAACATATATATTATTGAGATTATCTAAAGTAATCTTTCTATAGCTTGCAGTATTCAGGTTATTATTAAAATACCTGGTCCAAATGGTATCACCAAATTGATTATAGTGTATCAATAAGGCATATCCTTGGGAATTAATTACTGCAGCTCCGATAACGTTTACATTCCCTAGTTTGTCAATATTAATATCATTTACTAAGTTATAAATATCAGTTCTGAAAACCTTTGACCATTGAAGGACTCCTGCAGAATTATACTTAGCAGTAAATATATAATAATTAGGGGTTAAATAGAGGCTTCCTGTAACACAAACATCCCCATTTTTAGAAACATCAAAGTATTCCCCCCACCCACTTTCATATCCGCCAGGCCAAAAAGAAGTTGTATATAATATGTTCCCATTCGAATCATATTTAATGTATCCAAAACTATTACCCGTGTCAGCCAAAACATAAATGAAACCAAGACTATCCGTTTTAATGGACCTGCCTTGTGATTGATTAGGAGAATTAACAGGATACCTCTTTACCCATTCGACAGCAGGCTGTTGAGCAAATAAAGCAATAGTAAAAAGGCAAAAGTAAAAAATAACAAATGTGTATTCTCTTTTCATTATACTTATATAAATTTCACATCATTTGTTTAATCACCAAGGCAAAGGTGGTTATGGGTAGTCGTAAAGCATTTAATTACATAATCATAGACAAAAAAGCAAAAAATGATAATAATTTCAAGTATAAATGAGTGGGTGAAATTGATTTGTTTGCAGAGTCCTGCTTCACAGAGACTCTGCAAAGTACGTAGTACGTAAGTACATTGTGGAAAAATTTAAGTGGTTAAAATTATGTTGCAAATTTATTAGCCTAAATGGATTTTACCCACTGGTCAATTTTTTCTTTTATCTGGTCTCTTACATTTTCAGCAAACAGTTTTTTATCTTCATCCCTGCCTTTGAAAGCTGAAGGGTCAGGGAAAGACCAGTGAATTGTTTTGCATACACCGGGGAAAATGGGACAGCGTTCGGCATTTGATTCATCACATACGGTAATTACGTAGCTGTAAATTCTACCCTGCTTAAAGAATTCAAAAACTTCATCAGTTTTATTTTGTGATATATCAATTCCCAGCTCCGCCATTGCTTCAACTGCGAAGGGATTGAGGGTTCCGGCTTCAAATCCCGCTGATTCAGCGAAAAATCTATTGCCATAATAATGATTTAAGATGGCTTCAGCCATCTGGCTGCGTGCACTGTTATGAATGCAGACGAATAATACTTTAATTTTATCCATATCTGCAAAAATAAAAATTTATTGTTAGGAAAGTGTTAAGGGGAAGGATCAAAAGAAAATTTATGTGCACTGACACAGTCAGTGCACTCCAAAATATTTCTAAATTATTTCTTTCCTTTTAAATGCGAAAGTTTTGCGATGTATAGTGGATTTGTTCCGCAGCAGCCACCGATTAATCTGACACCCAATGATTTCCACTTCTGCGCGTACTTCAGGTATTCATCCGGAGTTACAGTACGTTTCATGGGATCGTTTTCTTTATGCTTGGGGTCAGCTTTGTAATTTGGGTCACCTATATTTGCGTTAACTCCTAAAGGAATCTCCGTCATTGTTTTTAGTTGAGCTATAACAGGCTCAACCATATGCGGGTGAATGCAGTTTATGCATAAAACATCAGGGGTATATTTATTGATAATGCTTACAGCTTCCGTGATCGGTTCGCCCGAGAAAAGTTCATGGTCGTTGCGGGGAGTAATGCTTAAAACGGAATCAAGTCCGAATTTATGTATCTGGTTCAGCACTGCAGAAATTTCCCTGATACTTGTCAGAGTTTCAGCAATAAAAATATCAACGCCGGCATCGGCAAGATTTTTCATGTGTTCATAGTGCTCAGTGCAAAGAGTATCTGTATCGGGGGTAAGATCGGGGCGGTAGCTGTCTTCCAACGGGGCAATGCATCCCGCGACAATTACTTCATTTTCTTCAGCGGCAATCATTACGGCATCTTTTGCCAGGTCAACAGCATCAGCTGTAAAATGCTTAGCAGTTTCCGGGAAGTCGTATTCTTTGTAATGATAATCTGCTTTCCGGTATGTTCTGCGCTGAGTGCGGAAAGTATTGGTGGTAATAATATCAGCGCCTGTATCGATATTATCGATATGGATATGGCGAACGGTATCAGGTTTATCTATCAGCGCCTGCGCGCTCCAAAGAGGAAGCTTTACACTCACTCCCCTTGCCTGAAGTTCGGTACCCATTGCGCTATCAAGTATGATAGTTCTGCCAGTTGCGAGAAGTTCTTTTAGTGCGCCCATGATAATATTTTTAATTGGGACTAAAGTCCCTTTTTTTTGGGGAATCTTTAATCCCCGCTCTAAAGAGCGGGGCTAATAAATATCTTTTAATTCAGCTCTCTTAGGAGCTTTGTGTTTGCAGAACCAGAATAAAAACGATTTAAGCTCCGGAGGAGCGGTATGTAAAAATTTTGTTGAAAGAATTATCTAACCAAATTGATCAGATCAGCCAATATTGGCGCAAAAGCTTTTTCAGCTTTTGCCCTGTTCTTATTTTTTTCTTCGGTTGAAATTTCCGCAAGCCTGTCGGCAACAAGCTCACGGGTGAGCATACAAAATGCCGCGCATTTCATACCGGCGTGAACCATTGCGATGTTTTCAGGCACCAGCGAGTAACCCAGAATATCAGCGCCGATCTCACGGTAAAACCTGCATTCAGCTTCTGTTTCTGTTTCGGGTCCCGTAACACCTAAATATACCGAATGATAATACTCAAATCTCTTTTCTCTCAAAAAAGCAGTAATATTATCATACCACTTTTCATCATAGGGATTACTCATATCCGGGAATCTTGTACCAATAGTATCATCATTTTCACCGATCAACGGGTTATCACCCATTAAGTTGATGTGATCATATACAAGGGCTACTCCACCGTTTTTATGGCGCGGATTCAGGAATCCTGCTTCATCAATTATAATAACATTCTTAACCCCAAGCTCGTTCAGTACATAAACAGGATGCGCAGCTTCGCGCATTTTATATCCGCTGTAAAAATTCAGGTGTCCGTTTAGGATATAAAAATTCTTTTTACCGTTTTTAGTTTGCGCAAAAATGAATTCCCCTGAACAATCTTCATCAGCATTGAAGGAAGGCGGAATATCAGAATATTTTAATCTTTTTACAATTTTGTAATCTTTTAAAAAAGAGGGGTCTTTATATGTGATAACAGCAAAACTGACTTTACCTTTAAAGGGTGAATTTACCTTTATAAAATCTGCGGATAGTTTAATTTGATTTTTCTGATCTGTCATTAAAATTATTGTAAACTGTATAAATTAATTAAACGATAGCATTTCAATTGTTCTGCGCGTAAGAAGTGTCATTTTAGGTTCAGCTTCAGCTGCAGCTTCCAAAATATGCGCAAGTACTGCAGGTTTAAGTGTATCAGGCAGTCCCATATCAGTGATAATTGAAAGACCCAGAGTTTTTATCCCGAGATTTGAAGCAACTGTGGCTTCGGGTATTGTAGACATTCCAACGGCGTCCGCCCCGAACTTCCTTACCATTGCATATTCAGCCTTCGTTTCAAGCGCGGGTCCGTGCAATGATAGATAAACACCTTTTCGTACACTTATCTCATTCATAAGCGCAGCTTTTTCGGCAAGCGCTATTAAGGTTTTATCATAAAGCGGCTTATTGTATGAGCTGAATTTATAATTCTTAAGCGGTGTATCATAATGAAAATTAATATGGTCACGCATTATCATCAGGTCAGCTTTTTTGTAAATCGGGTTGAGACCCCCGCATGCGTTGGAAACAATTAAAGCTTTTACTCCCATAGCTTTCATTACCTGAACCGGGTAAGTAATTTCTTCGTGGGAATAATTCTCATAATAATGGAACCTTCCCTGCATTACAACTGCATTCTTTCCGCTTATTTCACCCAGAATTAAATTCCCGTGGTGTGATTCAACTGTTGAAACGGGGAAATACGGAATTTCTTTATAATCTATCCTGTGGTGTATGTTGATATCTTTTACAAGTCCGCCCAATCCCGTACCGAGTATAATACCAATATCGGCAGAATACCCTCCGGAATGATTTTGTAAGAAATCATTAGTGGTATTTAAGAGGTCATCTGTTCTTAAAACTTTTCTCAACGGCAGGAAGTGTTTTGTTTAAGTTTAAATATTGTTGTTGGTCACAAACTGTCAAAGCAGTTCAGGACCAACAACACGGGAAATATATTTTTTTTATTTACTGCTTTGGTCATCCAGACCCATATTTAAACTGCCAAGATTGAGTCCGAATGTATTTGAGGGCCGGTCTTCCTTAGAGTTATCATGAACACTGACCTGTTCCATTGAAGCGATATTGTTTTCAAGTTTGAATATCTTGCGGTTTCGCTGGTACTCTTCTATGGAATTGAGTTTTTCGGCCAGGTAATTCTTAATATCATCAATTATAGCTTCATTTTTATTTTTAAGCTCTTCAAGCTCCTGCCTTAAGTTCAGGAATTCTTCCTGAGCCTGTATCTTTGTTTTGCTTGAAAGAATTTCAGCTTCTTTTATGATAAGCTCAGCCCGTTTTTTGGCATTTTCCAGAATATCCTCAGCCATATCCTGGGATTTCACGATGGCTTTCTGGAATGTCTTTTCGTTTTCGCGGTAAACGCTTATTTCAGTTATGAGCTCTTCTTTTTCTTCCTGGAGCTTCATTACCTGTTCCCGGGTCATCTCAAATTCCCTGAAGAGGTTTTCGAACGTATTGCCAACAGTATCAAGATATGCTTCAACTTCACTGACATCGTATCCTCTCATGGATTTTTTGAATTCCTGCTTTTTGATGTCGATTGCTGATAGTCTCATTTTTTTATTCCCTTATGTTATATGTTGTTGCTGATAGTTTAAATTGAAATTCATAACCGGGGCTAAAGTCCCGTAATTATGCGAATCAGTAATCCACGATCTAAAGAGCGTGGCTAATCAAAAAACTGATAAATTTAATAATGTTTCAATAAATCACTAATCCCTTTTACCGAATATGGCTGAGCCGATGCGAAGCATGTTTGAGCCTTCTTCAATAGCAATATCGTAATCTGATGTCATCCCCATGGAAAGATACTTCATATCAACCCCGGGAATGCTGTGACCCTTTATTTCTTCAAAAAGACTTTTCAGCTGCCTGAAGTTACCTCTTACAATTTCACGCTCTGCGGAATCCTTTTCATTTTCCATCATCTTCCCTACCGTCATCAAACCTTTCACCTTAATATTTTCAAACTGGGAAATTTCTTTAACCAGCTTCAATGTGTATTTAGGGTCACAGCCTGATTTTTGATCTTCACCGGAAGTGTTCACCTGTATCAAACATTTGATCTTCTTATCTGCCTTAGCGGCTTCAGTCTGAATCTTTTGTGCAAGTTTTAAACTATCCAGTGAATGTACAAGAAATACAAATGGAACTATGAACTTTACCTTATTTGTCTGCAGATGTCCAATTAAATGCCAGTGCATTATCCTGTCACGGAAAGCAGGTTCTTTATCGAGTAATTCCTGCACACGGTTTTCCCCAAAATCCAGCTGGTTGTAATCCAGCGCGGACGCTATCGCATCTGCAGGGAAAGTCTTGCTTACAGCAATAAGATAAATATCTTTCGGGTCGCGCTCACACTGTGAGCATACCCTGGATATCTTCTGTTTTATCTTTAACAGATTATTTTCAATATAGTCGTATTGCCCTGCCAAAAATTTCGGTTATATTTTCAGAATTCATGTAAAAATATCATTTACACAGGCAATATTCAAGATAAATAGTTATTTGCGGTATAAAATACAAATTACCTGGGTTTGTTAAATCTTAATTAAATTCGTTGTAACACAGAACAAATATTAGTATTATTAAGGTTAATATCACAAAATTATATGAAGAATTTATTACTATTTATTGTAATTCTGTTTACAATTACAGCCTTCGCACAGGAAAATTTTCTGCCTCACTATCCAACTGCACTTGAATTGCAGCAGATGAAATACCTGAAGAATAATCCTTTTCCCCCCGTATTAATGGATCCTAATCCCCCGCCGGGACCCGTAAGGACCATGGCTGAATGGGAAGAACTGCAGGCATTGCAGATAACATGGACATCGCAGCTGCCCATTTTGCGGCAGATAGTTGACTACGCCCAGGATGAGTGTATGGTTTATATAATCTGCAGTGACTCAAACAGCGTTAAGACCTATTTGACAAATGGCGGTGTTCCGCTTACTAATTTAAAATTCCTGATAACTTCATTTAACAGTATCTGGTGCAGAGATTACGGTCCGTGGACTGTATATTCCCAAAATATTGATACTTTGAGAATAATTGACTGGAAATATAACCGGACAACCAGACCGCAGGATGATGCAACTCCTGTATTTATTGCCAACACAATGGGAGTTCCTATTCACCAGACACTTATTTCACCGAACGACCTAGTTAACACCGGCGGAAATTTTATGACAGACGGACACGGCACGGCATTCGCATCTGAGCTGATACTTTCTGAAAATGGTCCGGGTAATCCATACGGCGTATCTGTAAAATCAGAAGCACAGATAAACCAGATAATGAACTCATACATGGGAATAAGCAGGTACATAAAAATGGATGTACTGCCATATGACCAGATACATCATATAGATATGCACATAAAACTGCTTGATGAAGAAACATTACTTGTGGGTCAGTACCCTGCAGGAATTGCTGACGGTCCGCAGATAGAATTGAACCTGCAGTACGTACTTAATAACTTCCAGACATGTTTTGGTAAGCCGTATAAAGTTGTCAGAATTCCAATGCCTCCGGGTCCGAACGGTCAGTATCCCAATAATGGCGGGGATTACAGGACATATACGAATTCAGTGTTTGTAAATAAAACAGTCATAGTGCCAACATATGCTCCTCAATATGATACGACTGCGCTGAGGATATACAGAGAAAATCTTCCGGGTTACAGAATAGTTGGAATAGACTGCAATGCGATCATTCCCTCACTCGGAGCAATCCACTGCATCACAAAGGAAATCGGAGTAAATGAACCTGTATTCATTTCACACTCAGCTTTACGAAATACTAACAATACTTCACAGCCTTATGAAGTTAAGGCATATATAAGGTCCAAAAGCGGGATATCATCAGCAAGGATGTACTGGACACTGGATACAACAGGCGGATTTACGCAGGTTAATATGACAAATATTAGTGATACATTCAGAGCAAGCATACCTGCACAGCCTCTTAATACAAGAATTTACTATTATATATCAGCAACATCGGTTAGCGGCAGAACTGTTGCAAAACCCCTGCCTGCTCCATCGGCAAATTTCAGGTTCCTGGTCACAAATACTGTTGGTATCGAGCCAATTGCAGCAGGAATTCCGGGCAAATTTTCACTTCACCAGAATTACCCAAATCCGTTTAACCCCGTAACAAAGATAAAATTTGATATCGCAAAGAATTCGAACGTAAAGCTTATAATTTATGATGTAACGGGCCGGGAAGTTCTGAAAATCACCGACGCTTATATGACAGCTGGCACATACAGTTACCAGTGGAATGCTTCAGCTTTCGCCAGCGGTATATATTTCTATAAACTGGAAACTGAAAGTTATTCAGATGTAAAGAAAATGATTTTGGTAAAATAATTCATGAAATTTTTTATAATATTAATTCATAAATCTAATCAATCACAAATTGAAAAAAGCATTCTTCATTCTTCTTCTTTTTTATACTGCGAATTTATTGGCGCAGTATTCAGAGCAGCAAAGCATTGCAATTCAGCCGCCGTTTCAGAATGTCTCACCTAACGGCACTCAAAGTTCAGTAGTTATTACAAACGGATTTGATAACATATTCCTTGGCACAGATTTTGGTGAACCGTATATAGCAACAAATCCACGGGACCCGTTAAACAGTATTTGTGCATTCAACATTAACAACCTTTATTATACTCTTGATGGATATAACTGGGTAAAGAATAATCCTCTTTTCCCTGGTTTTACCGTAATTGGAGACCCGGTGATGGCATATGACAGCCTTGGTACATGTTATTATGCGCAGTTATATCAGAATGGTGCAACGTACGGTATAACTGTCATTAAATCGACTAACAAAGGTATTAACTGGTTCGGGGCATCAAGTGTTTACAGTACAACAGTAGGCCTATCAGATAAAGAATGGATAACCGCTGACCAAACCGCAGGTCCATTCAGTAATTATGTTTATGTCGGCTGGAGACAGTTCGGCGCAACCGATATGCGTTTTTCAAGAAGTACAGACCAGGGTACAACATGGTCAGCCCCGCAGACTTTTTTTGGCGGACAGGGAGCATATGTAGCAGTTGGACCTAACGGGAATACCCAGGGAGGTAGTGTTTATTTTGCGGCAACAAGCGGCGGCGGAATGTATGTAAACCGCTCAACAGATGGCGGAGCAACATTTTCTCCGCAGGTTATTGCTGCTACTATAGTACCCCCGGGGGTTACGTGTGCAGGAAGATATACAGTTAAAAGCTGTATCAGGAATAATGAATTCCCCAGGATGGCAGCTGATAACAGCTTTACTTCAACAAGAGGAAATGTATATCTTGTTTTTGCAGCAAACCCTATTGGTCCTGATAATGCTGATGTTTTCCTGGTCAGGTCAACTGACTATGGTGTAACATGGAGCTCACCGATGAGAATTAATGATGACGCTACTTTTACTGATCAATGGCTGCCTTCAGTATCTGTTGATAACAGAACAGGCAAAGTTTTTGTCTGCTGGTATGACTCAAGAGTTGATGCAGCAAGCAACATACAGACCAGATTATACGCTGCAGTTTCTACAAACGGCGGAACAAGTTTCCAGTCTAATGAAAATGTTTCGGATGTAAGTTTTAATCCCAATTCAATGGCAGTAGGACAGCCGGGCGGAGAAAATTATATCGGCGATTATATTGGCAACTCAGCAATAGGCAATACAAGCTATAATGTTTGGATGGATGGCAGGAATAATAATCTTGGAAGTTACGTTTCATATTATCCTGATTACGCAATGACAGTAAATCCTTCAATACGAAATATTGTAAACGGCGACAGTACAACTTTCACAACAGTTATCCCCGCAATTAAGGGTCAGTTTACTGACAGGGTAAAATTCACAGTAACAGTGGATACCCTGCCTCAAACAGGTTCACTACAGATCACTTTTGCCGGCGGTAAAGATACAATTTCTGCATACCCGGATTCAGTAACAGTAAAAATTAAGGCTGTAGGCAGCGTAACACCAAGGTTATACAGGCTGAATATTAAAGGAAGAAGCTCAATTACCGGAACGAACATTCATATAAGGACTGTTGACCTGCTCGTAAACTCATCGCAGCTTTCAATTGGCACAAACAGGAACAATATCTGTGAGTTTAAAGTGAACGGAGTTCAGTACAATACATTTCAGAACCTTATCTTCCCGAACGGTTCAAATGTTACAGTACAGGCTATCAGTCCTAAAACTGTAGGATTTAACAGGTATATTTTTGTAAATTGGTCTGATAACGGTGATACGACACACCCGATAACTATAAACAGTAATACAACCTTAACTGCAAATTACAAACTGCAGTGCAGGCTAGCTGTAAATTCTTCGGTTGGCAATACTTTTGGTGATAGCTACATTGACTCAGGAACCACAGCAACATTCGGGGTATTATATAGAAACGTACTTTTCAACGGTACATGGTATGTATTCCGCGGATGGAACGGTTCAGGCAACGGTTCATATACAAGCGCTGACAGCACAGGTAATGACACCTCTGTTACGGTTAATATAAATAATCCAATAGTACAAACAGCAAGATGGACCGTTATGATCGGTATCCAGAACATAAGTTCTGAAATTCCTAAGGAATATAAATTATACCAGAACTTCCCCAATCCTTTTAACCCGACTACAAATATCAATTTTGATATAATAAGAAGCGGGAACGTCAGAATAATTGTGTATGACCTGCTTGGGCGGGAAGTTGAAACACTTGTTAACCAGGATATGTCACCCGGCAGATACAAATTTGATTTTAACGCTAAGGACTATGCAAGCGGAATGTACATTTACAAAATTGTAACACATGATTTTGTAGATGTAAAAAAGATGTTGATAATCAAATAATTTATTATTTGAATAGAAATCCCGCCCCGCGGGACTGATAGTGAAGTAATTTTTATCCCGCCAAGGCGGGACTGCGAAAATGTCTGAAGACATTTTCTTGAAAGCAAAAAATTAATAACAGAGGCAGCTGTATTGGCTGCCTCTTTTTTATGTTTCAATTTAATATTTGGGTTAATATTTTCGAATTCTTAAAAATCAATAAAAAATAAAGGGGTAAATATATTTATGCAGGATACAAAAAAATGGCTGGAATCAATAGGCAAAGTAATTGACGCAAAGGATGCAAAAGGATTCAGTGAATTCTGTACTGATGGCGGTGAGTTCAGGTTTGGAAATGCTGAACCGGTTTTTGGCAGAAAGAACATTGAAGATTACGTTGCGGCTTTTTTTGGCATGATTGGGTCAAGCCAACATGAAGTTCCGAACTGCTGGAATACAGGCGATAATATTATCTGGGAAGGGAAAGTAACATATACCAGGCTTGATGGCAAGGTTGTTCCGGTGAATTTCACGAATATCTTCTACATGGAAGGTGATTTGATAAAGAGGTATTTAATATTTATTGATAATACGCCATTGTTTGCGTAATTAGTTTTGACCTCACCCTTCTACTGAATGATGGATGAAATGATAAAAATCCCCATTGTAAATTAATTATGGATAAAAATCCTGATCATTTGAAGTTCATATTATTCCTCGAACAATGCTCCCCTTTTTAAGGGGGATTTTATATTGTTTAGGGATAATAACCGGGATCATTTATTCTGTGCAATAAAAAATAAACCTGTCAGGATTTTAAATCCGGACAGGTTTTGAGTTTAAAACAAATAGTCGTACTATCTATGAGATCCTTCGCCCGCAGAAGCGGGACTCAGGATTAAGAAACTACTTCCTTGGCGGTGGTGTGTGTAAGGCAACTTTATTACCTTCGGTATCCAGAAATATTGCGAAGTCACCTATCTCAGGTGTAATTGGAGTTCTTGGAACTACAACATTTCCTCCCGCTTTGCCTATTCTTGCAATAACTTCATCAATGATTCCGTCAGCATTCAGGTAAACCATTGCGCCTTTATCACTGGGCACATATCCGTCACCGTGAACAATAGCGCCGCTTACGCCCTGCTGGTCACCGGGGAAAAAGCCCATACGGTAGGGCCCCATCATCTGGTCATCCATTTTGACCTCAAAAATTGCTTCATAAAATTTTTTAGCCCTGTCAAAATCAGTTACGGGCAGCTCAAACCAGTTTATTGTGTTTCTCATTATAAGTAAAACCTTTCTATGAATAATTGTTATTGTGATACAAATCTAATTCAATATATGGTAACTCACTTCTTTATTCCTGCTAATTTGTGCTCAAAGGTGCTGTACCCGCTTCGCATAGTATCAGGTGAAATACCATACTTCTGTTTAAACAGCCAGCTGAATGAGCTTAAGCTCTGGAATCCTACTTCAAAACAAATATCAGTAATTGGCATATCAGTTTTCATAATAAGCCTTGATGCTTTTGCAAGTCTTTTAAATGTAATGTACTGGTATGGTGTATCATTGAATACTTTTTTGAAGAGTCTGAGGAAATGAAAACTTGACATACAGGCGGCTTTAGCCGCGTCTTCTATCTTAATTTCATTGCAGAAATTATCGTCAATGTAGTCCTTTGCGTTGTTAATGCGTTTATACACTTCTATTTTTGTTGAGCGTTTTACGGCGGGTATACTTTGAATTTCTTCACCTACCTGCTTATGGATCTCAAAAAGTACTTTAAGCATCAGGAAGAATTCATCATCCAGCCACTGATTATCATCAAATCCGGTTTTTGCTGCCAGGCAAAACTTATAGATGTACGGCATAAGTCTTCCGTCAAAGGGGTAGATCATTTCCATAAATGTTAAGGGCTGATCTGAAATAACAGTATTATTGTGGGCATTATCAAGTATGTTTTCATCTGATTCTATCAGGCTAGTGAGCACATTTTCGGCAAAAGATGCACGGAAAAACACCGAGAGTGTTTCGCATTCAGTATCTGACTGAATGCGGGCTGAATATCTTTGCCCCGAATTGAATATAAGGTAATTATACGGCTGTACCCGGTAGCTTCGCTGTTTTGTTGCGAAGTATTCTTCTCCCTTAATTGTAAATTTTAAAGTCAATGGTCCCGTATGCAGCGGATAATACGCTGAATTGGTTTTATTATAAATAATCATGTTGGGCCATTTGTACTTTGGGCATGGCGCATTAATATCAAAACCTGGTTTTGTATAATCGGGGTAACCTTTTAGTATCATTTTAAATTGAGTTTACCGGGGGCTGGCAATTTTATAGATAAATGAACAATTAAACAACTGAAAAATGGAGGTTCTTTATCCCTGAATGCACTATTTCCCATTTATTTCAGCAAAAAATAGAAAAAAATATAAAAATTAAGATACCACCGCCACAAATTTTTGCACTTTATCTCACAAATTTTTGCACAAGTGTCATTTTTAATCCATTTTTGCACTGACATTTTGCCACTTTTACCCGCTCTACCGGCCGCTTTGCGGCACGGTTTCGCTTAATTTTTGCGCCGCCGGCGCTATGAATTTAACGGGGTAAGCTTAAAAACTGACTAAACCCACCCACCACCCGGGAGCATCACCCGTCGTGGTGAACCGCTCCATCTACCTCACAAGTGTTGCCACTATCTTGCCGCGCTTAACACTGGCTGTAGGGCCCAAACTCAACGCGGTAGAAAGCGCATTAGCTACATACTTCCCATACAAATACACATACTTTGGTGTACTATAGACTGTATGCACCGCGCTCCACTGCAATACAGAGCCATCAAAATTATTGGCATCAACATACATATGTATATCTCGTACATTCGTTATAATATATGCATTAGGCGCGGAACTTTGTTCTTTCAGCGCAACTATCATGGTATCTGATATGCCGACCTGTGCCACATTGTTATGATCAGGGCGTTCCCACATTATCGCAAAATCTATCATATACTTACCAGGGGGCAGTAACAATGAATCGATCTTATGATAAGTACCGTCATACTGCAACGAGACACTCACCTCATTATCCACACTTGTCACCTCATTGATCGCCATCATCGAATCCATTGCCTGCAGCGTTCCGTTCTCATCAAATGACGTATATACCCACTTCCAGTCAGGCACACTGTATGAGTTATACCAAAAGCCCTTCTTTAAACTCAGGAACCGAAACTTGGTAACACCCTCACCAAGCACAGTCCATGTTGTATCCTTGCCAACAGTCAAATTCTTATGCTTTATACTATCGGCATTAAGGACTGAACTGTTCAAGCTCAGCTGGTCACCGGAGTATGCAAAGTGTGACGTATTGATCGGTATCGGGCTTGTTGTGTTTGTTCGGCCATAGATCTTATATCCTGTAATAAGCCTTATCTTATCACTGCCATCATAATACCAGGGCTTCACCCCGTATACACTGTCACCATATCCGCGCCATACCAATGAATAACCAGAGCCCTCCGAGTAATTTGTGCTCCAGCTGGAGCCTGAATAAATATACGGCTTACTCCATGTCTCAGTACCTGCAAGCTTAAGCCAGTCACCCGTGGTGATGGTATAATTCCCGCTGGATATAGTTTTATTTCCTGATATGCCGGTTTGCGCTGCGTTGGTACGCCAGTAATTCGCATTCAAATGTGTTAACAGGTCACCGGTTGGGATGCTGTCAAATTCAGTTCTCACAACCCCGCCAAGCCACATCTTGGCAAATTGGAAGGTTGTAAACCCCTTGGCATTATAGCTCCCCTGAGTGCCTATCTCAGTAACCGTGATGCCGCTTATAACATCATCCGGGTATGTATGCGGATACTTGGTAAACTTTACATTTGCACTCTGCCCGGTCAGCGGGTCGCCATTATCATCAACAAGCGTGAACGGAAAGCTCACCCATTGCGCATATGAATTCTGAGCGCAAGCGAAGAATCCCATCAGTAACGCCATCAATATTAATACTCTTGTTTGTTTCATTTTTTACTCCTCTATTTTTGCCTTTTGCTTTTTTACTTTTGCCTTCTTAATTACCCTGTTATTTTTACCGGATTCACCTTTACATTTGCATTACCAATGTATGTATTCATGTTCACAAACTGCAGCGCAGTTATTGGCTCTGTGTTCTCAAATGCTATCTTGTAGCCCTTATGCGCTGTGCTCTTTTTGCCGCGGTGATGATAGTTTAATCCGTATTCCCTGCGCTCATCAATTATCTGTACATCAAATTTCCTGTCCTTAACATCAATGTGCGGTATCAGCTGCAGCTTGTAGCCAAGAAGCTCAAGCGTCTCTATCCTGGCGAAGTTCTCAAGGTCACCCGCTTCAATGTAATTGCCGTAGTCAACATCCCAGCGCATATTAAAGTAAAACGGCTTCTTGCTCTTCCTGCCGTTCAGGTACTCCCTGCGTATGCCGGCCTTCTCATATGACTCGATCAGCCCGCCATTTTTAAATGTAAAATTGAACGTCTCAGTGTTGCCGGGTGCATCACCCTCACTTGCGCGGGTTGCTATGATCCTGAAATTCTTCCATCCGTTTAGAAATTTATATGCCATTAGATCTCCGTCATCTCAATAGTGATTTTTTGATCCTTTATGTCAAAGTTGAACATCCGCTCCACCCGGTAATCCTTATTCTCAAACGTAACCTTACTGCCAACATCTATAGTCGCATCAGGTTCAAAATCAATGCTAAGTATCAGCTTCTCTTTGAACTCACCGCATAAATACTTATATATCTTCTCAGTTGTCATTCTTACTATATCGCTGAATCCGCTATCTTCATATGGGAAGTGCGGCAGCGCAAATGTTTCATAATCCTTTACCAATATTCTGCAGTATGCGTAATCAATAATCGGATTCTCACCATTTTCAGATCTCGAAAAATAATTACTGCTTGGATAAACAACATCAAGCACGTATGTATCTTTTACCCAGGTACTAAAGCCCAGCTGCAAGATTTCATATCTGTCAGCGAGGTTTGAACCTGATGTCCATTTCAATATTTCATTATTAAAACTTCCGCGCGGCATTATATCACCAAACGCTATAGTTTCCCCTTCTGCACTCATAAACAGACCCAGGTAATATTCACTAACACCCTGTCGGGGTTGTCCCGTCAACTTCCAGAAAGGTATAATTATATGCTGATTATTGTACCACTTCACTCCACGTCTGTGTACACGCGCATTTTCAATTATCTCATGCGTGATGCCATCAAGCTCAAAAAAATATGTCAGTTTGAACGGTCGGGTCTCTATGGGAAATTCACCATTATCATCCACACTTCTCAGCCTGAACAAAATACCTAAGCCGCGTGAAAACGAAAGTGTCGCATCATATACCCTGTAATTACTATCACGTTCAATTATTTTGGACTGCAGGAATCCGGATATTATCGGCTTCGTTGCATCAGGTCCCCATACCGGTTGAAGCTTCGCCAGCAGTTCAAGCCTGTCCTCAAAATATGCTATCGAACCATTATTAAAAAACTCTACAAAATGATGGTCCCTGAAATATTCATCATACGGCATCTTGGAATCAACAGGCAGCTTGCCCATAGGCGCTGATTGCTCCATTCCATCCATGAAGTGCAGCATAGGATCATCCACCGCAAACTCAATGTCGTTTTTGCCGTCTAACCAGGTGAAGTCCCAATCAATGCTTGGTATATCAATAAATCCTTCAAATTTCCTTGTGCCGTAAAATATCCTGCAGTGTACCTGCTTTTTCTTAAGCAGGTCAAAGGTAAAAAATTCACTTATACTGTGATTCAGTATTGTGCTGCGTGCCTGATTTTCAAGATCAAGCTTAACTGTAAATCTGGCCATTTCATATACACGTACATCTTTCCTATCTCTCAAGGCAAGATCAGCATCGCTTATACAGTCAGGCAGAAGGTCTAGTATTTCAATGCAGTCAACCAGCTCAGCACCGTTTCTGCCTTCTCCTCCGGGTGGATCTGAATACTTACCATCAGCGAAGAAATTAAACTGCCTCCCATCCTCTGAAGCAATTCTGCTGGTATACCTGTATTTATATAATTGCGCCTTTATCATGATTTACTTCTTTTCCTAGAATGAAAATCTTTCAGTATCATTCCATCTGTCACAACTTCTTTTTTGAATTTACCATCTACCGGCCTGCCGTTGATGTATATATCAGTACCCATGTTCATGTTGCTTGTCATGCCTGCGCCGCTTGTGAACTCACGCGGTAAATTATATATACTTCCGGTCTGCCTGTAATTATTTATCATACCTGCCATACGCTGCATGTTACCGCTTCCACCCCCTGAACCTGATCTTCTGCTGAAACCAAACAACCCGCCGAATATACTGCCAACTAGTCCTATACCCATTCCAATAGGCCCAAGGAAGCTCAGGGCACCGCCTGCAGCACCGCCTGCGCCGCCAAGCAGGCTTCCTATCTGCATCGCTATCTGAAGCATCGCCTGCATCACCTTAAAAGGATTATCCAGCGGCTGATTAAGTATGTTGTGTATATTCTGAGCTGCCTGTATCATCTGCTCGAAACTTACTCCGGCAGTTTGGCCCGCCTGGCCGGCACGCTCTTTTTTATTCGGCTCAATGGCTGTACCATACTTATTATCATCCTTCCCGCCAAACACCAGGTCACGCAGCACATCAAGATCACCCGTTTTTCCGCTCACATCTAAAGGCATATTCCCGCGTGCCGCATTAAGCTCATTCTGTACACGGGTCAGCTCAGCCAGTAATGCGGTCTGTTCATATATCGTAAGGTTCTCAGTCTGCAGCTGTTCAGTCAATGATTTTTCGTCAGCTTCAAGCTGCTTTATCTTCTTCCTGAACTCATCCAAAAATGTAAGCTGCTCTTCCGGAGTTTTATCACTGCCTTTGTTGCTTCCCGTGCCGTCCTTTTTCTTCTTAACAAAATCGCTGTTGTACATCTTGCCTCTGTCGCCTTCGCCCGTACCAACAACACCATTTACACCAGTCTGACTATCAGCGCCTGTGGTCCTGAAATCATCAAGATTAATATCGCTTATGCCGGGTAAATATTTGAATACCGGGTTGCCCTGCAGGAATGCCACAAAGTCTACCACTTTCTGCTGGATGCCGTTCAATGTATCGCTGTATTTTTCCTCCAGCCATCCAAGCAGATCAACAACATTCATTATAGGGCCTATCAAAGCCTTGCTGATGATATATCCCAGGTCATTAAAACTGATACCTGTTTTTTTATTTACATCAATTATCCTGCCCAGCGCATCAACACCTTTATTTACACTCTCAACCAGCCCTTTGCCAAAACCCTCTTTAAACTCATCAACCCTGTTTGCCAGTATCTTCATCTGGCTTGCTGTATCATCAACCTGGAATGCAATATCCCCGAAACGCTTGGTCATTATTTCAGTAAGCAGATTTATCCTGTCCATGCCGTCGGCATTTTTCAGCATCTGCTTTTCGTTTTCCGTCAGCGGTCCTATCAGCATTTCAAGCCTTGGTCCAAGCTCCTCACCGGTCGATCTTGCGAGTGTTTTAGTGATAGCTGTCAGGTTTGCGGTCCCATTGCCGGTTCTTTCCTGTGCCGCGCCGAGGTTCAATACCAGGGGAATAAGCTTTTTTATCTCCTCTGAATTTTTGCCCATGAACCCGAACATCGCCTGCGCGCCCATGATCTGCTCATCACTGAATATTGTTTTTGTCTGAAGGTCGCTGGCTTCATCACTGAGCTCTTTAAATGCCTGCTGGTTACCTTTAAGTGCAGCAAGAAGTGTTTTGCTTGCGGTCTCACTTTCGAGGTATGCTTTCACTGATTCATTGGTAAACTGTTTTATTGCCGGCACCAGCGCAAAGTACCCGGCAGTCAGCTGCCCGATAGTTTTTATCTGGTTCAAAGTCGCATTATTGACCTTGCCAAGCTCGTTTACAACAGTATTTGCTCCCTGCTTTACACCGCTGGTTTCAATTACTGCCGAAACTTCAAGTTTACCTAGGTTCATTTATTTTGTTTCTGGTTTGGTTTTTTCGTAGCTGTACCACTGTATATAATCATCAACATATTTCATGAATACCAGCTTATGTATCTTTTCCATTTTCATACTGCCAAGCTTATCATCATCGTATCCATCCTTCACCAGCTGCCGCCTCATGTTCTCAACGGTACCTCTTATAAATTTTGGCTGCCTGCTTTTAACATCATGGTCAAATGCAAGTGTACTCAGCCTGCCTTCTTCTATGTTCCATCCGGTTTCGTCGGTGTCATCAGTGACCGGGAAACCGCTGCGGCCTTTAAAAGATCGAAGAGCGCTTTCTTCTTCGGATTTAAAATAAAAAAATCATTCAGCACGTCTTCCACCTCATCTTCCTTAAGCTTGTTGGCCAGCAATGCCTGAGCTTCGGTTAAATGCGCCCCATCAGGATTAATAAGGATGATGCAAAGCAGCTCACGCATACCGCCATCACCATAAAGCATCTTATTCAGAAGCTCCATTGTCAGCTCTTCATTCTCACCCTTTACAGCGCGCTCAAGCAGCACTGCAAACTCTTCATTTTGGTCAAGCCCTAATTGTTCCTGGCATGCCACAAGTCCGTTGTGGAACCTGTAATATTTTCTGGTGAATTTGTTCTGGTAACTTTTAAATTCCGTCTTACTGCCTTTGCCTTTTCTTAACTGCCTGAAAATTAAAAATAGCCATACACCGATGACTATCAATATTCCTGAATTTATAATTATGCTTGTTTCCATTTGCCTTATCTTTATTTTTTTTCTTTGTTTTTTTGTTTCTTAAAAATCAGCGCGGGTTGCTCATGCCCGCGCTATCCTTGGAGGTACAGCTTTGCGTGATTTCGGTGGGCACGCTAGAAGCTCTTATGCCGGCCGGTACGCCTGCTATTACTTTTTAAGCGGGCTCTTTTTCAGCCAGCAGGTAATACGGACTGTTACTGGTCTGCGGGTCTGTTACAGTTTTTGTCGGGAAGTCATCAGGCATAACATCCGATGGCGCCACATTTACATCACTGCTCTGAGGCGCGCAGCTTCCGGTAATAACTATGGTCTGAAGTTCACCCGGCTTCATTGTGATCTCCTTTGAACCGGTGATCATGAGCTCAGGTATATAAATATCCATTTCAGTTCCGCCCACATTCTTGCCGTTCATATAAAAAGCTTTTCTAAGCTCACCCTTAAGCGTGTTTATCTGCTTTACATTCTCATTTGTCAGCTGGGCAATTGTTACTTCAAAATCACATTCACCCGGACCCAAACCTTTAAAGCTGGTACCATCGCCAAATGTAGCCTTTACGGTATCCTCCTTTTCAAGAAGCCTGCCGCCCAGCACCTTGCCGAAAAAATGCACAGTGTCATCATCCTTTGTGATGCCGAATGCATTCCCTGAATTGAACCTCAAAAGCGCGTTATCATGTTCAAACATTTTTCTATACTCCCTCCGCCATAGCGGTTATTTTTTTATTTGTTTATATACCTTATTACACTAGCTCAATTTCAGGCTGGTAACCGGCCTGCGCAAACTCTGCCTCAACATGCTTTATGCATCTTAAGAATTTATATCCATATCCCTCAATAAGCTTTGCGCGGTCAGTGCCGTTTATACATCTGCGGAAATTGTAAAGATCAGTCTTTGTTCGGGTCAGATAATCATTGATCTTCTTACCGGTATACAGTCCTTTCCACAAACCAATCTCTGTTGTTATCCAGCTGACATTTGGGTCTGTGATCTTTTCGGGATTTTTAACAATATCAATATCCGGATACTTAGCCTGAACAAAAGGGTTCATCATTATGTAATTGCTTTTGCCGGTTGTCTGTATAAATCCGCCACCTCTGTAATCATAAGCTTCCTTATGATTACGATTGCCAAGCCTGCCGATGAGGTACCTGAAATAACTGTATGGTCCGCGCTCACGGATTGGCTCAAAAGTCCATGCCGTTTCATGTCCAATATTGGCAAGCGTGCCTGCCTGCTGGTTTTCAAGTGAAATGAATTCACTTTCATCCAGCCGGTCAAGCAGAAAGTTCAATGCATTCACAAGCTTTTGTGAAAGCCTGCCAAACTCATTCCTGTAATTATCGTAGAAATATTTTCTATCAATTACCAGCATTGATATTCTCCAGCTTCTTCGCATTAGTTTTTGAAAGCCTGCTGAAATACCCCAGCAATGCAGCAACTATTACCCCAAGCGAGATGGTCACAGCCTCGGGTACCATTATGCCGAACTGAGCCAGTATAAAAACAACAACAACAACAATAGCGCCTGCTAATGCTGTTATACTTGCTTTCGGATTTTCTGATATTAATTTCATTTTATTTTTCCTTTTTTGAAAAACCTTACGCCTCCGGTGGAGGCGAAAGGTCATCATTAATTTATTTATTGAACAGCGCTATGATCTGCTTCGCTATTTTTATCGCTTCTTCCATTGCCGTGATGACAAATTTCAGTTCGCGCATCTTCGTTTTTTCATAAAGGATCTTTACGGCATCAAGTGTTTTTTCAGCCCAGCCTAAATACTTCTTTGCAGTCCAGTAACTTGCGTCATGCACCACATACTTCGCGCCTGTGCGTGTCTGATAGTCAAGTTCCGCTGCCCATTTCTGCAACTGATTTTCCGCGCGGGTTACCATGTTCAGGCATATCACTTTCGTTTCCGGAGTGAAGTAATCATTCGCTTTTTCCTTCTCACCGGTCCAGTAATTGATACCATCTTCCGCAGCTGTGATACCCTGCATAATTACAGGTGAATCTTCCGGCGCATCAATATCCTGTGCCTGAATACCAACTGAACCAAGCAGCATCACTGCCATGATCAGCATGTATAATTTTGCTCTTATGTTTGCCATTTTGTACCGCCTCCTTTAGCGGTGTAAATTTGTTATTTAAAGTATCTTCACTATCAACGCTACAATGCCGCCTGCAAGTAAACTTATGACTGATGAGTACACCACAACCTTTGTGCGTATCTCAGTCTTGAACTCTTCGATTGTGCGCAGCCTGTTTTCATGGTCAGCAAATTTTTCGTTACCTGATTTCAGTTCCTTCTGTACATTATTTACTTTCTCATCCATCCTGATAATAAGGTCCCTCAGTTCGCGCATTTCTTTTTTAAATTCCTCTGTCTCTGCTTTAGTCATATCTGTTTTATCTTGGTGGTACAAGTTCGTAAAAGTAGCTTACATTTAATCCATATACACTCTCTTGGTCACCCATAAAAAAGTACCTTATATCAGGTGTTCCGTTTCCGGTAAACACCATTCCCTCAGGTCGCATATCATCAGGTGGCAAAGCAACGAAACCAGTTTCGTTCATCACTACACCACACGAAGCTACTTTACCGTTAAATCGGCTGAACTGACCTTTTATGTATAATTGATTATATGTTTCATCTACTTTCATTTCAATTACACTTGAACCCTGCTGACCTCTGGTTATAGAAGTTCCTACTGCCGTAAAAGTAGTGCCATCAAATTTGAATAAGTTACTGCAAGCGATACCGTTTATTGTATCGAACTCACCACCCGCATATAGTTCATCATTGTAAATCGCAAAGCAATATAAATATCCCCTTGAACCCGTATTCTGCTGAACACCTCTGCCATAAGCAACAAATGTACTACCGTTCCATTTTGCGAAACCATTACAGGTAACTCCGTTTGCAGATTCAAAATCACCGCCTATATAGATTTCATTTTTATATTTGATAATATCAAATACTGTTCCTGTAGTACCTGTTCCGAATTTACGCCATTCACCATTACGTGCAATCTTACCAATACCATTTAATACTGTAGAACCTGAATTTGGGAATACTCCACCTGCATATAATGTATCATCATATACCCTTACCCTTAAACCATCACTTGTGAAACCACTATCCAAGCTAACCCAATTACTGCCATCCCATCGGGCTATTCCCTTTGTTCTTGCTACTCCATTAAAACCTGTTTGAGCGCCAACAACAATTAACGAAGTATCCCACTGGCAAGCACCATAAATACTTGCATCGGGATATTGACTATTCTTAAACGAACTCCACCTACCAGTGACAATATTGTATTTACCTATCCTTAAAAGAGAATCAGCGTAAGTTCTTGTGCTTGTTATATTAGTTTCATTGATTTGACCAGTAACAACAACCCATGTACTGTCGCCATAAACATATTCTGTTTCCCCGTTGGTATACCCCTCTTTAACAAGATTGTTTTGAGCCGTAAAATCAAACATTCTTATTTCGCCATGCCTTATCAAATAAGATGGCACAGAACCTACAGGATTCACCCACACGGGATCTTTAGTATCGGGTGCAGGTGATATACCCAATTCCATATGAGGAGATAAGGGTAATGCATCTGTGTAATCTGCTCTATCGTAATCATACCATCCATTTACATAACTTCCGCCACTCGTTATTGTACAGTATAGGTGTTGACCGTAACCTATAAAATTATATGTATAAGTGGTATCTACTGCACCTTGATACCTTTGGATAGAAAAGGCTTTTAAACCGCCTTTCATATAATTATTGTCAGTTGCTTGCTGTGAGGTATCTGCTGTTGAATTGTAGCTATACCAAGTACCAACAGATAAAGCCCAACTACTGCTTGCTACAGTGTATGGATAAGAAGTATTATTAACCGTTCTAACTCCATCAAACCAACACTGCAATGTCGTAGAGGCTTTATTATATTTAATTATTACATCGTGCCAAGCTGTATCTGAAAGTGTAGCTATATTTACATATCCGCCACCACCTGACATTGCAAATCCAAGTATGTTAGCACCAGGCGTACCGCCTCTCGTTACTACCCAATTCGCCTTACCGAGTATCGTGTGATTATCGGAATTTGAATAAAAACTAAAAGCGATAGTAAAACTATCGGTAGTTGAAGCAGGTAACCCAACTCCATACTGCCCATCTGCGCTTGCTAACAATCTTGCAAATTGCCCTCTTGTTGCAGGTGCTCCCGCAAAGTACAGCCAACTTCCGCTATATGGCGTAGGTGGTATTTGAGTTGTGTCTATAGCAAAGTTTGGAAGCGATACGTAGCTGTTTTTAACCACACTCCTTTGCATGTAATTGCCAAACCCAAACGGGTCCCACTGCGCATTCACACTTTGAACGCATACAAGCAGGATGAACACTAATAATATTTTTGCTTTTTGACTTTTCACTTTTTCGCTTACCGTCTGAATCCTCTTATCTTTAAATACGCTTTTCTGCCTGTGTTGTATACAGCATTCACAACTGCAAAGTACAGGTTATCCGGGTTAGGATAATAAACATACAGGTCCCTTGTCTCGAGCGGCGGTATTATTATCAGGTGATACATTGTATCATTCTGTATAGCCTTGGCTGTATCACTCAGCAGCTTGCCTCTTATGCCCGTGGTATCAGCCTTAACGGTATCGCTGTTGTATATCAGCTCGTTTGATATGTGGAAGATCTTAATTGAGTCAGTAAGTGTTGCATGCGGATTCTCAATTGATATTCTCCATACATCATAAAATCCCGCGCTCAAACTGAACTTGGTTTTATAAGTGCTGTCACCGGCTTCAAGTATCTTCGCGTCACTGAACTGATCCTGCGCAAATATCCCCGCTCCATTCAGAACGGGGATCAGCATTGCTATCAGTATTAATATTTTATGTAATTTCATTTTTGCCTTATATAAATTCTCCCCCTTTACAAGGGGGAGTGTCCGCGCCTTATGCGGACGAGGGGGTCTTACTCACTTAACTACGGTTTCCTGTAAAGTACAGCCCTGAAATATATTCTCACATCTTCGCGGTTGCCTGTCAGCCCCTGTATGATCACGCCAAGGAATCTCGTCGGCAGTCCGTTCCATTTGATTGTTACAGTATCATTCACCGGCTTATCTGTATAGACCCCTGTGGTATCCCACTGCTGCGATAGATTCCAGTACGTTGTGTCTTTGGTATTGAAATTTGTGAGGTATGTATTCACCCTGAAATTTCTCACTGTACCGGTTGCTTTCCATGTTACCATTGCCAGGTAATCAGCGTAAGGCAGAATATTTATCAGCCCAAGCTGGTACTTTGCCAGCGAATCACTTGCAAAGCTTATGGTCCCTTCAACCACACTGCAGCTGTTGACAGTTGGTGTTACCTGGTTGATACTCACCTGCGTCTGCGCTTCCGTTTCCTTCGGCTGGAACATAAATGCTGCGGCTATTGCGAACAGCATGAACACTCTAAAGATGTTTGCATTTTTTAGTTTCATTTTTTTCTCCTGTTGATTTATGTTTTGAATATTGTTTTTTAATCTTAACTGATCACATACTTCGCTTCAACCGGCATCTGCATCACCAGCGCAGGCTGTGAATCTATTTCAAGCCAACCCAGATCCGCTTTGCCTATACTGAGTGTTACCACTGTCACCGTAACACCGTCCTCTTCAAGGCTTGCACTTGCATGCCAGCACTCAGCTATGAATCCCTGCAGTTCTTCCACGTACCCAACCGCAAGCTTCTTCGCTGCGCGGTAATTTTCACGCGTCATATCTTTCAGGTTGTCGGTCGCAACTATCAGCGAGATCGTATATTCACCCACCCGCGTCATATAAGTACCGTCACCGGCCATATCTTCTGTGCCGTATGGCTTTTCATCTTCTATTAAAAGAGCGGGATAACTTTCAACCTTCAGCATGCTTGTTTCACTGATGAACTTCAGCCAGGGGAATCTTCCCGTTTCATTCATCTCAGGCTCTATCTTCGCAATTAAATATCTCTGTGGATCCATCGTTTACCCTGAGCGCAGCGAATGAGTTTCATTCGGTACGCCTTAATTTATCTTTTGATTTTTCGTTTCACATTTGACATTTCACGTCTCACGTTTTATATCTTTATCTTCGCCATTTCGGCCATCAAAAAATCTTTATTCAAATTGAACGCGGTTCTTAAAAACGGCAGACCCGTTGTACCTTTTGATGCTATCTTCCGGGCTATCGCCAGGGCAATGCCTCTGCTTTCTGCCCATCTGTCCATCGCTTTTCTTCTGCCCGGTCCACCTGTAATTTTTATCGTATTGCGCAGCGCTTTTATTCTTACGCCGCCTTTTGTTCCTTCGCGGTTACTGGTCAGCCCCTTTAAGAGCACCCATTTCTGCAGCGGTTCTATCGGCGGGAAGTGCGGCTTGGTTCCTTCATGCCTGCATATCGCATAAGGCACATTCGCGCCTACACCAACTACGCCAATCATCCTGCCAACTTCTTTGGTCACCGTGTAACGCAGGTTCTTAAGCATTTCCATTGTTGCGTATGCTTTGCCTTTTCTTATTTCGGCATCTGCGTCGGTCCGGACTTTTTCAAGGAACGTTCTTAATTTCTTATCTATCTCATCTTCCAAAGCTTTTGTAGCCTTGCCAAGATTCAACTTTATTTGGTCTATTCCTTTTGCCACGTTTCACTTTTCATTTTTACTTTTTGCCTTTTCACTTTTGCTTTTTTACTTATTCATCATTATCCGAATCAATCGCCGCAAAACTTAATCCCGGCGTGATCAATATATCGGGTGAATCATCCGCATCATTATCAACTGTTTTTGCATACGGCTTTAAAAGTTTTTCTGCCTGTTCTTTATGCCTCTGTATGATGGTGTCAATATCAAGCTCACTTATATTCTCTTTTCTGCCGTCACCAATACCGCGCGCTTTTGTGATCCCGTCACCGCTGGTTGATATGTTCAGCCCCGGCACCAGGTAGTATAATACAAACCTTGCTTCGGCAGTCTTTATGATCTTGTAATCTTCATCATCAGCGCCTTTGGCATATATCTCATCATACTTCGCCGTACCGATCCTGTCGATAACATCAGCCTTTGCCTCAGGAAAGAACGGCTCAATTACAGCCTGCTTAACCTTATCGCCAAGGAGCCCGATCTGCTGCACATCTTCGTATGTTATAAAGTAACTCATTTGCTGCGGGAGGAAGAATCGAACTTCCACGCTATCCTGTATCTCTACAAGATCGGGATACCTTATCCCGGTCCCGCAATATCACCCGCCGGAGCCAGACTTCCGGCAGGTTAACAAAGAAAGGCAAGCCGGAGGCGTTGGCCTGCCTTTCTGATTTAATGATTATTCAAAGAACTAGTTTCTTGTTGCGATAACCAATGACTTCGAGAAGCCATAGTTTGCGTCAAGTTCACTCTTCGGTGTATACTCGATGCATCCGCCTTTTTTTCTTTCCTGCACCTGGCGACCGATGTACATATTCAGTCCAAAGCCAAGCGTTAAGTTTTTGGGCGGTGTCAGAACAATCTCTGTGCTTGGCACAGCAAATAAAGGCCTAACTGCAACGCCGTTTGAAACAAGCGGCTGAGTTGAAAGCATATCGCCAAGACCTGTAGCCTTGCCGGTTAACTCCCTGCGGTACTTTGTATAATTAGCATGTGAAAGGTAGTACTTCAGGTTCGTAACATCAGCCTTGTATTTATCAGGCAAAGTATCCCACATAAGATCGAGCACATCAGTGATCTTATCATCCACAGCAAAGTTTGGTGCTTTGTTGGTATCGGCATCAGCCTTGGCTCTTACTAGATAGCCATCAACAAGCTTGAGGAACGGGTCAGCCACAAGCGACTTGTCACCATTCCATGCAATATCAATTACGTCACGTTTAAACAAATTCATAAATTTGGAAGTAATTTTTTCTTCCGCATTGCCTTTAGCAATGTTTTTTCTTAAGAACTTCATTGTTATATCAAACGGCCTTGATACTTCAACAGGGATTAAAGACCTGCGGGGTATCGTAACGTCATTTGATGATTCAATATCAGTTCCTTCGTCAACACCCCTGAGGCCCCTTACGTCGGCATCAAGTGCATCTATGTTTAGCTGTGTTACAATATCGGTCTCAACTGTGATTTCCTGAAGGAAGTCATCGCTGTCGCTCATTGTGTCGATGAAATCATTCAGTTCCTGCGGGGATACCTGTCCGCCGGTACCGGTTGTGATTGTCTTCATCAACTCAAGTATTTCTGTGTTCTGCATTTTTGTAATCTCCGTAGGTTATTTTAACCTGTTTGGTTTTTATTTTTTTTACTTATAAAAGCTTAGCTTAAAAACGGTAAGCTCTTCTTAACAACTTCGGTTTCAGGCTTCGTGTCATCCACCTGCTGGCTGCCCGGACTTGCTTTCTCAAGCTTCTCCTTTGTTTCGGCAAGCTCATCCTGCACTTTTTTCAAAGCGTCAGCCTGCTCTTTTTTAAGATCTTCAATTGCTTTGTCGTGCGCTTCTTTTGTGATTGTATCCATAGTCGTTTTATTTTTTATTTGTTTATTGATTTCTGCCCGTTTACTTTCCGCTGTTCCTGCTGAATCCATCAACGACTGCATTGCATCCATTGCAGCCTGTAACTTCTTCATGTTGCTGTCACTTATTACCTCCCATACTGCGGATGATAAAGCATCAGCCATTGTGCGCAGCTGCATCCTGCGGTAAACATCATCGAAACTTTTTACCACTTCATTGCTTTCAGCCTGCCCTTCTTCTTCATCAAACCACTTTTCAATTCTCTGCATGAGGCTCGAAAACTTTTTGCCTTTTGCTTTTTCGCTTTTAGCTTCCCCGGCTCTTTCCGCAAACCCGTACAATGAGTAGCCCGTATAAGTACCATCCTTAACGGATTTCCATATCTCTTCATTTTCGATCTTGGTCACAATAAACCATGTGCCGTCAGGCTCACCCTTTAATATGCTGTGCTCACCTTTTATGATGGCGCACTCAACAATTGTCACGCCTTCAACCGGCTCCAGGTTATGCTGCGTATCAACAGCTTTGGAAGTATTGCTCTTTGCAAGGAAATTATGACAGGCTTTTTCTATCTCTTCAACTGTGGCAAAATCACCATGTGCATCTTCATCATTCGGGGCGTAAACAACGCCGTACACCAAATGCTTTTCTTCATCAACCTTGGTTATCTTTACTTCTTTGCGCAGTGTGAATTTATCATCTTCTTTTACACCCGCACCCTTGCAGATAACCTGGCGTTTGTTCGCGCCCTTATCAACAAGCGAGATCAGATGTACGTCAATGTTCTTAAGTTCTTTCATTACACTTTTACTTTGCCTTTATTGTTTTCTCTATAATAGAGTTTCAATTTATTGCCCAAATATAAGTGTGTCTATACATGTAATGTTAGCTTGATTTTGCAATCCAAAACAAAACCGTTCACTTCACCCCATAAAAAAAGCGGCCATCGCTGGTCGCTTTAAAAAACTATCCCCGTGTAAACGGGGATCTCTCATGTCAATTTTCTAATCGTTGTAATCTATAGTATATATTTTAAAATTCCGCAGAGCAATAAACTGCCCCGCAGTTAAACCGAAATCATACAAGTTCCATGCAATCCCAGGTCCCGTTCCCCAGCTCCTACTGTCCAGGATAAATTCATAATTCCCGTTGGTACTATCACTACCCTGATGTGTTTTATAAAAGTAAATCGTATCACCTGCTAAATTGTAAAGTGAATAACCGAATACTGTACTGTCTGTACTGCTCGTTAAAGTGTAAGTGATCTTGTATCCCTCATCCCTTGTCAAGCTTCCCGATAATTGACCGCCGGTAGTATCACCATCAACTGAATCATCGTCAATACTATAAACCATAGCGCCAATAGTATAATTCGGATTCCCCGTATTATTATTTGTAACATTATCATCACCGCACCCGGCAGAAAATAATGCAAACAGCATCACACTTAAAATTACTATTGTTGTTTTCATATTTTTATTTTTAATTTTTATTCTATTCAATCAACTGTTTCCATACTTATTACATCGCCATCATCGGAAACCAGAAATAAAACCGTGCTTATTACATATCCGCCGAAACCATTCTTCGCCCTGTACTTATGCCGCACTAAATAATTTCCATTCTTTCCCTGTACCGGTTTGCTCCATTCAATTGATTCGTAACTATCCGGATCCCTTATCCTGTCCATTAAATAAGTTTTGCATTGCTTGACTGAACCATCCCACTCTGAATTTTTCACGCTGCCGCTGTCATCACCTTTGAAAACCGCAAGCACTATGAACATAAAAATAATTACTCCAATACTACCCGCTACTATCCACCCGAAATTCTTTTTTTTCCTTTTTTCAATTTCATTCCTGCGTTTAATATCCTGTTCAAAAAACTCTTTGTAATACTCAACATCATGTACGTAAAAATATCTTGCATGGTCATAATAAGATTTGGCGTCTGTTTGTTTCAGCCGCTCTATTTGTTCTCTGGTAAGTTTTTCCATGATGCGGTACCTCCTTAGAATATTTTTTCTATGATATATTTTATAAGAGCAATCAGTACTATAGTAATCAACACAAATCCAATTACTCTGTTTTTAGCTGTTGGCTTAGGTCCCAAATATTTAGTCACGCCACATCACGAATAATTTTTACAACCTTATATATCTTCTGTACTCTCTCAAGCGGCACATCTTCCGGATGATACTTTGTATTTACGCTGTATATTGTTATCACTCCATCATCCTTTTTATTCCTGTAAAATAACTTCACGCTTGCCTCTGTTGTCCCGGGTCCTGATTTATACAACAACAATATTGCGGTGTAATCCTTTATGTTTTCAAATGGTACTTCCGCACAGACAATGTGATCATTCTTTTCAATGTAAGGCTTCATAGAATCACCCGCTGCCTTAACAGCAAATACAAACCTGTAATGCTTTAGCCCATCCACTATAATAAAATTCTTTTCATTGTACTCCCACTGCGTTGCCGGTAGTCCGCAATCCGCCATAGCAAGTTCACTCACTCTCCGGAAGTTCTTCCCGTAACGATCAATGATTTCCTTCGGCTGGTCCGTCTCATACATCTCCGCTTTGTCATCAAAAAACCAATTAATATTTATTCCAAGCTTCTTGCGGGAAGTTTGAAAAAATTCGGGGAGCGGTTTTGTTCCGTTTTCATACCTCGAAATATTCTGATAGCTGGTTTCCATTATATCTGCAAACTCCTTCAAGGTGTAACTACCTCTTAGTAATTTTACTTTTGAGCTTAAGTCCAATTCACTAGTTAGTGTATTACAAACATAACCAAGTCACTTTGTAATGTCAATAGAGAAGTGATAGAAACGTGATAGAATTTAATAGAATACCCGAGAGCCGTGACTTACCTGTAAGCGCCACTCACGTTCAACCTTACAGGGTTTCCGTGCTTAACTGCAATATATCATTATTAATCAATGCTTTATGCAAATAAATTCACAAGTTTGTATATTCGCTATTGACAATTCGCTAGTTTGTGTGTAATTTTGTTGTATTAAAGTTAAACAATCTGGTAGGGGGTACCAATTGAAGCTAATCAATCTTAACACTATGGAGCCAAGCAGGCTTAAAGCCATTCTAAAAGAACGTAACATAAGCTTTAGGGATATTTCAATATCAATGGATATAAGTCAGCCAGTAGTTTCCGATGTGATCAATCAGAAGTATAAGGGCGCAGAAGAAATGAAGAGCAGGGTATATGCTCAGATCTCCAAGATGCTCGAAGGCCGCGAAGACTTAAGCGATGATATTTACACCAACATTAATACAGTAGATAAGCTTCTTCAAGTTGGCATCAACTCAGCAAAGTTCACTATTCCTGAAAAAGAATTTCTGATCGCGCTGCACAAAAAACTGAATGCTTATAAATTAAATCAATTAAATCATGCGTGATATAATTTACCCACTTGTCGGTCTGCTGTTAACGGCAGTAATATTTTTAGCCATGATATTTCAATGAAAATTATTCTGACCAAAATACCGGTTGAGCTTATTAAAGGTTTGTGCGAACCGCTCAAAGCTTACGGCGTGATAAACGAAACCGCTATCCGTGATATGGAAATTTACAACGAATATCTTGAGCGTACTTTTTCGGGTCCGCAATACGGTAAATATAATGCCGCTTCACTTGCAGCTAATTTTAATATTTCAGAGATACAGGTTAAAAGAATAATTGCCAAGTATAGAAGACTTCACCCGGCACGCATCATTAAAGATAATTCATTAACCGTTGATTATAAACTCGAACATGCAGCATGAGACGAATATAAATAGTCTCCCCCTTACCAAGGGGGAGTGCCCGCAGGGCGAGGGGGTCTTATATACCGAAGAGTATAATACCAACAGGTATAATGAGCCCAAGCTTGAGTGCTTCATCTGCGGCAGGCATGAATCAAAGTCAAACAAACTCCGCAGCATCCGCAGATGGAAAACAGTTTCACGCAAAGTCATTTTAATTATCGATTCAGTTTGCAGCGTATGTGATGATAAACATAAATTAATTTCAAGTAAGCCAAATGCACATAATCAGAAATAACAATACAACTCATCAGGCCAAAAACAATATGGTTCTCGACCATGAGCTCCAGTACCTGGTCACAATATCGGGCTTGAAAGAAAGCCATATCGCCGAGCAGAACGGTATCACACCGCAATATTTTTCCATGCTCAAATTATCCGAACGCAAAGCTGTCGCCACACGGCTTAAGATAAAGCTGTGGCTTATAAACTACATCAGGCATTTTCTGAACTTTAAATTAGCCGCATAAACATTGATCAATAATACTAACATAAAACCCGTTTTAAATCATAAGTCACTGCAGGTCATAATGCCGTATGAACTCTTTGAAGTGCAGAACGCTTCAACAAATGAAGTGCTCTGGTATGAAGTGACATTTAAGGACCCAAAGACTTTTGATGAATACGCGCACCGGGTATTTAACACCGAAACACTTGCGCGCGATTATATCATTGGGCAGATAACAAATAAAAATAATTCATCACACTGATCCGCTATTATAAATTTTTCTTTTCAATCAATTGAATACACAAAAATCATACATGACCGAAACCACTGACGCGCCAAAGGCAAACCCTGAGGCAACTGAAAACGGTGGAGTGCTTACAGCTGCTCATTTTACGCTCGAACGGTTCTGCAAAGAAGCCATTGAAACAAACTCCAGGGGTAACATGCTCATTACCCTTGCTCAAAAACACGGCATCAAAAAGTCTTACCGGTCACTTGCGCACATTCTCAAAAAATATAATAACGGCGGGCTTGAGTCACTCAAGCGCAAAGCTTATTCCGGCAAAGGCGATACCCGTTCTTTCTCGCACGGCACATTGCAGATCCTGCAGCAGAATTATGTAAGCTGCCTGGTTATGAAAAACGCCTATGAAGATACGCATAAAAAGTTAAGGGAGCTCTCAGCCTGCTTTATTGATATTTCTACAGGTGAGGAATTTATCATTAAAGATAAACTGCTTTATGAATCAGGCGCCGATGGTATCTTCTCAGCGCACTCGACAAAATTTATTGAAGGCGTTTACCGCCTGCCAGGCTACGATGAATCGCGGGTTGATAACAGTATGTTTGAATACCGCATCGGGTCCTACAAGTCAGCGTGCCGCTATTTGGGTTCGCTTAAGACAAATAAAGATACCCTGCATTACGCGCGTTACGGTGTTCATGATTTCCGCAACAAGCGTCAGCATACCATGAAGCTGAACTACTCGCACCTGGCGCCAAACTATATACTTTCCGGTGACGGTAAACAGCTTGATGTGATCGTGATCTCCGAGGACTGGCGCCGTGTGTACCGCCCCTGGCTTATGGGTTGGTATGATATGACTACCCGGCGTTACTGTTACGAGCTTGCGCTGCATGAAGATTCTGAATCAATTGCAAATTCACTTGCTGTCGCGATTCAAAGCTGGGGTGTGCCTGAAAAAGTAAAAACTGATAATGGCAGTTCTTATAAGTCAGGCAGGTTTGAAGAAATGTGCCGCTTCTTTAATATCACACAGCAGCACGCAACTGTAAAGCTTGCGCGCGCAAAGCCTATCGAATCCGTGCATAACATCATTGATAACCTGCTTAAATCTACCATTGGTTTTACGGGCAACAAGTATGTTGAAATGCCGCTTGATACACGCGAGCGGATCAAGCTTGCCCTTGGCGCGCAGCGTGACGCGAAAAAGTATGCGAAGCTTATAAAAGAAAATGCCGGTTTCTCATTCACCATTGGCGACCCTGATGCGCGGCTCAAAAAATCCAAACGCCGCTTAATGCATATCAGCGAGCTCAAAGAAAAACTTCTTGAAGTGTTTGACGAATACCACGAAAGAATTCACGGCGGCCTTAAAGATGATAAGCTTGGGCGCATGGTTTACAATCTCAACTGTAAAGATGAGCAGGTAAATGAAATGGGGGAGAAGCTTAATTCACCGCGCGGCAGGTACCTGTATTATGTTAACCAGGGTTTTAAACCGGTAACCGCTGACCCCGCCATCATTGCGCTGTATACTACAAATTTTGAGCTTCGCACAGTGCAGATAAAAAAAGGGATCAACCTGGCAAACGGTGAATACTTCCATGCTAAACTTGCTTCCATTGCCGGGCAAAGAGTTCTCATCCGCTATACTTCCGTAGGCAACCAGAATATTTACGTATTCCACTCCGAGGAACTGCAGCGGGTAAGTAAACGCGATCAGCTTACCGCGGAAATTCACAAGTCCTTAAAATACATCTGCATTGCTGAAAGGCAAAACCTCATTGATTATGACGACCCGTCATACAAAGATGAGCTTATCATTCAGCGCGCCGAAGAGAACGCTATCCGCAATACTCTTGGCATGAACAGGAACGTAGCCGGCGTGGCTTGCCCGCCGAACGGGGGGGTCACCTCAAATATAATCCCGCTTACCGGCAGTGAAAATATGATAGAAGAAATAAAGCAATCAGAAACTGAAATATCCGTAAACAAAAAACCATCAGTAAATAAATATAAGGACGTGGATTTATTCTAATGAAAGAACTACTTAATAAACTCAATACAATTCAGGAGCAGTACGAGCTAGCCGACCAGCAGCTTTGCTCTAAGATAGGTATCACCCCTGATGAACTCCACCAGCTGCGCGCAAACCGGTCAATTGACCCGCTGCGCCTCCAGTTCGTTCAGCGCTTTGTTGATATGATGTCCGAGAACATCTTTCCTACAAAGCTTTTAAGCAAAATGGAAAACCTTTTTATACTCACTTTCAAGGAGCTGGCTATTACGATAATCGGCTCTATTTCAGGCGGAGGAAAGACACTCGCCTCTGAACGCTTTGCCAATCAGAACACATTCGCAGTGTATATCTACATTCCTGAAATTATTACACCGCGCCACCTGTTAAGTCTCATTTGCCAGAAGCTTGGGCTGCCGTATTCGGGCTTGAACCTGCAGCAGATGTTCGAGCAGATCATGGGCGCCCTGGCTCAGGAAAAGAAACTTCTCATTTTTGATGAAGCCGACAGGCTGAATAAGAAGATGTTCGAGATCCTGCGCGATATATGGTCCGACGGCAAGGGTAACGTTGGACTTGTATTTGTTGGTGATGAAAACCTCATGAATAAGATCAAACGCCCGGGCACGCTCCGCGAAAATCTTATCCGCTTAATGCGCCGTGTGAAGTATAACGAGATCCTTAACCCGCTGCATCCCGAAGATGTTAAGATGGTATTTAAAGCCGAACTTGGCAAACATAAAATTACCGATAAGATGATAGATCATATTTTCGGCAAGTATTGCAAGCTTGGCGGATTTGGTTCAATACTCAATTTAACCGATAAGATACAAAAGCTTAGCCGAAATTCAGGTGATACACCTAATAATGAAATGGTTGAAGAAGCCATGAAACGTTTAAAGATCTAAATTAATGAACACAAAAAACAGACAGCATTCCATTTACATCGATTACAGTGACTGCCTTGCGCTCAAGCGCGCCGGCTATCCGCAGCTTAACTCTTCCGCTTACTGGTCAAATTCAGATCAGCAGGTCCACCAGGCGGATCGCGTTACCAAGTTCAAAGGATGGGAAAAACATTTCACAGCCGCGGTCACCGGTGAAGAGTTAAGCGCATACATTCCCGTTTTCACGCTGATCGAAAGGCCTGATGCAATGCAGTGGCGCATCTCAAACCCGCGGCACAAAGTAACAGCCTACGCATATACCGAAGCCGAAGCAAAAGTTAAGTTCATAATTCAGCTTGTAAAAAATAAAGCTATCAAACTGTAAAACTTCTCACATGAAAAAATTAAAACAATTCAGGGAATTCATAAAAAGACTTTATTCCGTATTCACCGTCGCTTCATCAGATGAGTATGTGACATTCACATACAACCATACAGAAGGGGGCAAGTATGATTTTGAATACCGCTCAAGCTTTCCGATGGGCAACGATCTTGTTACCGATATGAATCACGCTATTTTCACCTGGCTTGCTGAGCATCATCACCGTAAACAGCTTAAAGCCAACGAAGAAACCATTGAAAAATTATTAAAACCATGATCACAAGAAAAGATTTAATCACAGAAAAGCAGCTTATAAAGGATATAAAGGAACTGTCTAAAAATTACAACTCAGGCAGATCAAAAGCTATGGCGGGTGTGTTCAGCCTGAACGATAGAGGCAGGCGCAAGCGCATCCAGTGGGTGATAGCCGGCAAAAAACGCAGAGCGCAAAGCCCGAAAGCTATTTCTTCGGGCAGCACAAACGGAATCAGAATAAGCAACCTCAAATTAAAGCATCAGATTGAAAGTATGAAAGCGAAATAATGAAAGCCAAAGCTCACAACATACAATATTTCGAAAGCATCAAAGATCCTTTTCTCCGCAGGTATGCGCTGTGGCTTATTGGTTCACCCGGTTACGGTTATTCGATATTCGAAGGGATGGACAAAGCCCTGCGGGCAGGTGATGATGATGATATGTTGGATTATGAATCAGCTTATCCAAATGAATCCGCCTGGTTCAAAAAGCATCTCGAAAAACATGCTGACGCTTTAGACGTACAAAAACAATTATTCAATATACATAACTAAAGAAAGGAATTTATAATGCAGGAATCAAAAGCTACAATTAACGTTGATGGAATCGAATATATCCGCAAGGATTTAGCGCCTGTTGATAACAGGCCGGTCACTGAACGCATAAAAACATACGAAGATGCGTACTGTGCTTTAGGCAGCCCGGCATTTATCAGCTTAGATGATACATTCCAGGATGATCGCGCCAAGTCAATCATTGCTTACTCTAAGCTTCTGGTAATTGCCGAGGCATTGAATGAAGGATGGAAGCCGGACTGGACTAATAGCAGCGAATACAAATATTATCCCTGGTTTAAAAAGAACACCTCGGGCTCCGGCTTGTCGTGCTTCGGCTACGCTAGCTGGTGTGCGCGTTCGTTTGTGCCGGCTCGCCTTTGCTTTAAATCTTCTGAGCTCGCTGAATATGCAGGAAAGCAGTTCATAGATCTGTATTCTGAATACATGCTTTAAATAATTTACCAACTTTCCGCAGCTTGCGCTGCACCAAGTCAGGAAGAAAGGATATAAATAATGGAAGATGGATTATTTCCTCAAAAGGAGCCAAACTACAAACCTCATCTCAGACAGTCAGGCGTCATTACTGACTTCAAAACATTCGAGAAGTCACTGCAGGAATTACGTTTCTGCAAAAATAAACTTGCCGAGTTGAGAGTCAAAAAAGGCAGAGCCATACAAATTGCCGTAGAGCCGTTTATTTCTGAAGAAAAGCTGCTTGTAAAACAGGTCGAAGATATGCAGGGTAACATCGATGTATACCTTAACCTCAACATGGAAGAGCAGGCGGAGCTCATCAGCAAACTGCCAGATGTCAAGATCGAAGAAATACATAAATTCAAAATTAAATTTACAAAGGAGAATAAAAAAAATGCCGCTTAAAGATGAACAGGGTAACTGGCTAAACCGCAACGGCAGACCGATACCCGAAGCAAATATAGATCCCATTGCAAAACGCAGGGATGAAGCCGTTTCCAGAATGGTGGCTAAAGCCTTAAAGCTGGAAGCCGAAATGAAAAAAGTCAAAGAAGAAATTCTCGCTGAAGTTATGCAGTATATTGGCCACCTGCAGAAATTAAACGGAATAAAAAAACAGGCTACCAAGGGTAATTACACCTTGTCTGACTACGCGAATCTGCAGCAGGTTCAGGTTTCAATGAGCAATGTGATTGAATTCGATGAACGCCTTAATTTGGCGAAAACGCTTATCGATAAGTGCCTTATTAAATGGACCAAGCGCGGCAACCAGAATGTAAGAGCCATTATTACCGATGCGTTTGATGTTGATAAAAAGGGCAATGTTAATAAAATGCGCATTATAGGTTTGCTCGCACTGCAGATCTCCGATAAAGAATGGAAGCAGGCAATGGAACTGATACGCTCAAGCATGCAGGTATCCGACACAAGACAGTATCTAAACATAAGAACCCGCAAAAACGTTATTAATAAATGGGAATTTGTAAACTTAAACTTTTCAAGCCTGTAAATATGAGCGACAAAACCACAGACTGGATCCAAACATATACCGGCAAAAAGTTCTACCCGCTTGAGCCCGATATTGAAGATATTAATATCGCCGATATTGCCAAAGCTCTCTCGCACATTTGCCGGTTCAACGGTCACTGTGACCGCTTCTACAGCGTGGCGGAACATTCCCTAGGATGCCTGGGTATCGCAAGGCGTATGGGTTTGAGTTATCAGGACCGCTACGCAGCCCTCATGCATGATGCTGCGGAAGCTTATCTTTCTGATGTAGTTAGACCTGTAAAAAGATTTCTGCAGGGTTACTCGTTTTACGAGTACCGGCTTGAAGAACTTATCGCAAAAAAGTATGGGTTGATCTTTCCGTTCAGCCAGGTGGTGATCAAAATTGATAACATCATGCTTGCAACCGAGCGGAGAGATCTTTTTCACAACCCGCACCCATGGGGCAGTCTTACAGAAGAGCCGACAGACATATTCAATGTATCTAAGCCCATAGCTCACGGTGCAATAAATATTATGCAGGCTTTCCTGGCTGAATTTATGAACCTGCGCAAAGCGCTCAGACTGCCGGTGAACCATGAAGATCTCTGATACTGCCGATAATATGTTTAAGGATATGCTGAATATTGATGGCAAGGAAATTGTCTCAATAACATTCGCAGGCATTACATGGAAGATGCAGCTTTCATCACTAATAAAAATATTTGAATATGCAAACAAATACTTTGAATCAAACAAACCGCAAAGCTAGAGCCGGCTATTACAGTGAGGTCACCCGCGATAATGCATTCGCATTATCAATGGATTCGCACCAGCCGCAAAAGCTTCGCATATATGCACTGCTCTCAAGGTACGGCAAATTTACAAGGCACCAAATATCCAAGCTTTTGAAAATGCCATTGCACACAGTCTGCGCCAGAGTAAATGGTTTAATGAAAGATGGACTCGTAATTGATACACAGGAAGAAGAAATGAATATCCAAACAAACACACCAAACAACCTGGTAAAAGCGGTTGTGAAACAACCGGAATTATTCTAAGAACATAAAAACAGCAAATGTCAATATTGCAAACACAAGTTTCCCCGGGTTGCGGGCTGGATTAGAGATGTCATTTGGAAACATCTTCGAACGCTTCCTCCCGCTGCGCCCCCGCCGTTCCCAAGGATACCTACTCACGGCAGCGCATTTAAGGGCAAAAGTGGCCCGCGTAATTATAATAACACTTAAGGGAGCGATTCCAAAATTTTTGAGAATAAACTGCAGCAAACCAAAGAAAGGAATTAACCATGAAACAAACTGAGACAAAACGGGTAACATTTGATTACCCTGCAGCATTAAAGCTTTACACTGATTTCTGCACCGAAAATAATATGGAAGTCAAGCTCCCATATCCTGAACCGGCAACCGAAGATGAAATGAATACCAATGCATTTGTAATGGTAAAGAACATCAAGCTTGCAGGTAATAAAGGCGAAGTACCGAATCCGCTTGATACCAATCTGTCCAAATATTACCCATGGTTTGTACCATCAGACTCGGGCTCCGGCTTGTCGTACGACGACTTCGGGTACTGGTGTACGTATTCGGATGTGCCGGCTCGCCTTTGCAGTTTAGATTCTGATAATGTAGAACCGGATGCAGAGAAGTATCAGCCAATTTACGATATTTTACAAAGCTAAATTTAAAACAAAATGAAAAAGAAATCACAGAAGTTTCTATCACTCTGTAAAGAGTACGACGTAAGTCCCGACAATGTTCGGGAAGTATTAAGCGTTAAACAGGCATTCAAGATTCGCGGCGTTGATATTCTGAAAATGCCAGGCGTTTCAAAGCTGCCTAAAAGATTCAGGCTCTGGCTTGAATGGCTTTATAAAATGGCCGTTGTTGCGGAAGCTTTCAATACAGACGAAAGCGGAAAGCTTTGGATCCCGAATTACAACGATTCCAATGAGTATAAATATGAGATCTGGTGGGATGTAAAAGCTGATTCTAAACACACCTCGGGCTCCGGCTTGTCGTGCGACGGCTGCGTTGGCTGGAGTGCGGCTTCGGATGTGCCGGCTCGCCTTTGCTTTAAAAATCGGGATACGGCGATTTTTGTTGGTAAGCATTTTGCCAAAGAATTCAAATATGTTCAGCTTCATTTTGAATAAGATTTAAAGGTTGTGTTCTCAAGATAGCTGTAGTTCCTCGGGCTCCAGCTTGTCGTACAACGACTACGATAACTGGAATACGAATTCGAATGTGCCAGCTCACCTATGCAGAAGTAAAACACTGAGAACAAACCCTGCCTCTTGGCAAAAGATTACGCTTCAAACACAAAGGGCGCTGGTACCGCAAGAGAACGCGACCTTTAGACCAAGCAAAGCACAATGAAAAGAATAAACAATCTATACAGTAAAATTTGCAGCATTGAAAACCTGAACCTGGCTGATGAAAAAGCCAGGAAGGGCAAGGCATACCAGTATGGTGTGATGCAGCATGATAAAAACAGGGAATTCAATATCCTGAAGCTGCGGCAAATGCTGCTTGTTAAATCATATCGCACTTCGGCATACAAGAAATTCACCATACACGATCCCAAAGAGCGTGAAATATTCTGCCTGCCGTATTACCCGGACAGGATCGTTCATCATGCTATTATGAATATTCTTGAACCTGTATTCATATCAAAATTTACGGCTGATACATACAGCTGTATAAAAGGCAAAGGAATTCACGGTGCTTTGCGGAATATAAAATCAGCATTGCGCGATAAGCCAAATACTCAATACTGCTTAAAGCTGGATATTCAGAAATTTTATCCAAGTATAGATCATGATATTTTAAAACAATTATTGCGCAGGATCATAAAAGATACTGACCTGCTGGCATTGCTTTATGAGATTATTGAGAGCGCAGCCGGTGTACCAATTGGCAATTATCTGAGCCAGTACTTTGCCAACTTCTATATGGCATACTTTGATCACTGGATAAAGGAAGCGAAGCGGGTAAAGTATTATTTCAGATATGCGGATGATTTGGTGATATTCTCAGGCAGCAAAGAGTACCTGCATGAGCTTCTGGCTGAGATCCGCGCATATCTAACCAATAATTTAAAGCTGACCGTTAAAAACAATTACCAGATTTTCCCCGTTGCGGCCAGAGGTCTTGATTTTGTTGGTTACAGGTTCTTTCATGCCCACATCTTGTTAAGGAAAAGAATCAAAAAAAGATTTATCCGTATGCTGAAAAACAGAAGGAATGACAAATCAATTGCTTCGTATTATGGCTGGATCAAACATTGCAACGGTAAACATTTATTAAAAAAACTATTACATGAATGAAAAATTTTAAAGACTTCGGTATCAAAGCTGAGACAACAAGTTTCACCGGTGACAAGATCAAGATCAAACGCATCATTGATAAAGAAATAACAGTACTTAATTACAGGATCGAAGATTCAGTTTATGGCGATGGCAAAAAGTGCCTGCATCTGCAGATCGAATTTGACAATGAAAAAAGAGTAGTATTTGTAGGTTCAGTTGTATTAATAAGCATGATACAATCCGTGCCAAGAGAAACGGGCTTTCCATTCAAAACAAAGATCATCAATAATGATGGCCGGTATGAATTTAGTTAAATAGTAAATTAACCAGGAACAATAGATGATAGAAGTAATTGACTTATTTTGTGGTGCAGGTGGCGTGACTACCGGTATAGAAAAAGCGAGATACAAAGGTCTGAAATGCGCGAAAGTAATAGCCTGTATAAATCATGATCCCGTTGCGATAGCTTCTCATGAAGCTAATCACAAAGGCGTGCTGCACTTCACCGAGGATATAAAGACATTTGATGTTACAAAATTTCCTACTTGGTCTTCTGATGCAATAAAAATATTATGGGCTTCGCTTGAATGCACTAATTTTTCAAATGCAAAAGGCGGCTTGCCCCGTGATGCCGATAGCCGTACGCTTGCGGAACATTTATTCAGATACATCAAACACCTCAAGCCTGATTATATTCTCATTGAAAATGTTCGTGAGTTTATGTCGTGGGGTCCGCTGGATAAGCAGGGCAAGCCCATTTCAAAAGATAAAGGTATAGACTATACCAAATGGATAAAAAAGGTTATGCGTTATGGCTACAAATATGAACATCGCATTTTGAATTGCGCTGATTATGGCGCCCACACTTCACGCAAGCGATTGTTTATCTGCTTCGCTAAAGATACATTGCCCGTTATATTTCCGCTGCCAACTCATGCAAAAAAGGCAGGCCGTGGTTTTAAGAAATGGAAAGCTGTTAAGCAGGTTCTGGATTTTACCGATGAAGGCGAAAGCATTTTTACCCGCAAAAAACCCCTGTCAGAAAAAACACTTGAAAGAATTTATGCAGGGCTGGTTAAGTATGTTGCCAACGGCGATAATAAATGGATAGTCAAATATAATTCTGCTTGCAACAATACCTCTGTAAATAAAGGCTCCTCCGTCAATGAACCATCGCCTACAATTACCACAATGCCGGGTGTTGGTGTCGCATCAGTTGATAAAGCTTTTATCCTGAAATACAACTCAACCAATCAAGATACAGGCAAACATATTCCGCCCAGCATCGAAGATCCTGCTCCCGTCATAAGCACTCAGGTACGCATGGGCTTAGTAAATGTTAACAAAGCTTTCCTGGCACAGTATAATTCAGGCAGCGATAAGAATAGGGTCACCGGCATTGATGAACCATGTAACGTCATTCCAACCAATAATCGTTTTGCATTAGTGCAGCCCCAGTTTCTTATTAAGTATCATAAAACAGGAAAGAATATAAGCAGTGTTGAAGAACCAAGCAGCACCATCACCACAAAAGACAGACAGGCTTTAATTCGTCCAAAATTTTTCATAGATGAGCAGTACACAAACAGCAAACCCGTAAGTGTTGAAAATCCGTCTAATGCAATTCTCGGTAACCCAAAACAGAAGCTTGTGCAGGTTGACCAGGCATTTATGCTTGATACTAATTTTAACAATACCGCCAATTCAGTCGATTCCCCTGCACCCTCATTACTTGCATCACGCCATCACCGCTACTTGGTAAATCCGCAGTGGTTCAGCGAAGCCGCATACAGCGTTGATGACCCATGCTTCACTCTCATTGCACGCATGGATAAAGCTCCACCGTATCTGGTGCAAACTGAAACCGGTGAAACTGTAATTGAAATATATGAAGATGATTCAGAGTGTACAAAAAGAATAAAACTTTTTATGGCGGCTTATGGCATAATTAATATAAAGCTGCGTATGCTTCGCATTCATGAACTGCTGGCCATTACAGGTTTACCCAAAAGATACAAACTCAAAGGCAATCAGTCAGATCAGAAGAAATTCATCGGCAACGCAGTGCCGCCAATTGTTCCGCAAAGATGGATTGAAGCAATGTATCCTCTTTTACAACAATACAGGGAGTTAAAATATGCAGCCTGAAAATAAACTCAAACCCGCTGCAGGTCTTTACATCGTATGGAAATCGAATGGTTACGCAATTCCTGGTTATGTAAAAGCTGTTACCCTTGCAGGCCATTGTTATGTTGATTATCCGGGGATAAACGGTACTATCAAATCATATCAGATTATTGATGTTGTTGAAACGTATGAGGAATACAAAAAGAACAACCAGGAAGGTAAATACAGATAATGGAGCTTGTTAAACAACCAATATCGAACCAGCAGCGCGGCATGATCTTCGGGCTCTGCAAAGATTGCAATCTATCCAATGACCAGCTGCACGATCTTATGCCTGCATGGGCAGGCACCGCTTCGCTGGGCAAAGATAACTGCTCATCCGCGCAGGCAAACAAGATCATCGAAGCCCTGCAGAAGATGAATAATAAACGTCTCCCCCTTACTAAGGGGGAGTCCGCGCAGCGGGAGGGGGTCTTAACCGGCAACATCGGCAAACCCGGTTTCATCACGCCAAAACAATTCAGCGCTATTAACAAAATATGCGCTGCCAAAAAATGGAATATCGAACACCTCAACAATTTTATAAAGCATACAACCGGCACGCTGACCGCCGATGAACTCACCATGCGCGAGGCTTCTGCTGTTATCACCGGGTTAAAAAAAATATAAAAACAAACTAACATTTTTCGGTAAACTTCAATATATTGTATTATGGTACTTGATGCGAAAACAGAAAGCATTATATCAAAGGCTTCAAGCCTCGGAATAACTGATGAAACCAAAGTCAGGGATCTGCGTATCCGCTGCGCATTCAAATCAATGCGCTCCAACGGTATGAAATATGAAGATGCATTATTCAAATGTTCCATGCAGTTCTGCCTTTCCGAAGCGCGCATCAAAACAATAACTCACGGTATTAAATCAAATGGCAAAAAAAAACGAATCAATAAAGCAGCTTAAACCGTACATCAAAAAACTGTACATTGAAGATGGCTGGGAAGTACCCGGCATAGCTGCCGCATTGAACCGGAACGCGAAGACAATTTACAACTGGGTTAAAAATGAACAGTGGGATCAGCTTCGTGAAGAGCAGAATAAAAAATCTTCCAAGACACCTGAGATACTTACAAAAGCCCTGGAAGAGCAGATCGAAAAATTAAGCCAGGCAGGCGGCGCGGAAGCTGTCGCGCAAATTGCTGACAGCATTTCCAAGATCACAAAAACCATCAAGAGCCTGTACAAAGATCAGGACCGCCTTGGTTCAATTCTTTTCGTTACCGCCGATCTTGGCAAGTTCCTGCGCGATGAAGCACCCGCCAGTTCATTGCCTGTGGATTTCTTTACCAATCTCCGCATATTCTTAGATAAGTACATGGTCTACGCATTAAAAACATATGCACCCGGGATAAAAGCATAATGGAAATAATAGCAATTATCAATATTTTCCTGTTCATGGTTTTGTTAATTTTCTGCCTCGCGGCTTTACTGTATTTTAAAACCATTCCGCTTGATAAGCTGAAACAGGCAGCGCAAAAAGATGACGTATTATTTACAACGTCAAACATGAACAACTATAAAGTTGGCGAGATATACAGTAAGCACTTAATAACGCGTATCGAAAAAGGGTTTTATTATTTTATAATTTACGGCAAGCCTCTTTAATGATCACTCCGAGCCAATTTAAGAAATCATATCAGGAACTGCTTGACTTCATATGCGCAGGTGTTCCGGTATTTGGTGATAACGATCCCGTAAAACAGCGCGAAAGAGTAGCTGCTTGCAAAACCAATAAGCTCCTTTATGCGCAGACTTACTTTCCGCATTACTGCGAAAATGAATTTGCACCCATGCACGCCGATATGCTTAAGACTGCTTCAACAACAGGCATAGGCGTTTTGCTTTATGGCTTCCGCGGCTGCGGTAAATCTTCGCTTATCAGTTTGATCGATGTATGCCATGATATTTGTTATAATACTTTTCGCTTTATTGGCTTTATCTCAGCATCAGAAGATAATGCATCTGAATACACGCTCCCTATCAAAGCGGAGCTCGAAGCCAATGCCAGGATAATAAATGATTTTGGTGCCCTGTTGGAAGGCGCATCTAAAAAACGTGATACTGATTTTGTTACCAAAAATGGCGTGCGCGTACTGGGTCTGGGTCCCAAGATGTCACCGAAAGGCAGAAGAAATGTACAGTACCGCTTCGACAAGATCATAGTTGAAGATATTGAAAGCCGTACAACACCAAACAGCCCGCGCGTCATCAAAAAAATTATTAACTTCCTGCTGAAAGATGCATACAAGGCAATGAACCCCAACCATTTCAGCTTCTTATTCCTGGGTAACTACTTCAGTAAAAAATCCATACTGCATAAACTGCTTACACATAATGAATGCAAACACTGGGTCAAGCGCGGCTATCCTGCGCTGGTTGATGACTCAAAAGGAAATTTAATTTCAGCATGGCCGCAAAGATTCCCGACCGCCAAGCTGCTGGATGACCTTGAAAAAATGCCGGATACTGAGCGCGTTGAAATGATGCAGAAACCCGAAGATGAAGATTCATATTTTAACATGGATTGGTTTAGGCGCATCGATCCCCGTGATGTACCCGCGGGTGTAAAGACTGTTACCTATTGCGATCCCGCAGTAGGCGAAACCAAAAAACAATGCTTTCAGGCTCTTGTTGCTGTTTCGCTTCATGAAGTGAAGGATGAAAATAATGTCAGAACTGACTACAAGTATTATGTTCAGTTTTCATCGCTCCGCCGTGAGCCAAAGTCCGCAATGGTCAAACGTCACTTTGAAATTTCATCAGATTACGATTCAACCCATGATTGTGTTGAAGCATTTGGTTATCAGGAAACATTGAAAGATGATTACCAGCAGGAAGAAGTACGGCAGGGCAGGCGTCTTAATTTGCATATGGATAGGAATTCCCGCAGTAAAGAAACAAGGATTGAAAGCCTGCAGTCACCAATACTCCGCGGCAAGATCGTATTTGTGGAGCATGTTGGCTTAAATGCTTTGCTGGAGCAGTTCAACGATTACCCCGACGGGTTTGTAGATGGTCCGGATGCCATCGCATGCGCTATTGATTTTATCAATGCTAAGATTTTAAAAATTACCAAGAAAATTGGTTCAAGGATATTAGGTGGTTCATGAATACAACCGTTAAAAAAGTAACCGCGGGTAAAGATAACATACACATCCACATTCATATGGATGAGGTACCGCAGTTTGCTAAAAATAAGAAGTTCCATGTTAAGCCGGGTAAGGTCACATCAAAATATGAATCATCTGTATTTGTTCCTGGTGTGAATTTCAATCAATCCGCCGCAGCTGCTGCTGCAGGCGATAGTAAATCCCGCATATCAAAAGCTTCATCACAGAAAGAGCAGAGCCAGTTTGAACAGTCAATTACTCCGCCCGTTGATCCTAAAACGCTGGTTGAAATGCGCGGATGGAATGCCTTTCATGATAGATCTATCAGGCTTAAAACAATTGCCACTGTTTACCAGGGCTACGATATACGGCCAAACGATGAAAAGGATAATGATACATATCAGGATCTTCCCAACTACCAAAAGCTTAAAGCTTTTCTGGATTCACCAAACCAGGCAGGCGAAGATTTCATTGATATACTTTATGGCTTCGGTGATGACTACTACACAAACCGCTATGCTTACCTGGAGTGCGTCAGTAATTCCAAAGGTGAGCTTGCCGAAATATACAATCTCCGCGCTCCATCAGTCCGGGTGAAAAAAGAACGCGGCAATATTTTCTTCATTCAGAAGGATGGCTCAGCTGAGCAGAAATTTGCATTATATAATTTCAACCGCGCGAAGCGTCACAAAGAACTGAATGAAGTTCTGTGGCTTAGGGATTATTATTCCTTATCCCGCTATTATGCCGTACCTGATTATTACGGTGCTGTTGCAGATATTACTCTTGACCGCTCCAGCGTTGAATATAACATCAGCCGCTTTAAAAATGGTTTGATGGTTGATTTTATTATTGTTGTTGAAGGCGGCGAAGTCGATTCAAAAGTACTTGAAGATATTAACAGCTTCCTTTCTAAAAATTATAAAGGCGTGCTGAATGCAGGCAAAGCTTTATACCTGAATTCAGATGATCCGAATGTGAAGATCCGCATTGAAAAGGTATCAGCTGAGATCAAAGATGCAAGCTTCCTCAAACAGCGTGAATTCTCACGCGAGGTTGTGATGGTGGCACACGGTATGAATGCAAAAATATGGGGTCTTGCCACAGCCGGGCAGCTTGGCTCAGGTGAAGGTGATATGATGTTCCGCTTATTCGAGGAAATGATCGGCAAGCCTGACCGTCAGAAATTCGAGCGCAAAATTAACAAGCTGATTAAGTATGGTTTACTCATTGATGACCTGCACCTTGAATTACGCTCCATGACTATCGAAGCATTCAAAGACCTGGTTGCCGGGCTTGCATTAGCGCCATACATTACAGATGATGAAAAGCGCATTGCTACAGGTTATGCGCCTCTTGGTGAAGAAGCAGCACGGCCAACCGAACAGCTGGCAAAAGTGCACCGCGAATTATTGAATATTAAGAAACAATTAACTGCATAATGAATACTTATCAGACACATTTGGACGAGTTAAGAATAAAGCAAATGATAGCTGATGTTGAAAATATGCAGTTGATTGTTTTACTGAAAGATGATAAGGCTTACAACAAGCTTCTCAACAAGCTGCGCGATGCGATCGCCACCGCATATGATGAAGTGACCCGTGCTGCACTCAAAGAGTGCGTTGAATATCTGGTGAATAAAGGCAGCGCATCTTTCCTGCCCGGCGATGCAACCGCAATTGATGAAATACTGCAGAAGAAACTAGGCAAGGATTTTGAATCTGTTGTAACCGATGATATAAATAAGCTCACTCAGGATATTTTAAAGCTTGGAAAGGTCGAAGTTTTAAAGCCCATCGGCATGAAATTATCCTTTGATGTGAAAGATGTTGAAGCATCTAAAATACTTGCTGAGCAAAATCTGTTCTGGGTTGGCGGCCATTACAATGAAAACCTGAAGAAAAAATTTGATGAGCTTACAGCCGGTTATTTTGATAGCGATAAAACCATCGAGCAGATTGCTGATGATTTTGAAAAGAACTTCGGCAAATTAACAGAGCAGGGCCAGCAGTATTTTTACGATCTTGCTGAGCATCAAACCAACACAGTCCGTGAGCTTGGCAAGGTAAACGGATTCGAGCAGGCAGGCGTGCGGTATTATGAAATACGCGCCATTATTGATGATCGCACCAGTGAGATTTGCCAGCGCATGAACGGGACCATCTTCCCTGTTGAGCGCGCAGTCGAATATCGTGATAATATTCTCAGCCTCAAAGATCCCGAAGCCATTAAAGAAGCTTCGCCCTGGTTATCTCCGGAGGAAGTAAATGTACTGCCATCTGATGATGGCGAGCTTCCGCCCGGTCTATCATTGCCGCCGTATCATTTCCGCTGCCGCACAATATGCGTCGCCTACTTTGAACAATAAATTTATTTTGTTTATATGAAAGAAATACTGCGTTTATGTAAATCGATTTACAACTTAGGAGGTATGCCGCTAGCGGCGTTGTTGATACCATTTATTGTTTTTTTCTTATTCAAGAAACTTGAAGAAATATGAAAAGCTTACCCCGTTTTGGATATAGTGCCTGCGGCGCAAAAAGCAAAAATTTGTTCGGTGCAAAAATTTGTGGCGGTGGTATAATAAAAGCCGTCAAAAGTCAAACGTAAAAAGGTAAAAAGTAAAATACACTTATTCTAAAATTGTTAATAATGCTTAAAAATATAAATAAATGTGCAATTTTAGAGGGGGGCGGTAAAATTCTGCACCTGCCCGCGCAGCAACTTATTCGGGGAATAAAGATAGCAACACTTAGTCCACAAATATTTGTTGCATTTTTGGTTATTATATGGGTGGTATTCGGAGGCTTTAATGCACTATTTGCCTGTAATGATAGTTTTCACTTCGCGGGTGCTTTTAAATGCACCCACTCCGTTCAGATTCAACAACACAGTGATGCTTCGGCAACATGCTCACTCGTGGGGGTTTTTGCATTCGCAAAAAGCACTTCATTCGCATTCCTGTTGCCTCAGCGCACCATGCCAGCCAAAAGCGCATTAAAACAGAAAGGCGCAATGGCTCCAGCTGGTTTCGTCAGCCTTGCTTTACCTCAACCGCTTCCGCCATTCCATACCACCCTCAACCTCGTGACAATTTGTCAAAAGGTCATTGTAAAATACCCTAATATCACACATGCCCATTTTGTTTCAAAAATGCAACATTGCAAAAATTTGTGTCAATCGGCGGTCTTATTTTTGCACACTTTTGTAAAAAGTGCAAATATTTGTGTCCTTACGTGATTGCTAACTGATTATATATAAATAAGTTGCTGCGCGGGCAGGTGCAGAATTTTACCGCCCCCCTCTTAAGGAATTATACATCCTAAATTAACTTGACAAATCAAGTTTGTTATATTATTTTGGAAACTAATAGAACGATAATCGTTTCCACTGTACGCATAAGTTAATAGAAATGATAACAGAAGAACTGATAAAACCGCAACTTAACCCCATACCCGAAGATAAACTAAAAGTATTGAACTACGCCCAGGATAGATTCTTCAAAGAAGGATTCTACAAGATAACAATGGATGAAATATCCAAAGAGCTTGGAATGAGCAAAAGCACATTATACAAATTTTTCCCGTCAAAGCTTGAAATGCTTGATGAAGCTATATTTCTGCTTATATCAACTGTAAAAAGCAGGGTACAAAGTTCAATAGCCTCGGAAGAGAACGCTGTCGAAAAATTTGTAATGGTTATTAGAGTACTAACCGCAACCATAACAAAGTTTTCCGATAAATTCATGAATGACCTCGAGCATCACGCCCCGCAAATATGGGTAAAGGTTGATGAAACCAGGAAATCTCTGTTGTATGAAAAT
>JAUQWQ010000188.1 GCA_030835085.1 Ignavibacteria bacterium
TGAAAACCTCAACCAACACTATAAATGACTAAGGTCAATACCCCGGGCCCGTGGCGCGGCGTCAGGTGCAGCCGCTGGTTAGGCGGTTCCCCCTCTTTTGCTGTGTCGCTTGAGAAACTCAAGGCGAGCCTGGATGAAGACCTGCAAATCAATTTGGCCCAGCTCGAGGACCTTGGAGCGGACGACCTTGATCGGAAGATATTTGGTCAACCGGTCTGAAATGTCTTCGACTCGCACATCGCGGAAGGCAATTCGGAACTGCGCGATATTGTCGTTTGGCTGCCAAGCATATATGACGATGCGCGTGTTGGTCCCTTCTCTCCAGAACTCACAGAACTCAAATGTGCCTTCGAATCTCTGCATCACGTTTCGGATCTCCAACTCGCTCACGCCTTGAAAGGTAACCCGAGTCATGAAATCCTCGCGTGTAGCCTCAACTGTCATCCGGTCGAGTGCGGAGACATTTCGGAAGATGAACTCGACAGTACCCTTTGCCAGATCAACATTGTCAATGATGATTGGACCGTCATGAAATGTTTGGAAGAAGAAATACCGGACAAGATCACTATTGGGTCGATAGCCGTCTCTCATGATTGAACGGGCAAATCGCAGCGTTGCCCGGGACCAATGGACGAGGGAGTGGGCGTGGACTTGATTGCCGAATTTGAATCTACGGTATTGGCTCATTCTTGGAACCGCCTAACGGCTCGCGGCTCACCTGCGCCGCGAAACGAATATGTAATTGCAATCAACCAACATCTATAACAGATCCGGTCACGACCCCGATGCCCCTAACGCGGCGTCAGGTGCAGCCGCTTGTTAGGCGGGCCAGACTCTCACGCCCCAGCTGCTATACCGATTCAAGCGAGATCATATTCTCAGCGGTCAACACGACTTCGGATCTGACTCCCTTTTCGACGTCAACAGGTACGCACCAACATACCGACTTCCCACGGAATTCAGTTGCTCGAGTTACGATCCATTTCTTCCCGGCTGGTTCCGTTGACATGATCATTACGGCATGTACCATATGATTTGTGGGTTTCGCTCCTGCTGAGAGAGCGGAATCTTGGCAAAGCAAACCCATGCGGTCTCCGGGAACATCATGAAACACCGAATCCCATGCTGACCTCAATGTTAGCTGTTGCATCATGCTTGGGGTCACATCTGGAAGGGGTCCCAGTTTTCCATGACTCTTCGCTTCTGTTAGCCTTCCGAGTGAATTCTTGAACTTCAGACGTGGATCAGAGTCGTGAATACTAAACATGACCGCTGGCGGAAACAACTCTGGCATGTCGAGCTTAGGCTTCAGGCCCCAGGCCTCGCTTTGGATGTGTGACGAGTATTCCATTGCTGCTTGCCCTCCTTGGTAGGTTGTTGACAAGAGCACTGCGGGACTGGCCCGCCTAACGGATCGCGGCTCACCTGCGCCGCGAAGTGACTGCTGATTTGGAAACGCTGTTGGTTGCTTCTAACCACATACTTCCGTGTAACGAAGTACCCAACCCCGAGCACCCGGCGCGGCGCCGGGTGCAGCCGCTTGTT
>JAUQWQ010000189.1 GCA_030835085.1 Ignavibacteria bacterium
GCAGGTATTTCAGAAGTGATAAAAGATCATCTGCTTTCAAAGGAAAAGGTAACTATATAATTGAAAAAAGAATTGAAAATAATTCTTTATGCTATAATGCTTGTAAGTATGGTTTTTCTATATTCTTCATGCGGTGATGAAAACCCTTTTAACACCGGTTCAAATGAAACACTTTTGTATGAAGAGCCGGGGCTTGTTGATAGTGTAGTAGTGACCGGATGTTACGATCAAACGAGTTACCATTTTTTGAACGATACTTTCCATTTTAACGGTTACAGTAAACTTAGGGTTGAATTCGAAAGCCTTTCATCAAGTGATAGATCCAGGATCTCATTGGTAAGTTACAATGCTGCTGTTACAAACCAGATTCTTTACACAAAGAACAATGAAGAAGTTAACATGCTTCACAGTTTTGAAATTAGCGCACCTGCTGATACAACCTGGCTTGAGCTCAGACTTTTCCTGAGTCCACGGGTTTGCGGCGAAAATGATTACAGGTACTTAAGAGCACGTGACCTGAAAATTTATGGAATTAAATAGAATAGATAATAAAGAGCTGAAATAGTTGGATAAATTGGAACTCGAAAAATATATACCCATTGAAAGTCTGACCGGCGACTCATATCCCGTTACGGATACCTCAAAAAAGCTGTATGTTGAAACATACGGATGCCAGATGAATTTTGCCGATACAGAAATAGTAAACGGTATTATGGGTAAAAGCGGGTATGATATTACTGATAATATTGACGACTCGGCGATAATACTAATCAATACATGCAGTATCCGCGAAATGGCTGAAGCCCGCGTGCTGCAGAGGCTCACCGAAATAAAAAAATACAAGAAGAAAAACCCTAAGCTTGTTGTTGGCATAATTGGATGTATGGCTGAAAGACTGAAGCGTGACCTTGTAACCAAAAAGGGCGTTGTAGACCTGGTTCTTGGTCCTGATGAATACAGAAAACTTCCTTCACTGATTGATAATTTAATTGATACCGGAGAAAAAGGTATTGCAGTTAAGCTTTCACGGGTTGAAACTTACGATGATATTTTACCTATCCGCAAAGAAGGAATAAGCGCATGGCTATCCATAATGAGGGGCTGCGATAAGTTCTGCAGCTTCTGCGTTGTTCCATATACCCGAGGGCGGGAAAGAAGCAGACCGCTTGAAGGAGTGATTCGCGAAGTGAAACAGCTGCGTGATGAAGGTTTTAAAGATGTAACATTACTTGGGCAAAATGTTAATTCTTATATAAGCGAAAAATTTGATTTTGCCGACCTGCTTGAAGCCTGTGCAATGGCTGTACCGGATATCAGGCTGCGTTTTACAACATCGCACCCGCAGGATCTCTCTCTTAAGCTCATAGAAACAATTGCCAAATACGATAATTTATGCAATTACATTCACCTTCCGGTTCAGTCAGGCAGTGACCGGGTGCTGGAGCTGATGCAGAGAAGTTATACCATTGAGCATTACATGAAGATAATGGATAACATCAAGAGACTCATACCTGATGTATCGCTTTCAACTGATATTATCACCGGTTTCTGTACTGAAACTGAAGAGGATCATAAAATGACCCTTGAAGTGATGAAAGAAGTGCGTTATGACGGCGCGTATATGTTCAAGTATTCACCCCGTGAAAAGACAAAAGCGTGGAAGATGGAAGATGATGTTGACGAAGAGATAAAAACGCGCAGACTGGTGGAAATAGTTGAACTGCAGAGAGATATATCCGAAGAAAAGAACCGCGAAACTGTGGGCAAAGAATATGAAGTCATAATTGAAGGCATAAGCAAAAAATCAGATAAAATGCTGTTTGGCAGGACAGACGGAAACAAAACAGTTATTATTCCGTTGAGCGATGCAAAACCAGGTGATAAGCTGATGGTAAAGATCAACAGGGCAAACTCAGCAACATTATTTGGTGAGGCAGTTACGGTAAACTGAATTAAAAGTATCCCTTAAAAACTATATTGAGTAACAGGAGCATCATTTCAATAAATTGAATAACGAAATACATAATAGCGGATTGCTTGGGGATTCAATTCCTATTGTAGAGCTAAGGGAGATCATTAAACAGGTCGCCCCTACAGATGTTACTGTGCTTATTACCGGCGAAAGCGGCTCAGGCAAGGAAGTAGTTGCTAATGAGATTTACAAACTCAGTAACCGCAGCAGCAATCCCTTTGTAACTGTAAATTGCGGCGCTATTCCCGAAGGAATAATTGAAAGTGAATTGTTCGGTCATGTGAAAGGCTCTTTTACAGGAGCATCTGAGAACCGCGAAGGATATTTTGAAGCAGCAAACGGCGGTACGATATTTTTGGATGAAATAGGCGAGCTGCCTATTCAAACACAGGTTAAATTCCTGAGGGTTATAGAGAATGGTGAATATATGAAAGTTGGGGGTAATAAGACGGAAAAAGTTGATGTGAGGATAATTGCCGCCACAAATAAGAATCTGGAACAGCTTATAAGCAATAATTCATTCCGCGAGGATCTATATTACAGGTTAAGGTCAATTAATATTGTGATCCCGCCACTAAGAGAGCGAAAAGGCGATATAAAGTTATTATTTGATAAATTTGTCGCTGAATTCACCAAACGCAATAATATTCAGTTCAATGGAATAACACCCGGAGCAATTGAGTTCATAACCAATTATAACTGGCCGGGCAATGTTAGGCAGCTAAAGAATTTCACAGAGAGCCTTATAACACTTAATTCAGATAAAATAATTGAGCTTGATGACGTTATGCGCCAGCTAAGCATTCCAAAAAATGAGCTGATGCCTGCTACTGTGAACGGATACAATAAACAGGATGAAAGACAGCTATTGTTTGGCGCATTGTTTGAACTGAAAAAGGACATTATGGATATCAAACATCAGCTAACGCATATTGAAGATACAAAATCCGCTGCAATTCCTGAAAATGGCTTTTACGTAAGCGATGACAAAATAGATAATATCACATTTGATGAATTTGAACAGGAACTGCTGACCTATTATTATAATAAATATAACGGCAACATCAACAGGATCGCGGATAAACTGAAGATAAGTAACAGGACGTTGTACAGAAAGTTCAAGCAGTATGGCTTAAAGAACGGAAAGTTCAATTGATGAAGGTATATAAAAAGAAAATACTGCTTTTGTTAATGTTTGCCGTTTTTGCCGCAGTTTCAGCATCATGCAGTTACAGCTTTAAAGGGGCTTCGCCCCCGGAGGGAATAAAAACTATTTACATTCCAAATATCCGCGATGAAAGCGGTTTTGGTCTGCCCAATCTTGGTGAAGAAGTTACAACATTGCTTAAAAATAAGTTTATAAATGATAACACTCTTGAGTACGCCGAAAAAACCAAAGCTGACGGGATGCTTGAGTGTGTGATAAGATCGGTTACCGATGAAGCACTGGTAGTTACAGGTAATGAGCAGGTATCCCGCAGAAAAGTTACAATTACTATCAGCGTGGATTTTTCAAATCTAAAGAAGCAGAAGAACATCTGGAAAAAGGATTTTTCAAACTGGGGCGAGTATGACAGCTCCACCGGTGGTTTCAGTAAGCGCGACGAAGGTGTAAGATCAGCGGAAGATAAACTTACTGATGATATACTGTTGGAAGTAATTTCGAATTGGTAGGATGTTACAAGTTACAGGCAGCAAGTTACAAGTTACAGGTTGTCGCGCGCAGCGGGATCTCAATCAGGCTTCGCAGGGTTTCAGGAAGTTCAGGTAAATAATGATGATGAAGTTTTTAAATTAATATATTAGTTTTCTGAAGGATAAGAACGTAAATTGGAAGAAATAATATTGTTTACGTATATAGGATCACTTATGATCTTATTTACATTCGGTTCACATGGTTTTATAATGATATACTATTACCTTAAGCACAGGCATAAAAGGGATGATTTTTCAAAACAGCTGGAAAGTTACCCGGTTGTAACACTGCAGCTTCCCATATATAATGAAATGTATGTTATTGAGCGATTGATCAAAACGGTTTGCGAAATGGATTACCCGATTGATAAGCTCGAGATACAGGTACTTGATGATTCAACCGATGAAACTGTTGAAATTGTAGATAACATTGTGAAGGAATATAAGCTGCAGGGATTTGATATTCACCACATTCACAGGACTGACCGCAGCGGATACAAAGCAGGTGCCTTGAAGGAAGGATTGAAAGTCGCCAAAGGTGAGTTTGTCGGGATATTTGACGCGGATTTTATTCCCAGGAAAAATTTTCTGAAAATAGTTCTCCCATTTTTTAAAGATCCCAAGATCGGCATGGTGCAAACCAGGTGGGAACATCTGAACCGCGCATATTCTCTGGTTACGCAGATCCAGGCCCTTGCATTGGACGGTCATTTTGTACTTGAACAGCAGGTAAGGAATAAAGCCGGATACTTTATTAACTTTAACGGTACAAGCGGTGTATGGCGTAAGGAATGTATCTTTGATGCAGGTAACTGGGAAGCTGATACTTTAACGGAGGACCTTGATCTTTCATATCGCGCTCAGTTAAAGGGCTGGAAATTCAGATATTTAACTGACTTTACAACACCATCAGAAGTGCCTTCTGAAATTAACTCACTTAAATCCCAGCAGTTCAGATGGACCAAGGGTGCTATAGAAACTGCCCGTAAGATGCTCTTCAGGGTGTGGATGGCCAAGCTGCCGTTCAAAACAAAGATAATGTGTACGTTTCATTTAACGAATAACATTGTGTTCCCATTCATTTTGCTTGCATGTCTACTTAACATGCCTATAGTACTGATTAAAAATACGGGTTTATACGATACATACTTTATATTTATGTCGGTATTTGTTCTGGCATTTATAGCATCATTTTTATTTTACCTCTATTCACAAAAAGACGTATATGATGACTGGCGCTCAAGGATACTTCTGTTCCCTGTATTTATGGCGGGCAGTATGGGCTTTGCGATAAATAATACCAAGGCGGTATTTGAAGCGCTGATAAATAAAAAGTCTGAATTCGTTAGGACACCAAAATACGGCATTGAAGGCGATAAGGATAAATGGCAGGATAAAAAATACGTCCATAAAAAATTCGTGAAGTTTTCGGTTATTCTTGAACTTCTGGTTGCATTATACAGCCTTGCATGTGTGGTTGTTTCTGCTGTAACTTTGCAGATATCGGCCATACCGTTCCAGCTGATGTATACATTCGGATTCGGGCTGGTTGCATACCTTTCAATAAAACACGTAATTGATACAAATAAAAAAGTTGCGGAACAATCCGCTTAATATTTAAAGAATATTGATAGATACAGATATAATAAAATATCTCATCCAGAAACTGGAAGAAAAAATAAGGAGCAATCCGCTGACGCCGGAGTTTGTTAAGCTTGCAAATTATTATCTTATCAACGGAAATTCAGCCGAAGCAATTGAGCTGCTGCAGGCAGGATTGAAATTTTACCCTAATTATACAACTGCACATTTGCTGCTTGGCAAAGCTTATTTAAGCAACAGGTATTTTATGGATGCGAAGAAGATTTTCGAAAAACTGCTCAGTGAAAGCCCTGAAATGGCAATAGCCCAGAAATATCTTGAAATAGCATCAGATCTTACACGTACAGAAGTATCACGCAGGTATGAGGATGACATAATCCCGAAGCTTGAATTTAAAGCTCCTGTTTATAATGACTATGATTACAACTATAATCTTTTTCCCTCTTATGAAATCGAGGAGCTGTCTTCAGATAAAATTGATCTTCAGGTAATTGAGGAATCTAATGATTATTCAGAGTTCGGAAAGATCTTTGAAACTCCTCACTTCTTTAAAAAGGAAGGTTCAAAGCCCGCTTATGAAAAGAAAAGATTAAAGAATAAGTTTGAAGTAAAGATCATAACCGAAACGCTTGCGGATATTTTTGCCAAACAGGGGAATTACTTTGATGCAATGGAAGCATATACTTATCTCCTGAAGATAAAGCCTGAGCGAAGCGAAGTACTGGAACGAAAGATCGGCGAAGTAGAGGTTCAGATAAATAAGCTGATAAATGATTTTTGATTGTATTGACTTTTGTCTCCCCCTGAAAGGGGGAGAGACAGAGGGGGTATTAACCCGGAATTGCTGGAGTTGCTTTTATAACCTTTTCACCTTTTATAACTACACTGCCTGATTTAGCTCCTTTGTATTTTGATACATTCTTTCCTTCTGTGTAGGCCACAGGTACCGATTTTGCATTCTTAGCTTTGCTGTAAAATGCACAAATCTCTGCGGCAGTTTTGATATAATCCTTCGGTATAACGCCGTCAAAATCTTCCGGAATCTTTAGTATAGTATGTGAACCGCTTGTGCCGCGAACGTGGAACCACAGGTCGTTTTGCCTGGTGTATTTGAACGAGAGCAGGTCATTTGCCTCGGAGTGTTTGCCCACCCAGATCTCAAAACCATCTCCCAAGGGAAATATGCGGAAGTATTTTAAATTATTGTCAGTTTCCAAATCAGCTTAAATAAAAATAAATTTTGAATTTTTAATTAGTTTTAAAAATAATTATTTAAAATATGGTACTCAGTTCAAATATTATTATCTAACTATAATTACAAAATTGTTGTATTTTTGAGTTAACCCTAAAAATTATGAGGAGAACTATAATGAGGGTGATTTTATTTATACTTCTAACTATAAATGCTTATGCTCAAAATGGATGGAATATAGTTGATATCCCTGTCAACACAAATTTAAATTCACTCTATTTTCCTGATACTTTAAATGGATATATTGCAACTGAAAATGGTGAGTATTTAAAAACAACAAACTCAGGTAAGAATTGGGAAAGATATAATTCTGGGGTAAGTCAGGAATTAGTATCTATTAACTTTTCAAATGATTCAGTTGGTTTTTTATTAACATCGAGTGGCTATTTATACAAAACTATAAATAATGGTATCTCTTGGAATCTGATTTCGAATGGATTTGGGATTGGAAAATCCATGTATTTTTTTGATGAAAATATTGGTTATATAATTTCTAGTATTGGGCAGCCAACTTATTCTATACATTGTTATTTTACAAACAACGGTGGACAAAATTGGGCGCAATCTACAATTACAACAGGAAATATTAATTTCAACTCCGCACAGTTCCCTGATCCTGTTCATGGATTTTATGCAAATAATAACAATATTTATAAATCTTCAAATTATGGCTATACATGGGAAAGATCTATTACAAATTATGCATCTAATTCAATATTTAATTTTATAGATGAAAACGTTGGATTTATGGGGTCCAACTTTAATTCAAATTCAATTGTTCTTAAAACAACCGACGGTGGCTTGAATTGGACTATTATATTTCAAGAGCCAGGTCATACATTTAGGAACGGGTTTTTTATTAACCATACTACTGGATATTTGTTAAAGCCAAATGGACCCATACTATTTACTTCAAATAGCGGAAATCATTGGTTCGAACAATTTAATTCTGAAAATATTAATACTTTATATTACATTAAATTTATTTCGAATAATATTGGTTTTGCATTTGGGTCGAATGGAAAATTATTAAGAACATCTAATGGTGGTACCCCTATTGGCATGGGTAATTTTTCTTATAATTTACCAGGTGAGTTTGTTTTACATAACAATTATCCAAATCCGTTTAATTCTTCTACTGTAATAAAATATGAAGTTAATATCAAAACAAATATAACTTTCTCGTTATATTCTTTAACGGGTTCAAATATATACAATACAAAGAGTTTGAAAAATCCTGGTAAATATACAATAAATTTTAGCGCGGAAAATCTAGCTTCAGGTATTTATTTTTATTCAATGGAATCGGAGAAGTGGAAAGAGGTCAGGAAAATGATTTTATTAAAGTAATATTGAAAAATATTTATGCAGATAATAAAGGCGTTCAATTTTTCAATTGAACGCCTTTTAAAATTCGAAAACTAATTTTACTATCCTTTTGCCAAAGCTTCTGCACCGCCCACGATCTCGAGTATTTCCGTTGTGATCTTAGCCTGGCGGGCACGGTTATAAGTAAGGTTAAGCGAGTTAAGCAGGTCGTTAGCGTTGGTTGTGGCTGAATCCATCGCTGTCATACGCGCTGCCTGCTCTGAGGCAAATGACTCAAGCAAAATACGCCATATCTGTGTGTTGAGATGTCTAGGCAGCAAATTGGTAACTATATCAACGCTTGAAGGTTCAAAGATATAATTTGAAACCTTTGATTTCTCTCCTTCAGCCGCTTCAAATGGCGGGATAGGGAGGAACTGCTCTTCAACTGTTTTTGACTGAACTACTGATTTGAATTCATTATAAATTATAACAACTTTATCAAATCGTTTTTCTGTGTAACCTTTAATTATTTCCTTAACAACGTTCTGCACATCGGGGAAAGTGAGCCTATCAAAGATATTTATTGAACGTGCATAGAGGTCATAATTCCTTTTTGAAAAGTAATCATAAGCCTTTTTGCCGATAGGGAACACAGTAAGATCATGGCTGTTTAAAAAACTGCCGTATTTTTCATGAATCAATAATGTTGCTGCTTTCAGGAGGTTTGTATTAAATGAACCGCAAAGACCCCTATCAGCGGCAACAACAACTACACATATCTTCTTTATCTCGCGCTGTTTCAGCAGCTCATTATCAAAGCTTTCAATTGTCGGTATCAGGTTACGCAGAATATCACTGATCTTCCTTGCATAAGGCCTTGCAGCAACAACATTCTGCTGAGCCTTGCGGAATTTTACCGATGCTATCATCTTCATAGCCTTGGTAATTTTCTCAGTATTTTTAATACTGCCTATCCTGTCGCGTATTTCTCTTAATGTTGCCATTTATTGTTTTATCGTGAAAATTATTCTTTAATTATTTTACTGAAACTTTGAAGTTGTTCGTAAAGCTGTCAAGTATCTGTCTCAGTTTAGCTATTGTTTCATCATTCAAGTCGCCTGTACCTGAAATTGTATCGAGTATATCCTTGTGTTTAAGCTCCATTGTTTCAAGGAATTCCCTTTCGAACCTTCTTACTTCACCAAGCGGTATTTCATCAAGATACCCGTTTGTACCTGCAAACAATATTGCAACCTGTTTTTCAACAGGGTAGGGCACATACTGACCCTGCTTAAGTATCTCAACAAGTCTTGCGCCGCGTGTTAACTGCTGAAGCGTAGCTTTATCAAGATCAGAGCCGAACTTTGTGAATGCTTCCAAAGCGCGGTACTGTGCAAGATCAAGACGAAGTGAACCTGCTACTTTTTTCATTGCTTTGATCTGTGCGGATGAACCCACACGTGATACTGAAATACCTACGTTGATAGCCGGTCTAACACCTGAGTTGAACAGGTTCGGCTCAAGATAGATCTGACCATCAGTAATTGAAATCACGTTTGTCGGGATATATGCCGAAACGTCACCTGCCTGAGTTTCAATGATCGGCAAAGCTGTTAAGCTTCCGCCGCCAAGCTCATCGGAGAGCTTTGAAGCTCTTTCGAGCAGCCTTGAATGCAGATAGAACACGTCACCGGGGTATGCTTCACGTCCCGGGGGTCTTCTCAGAAGCAGTGATACTTCACGGTAAGCAGCAGCCTGCTTTGAAAGATCATCGTAGATACACAATGCATGTCTGCCTGAATCACGGAAGAACTCACCAAGCGCTGCGCCTGAATACGGAGCTAAGAACTGCATTGGAGCCGGATCAGAAGCCGCAGCAGTGATAACTGTAGTGAATTCCATAGCTCCTGCTTCCTGCAGTTTTGCAACTACCTGCGCTACGGTTGATTGTTTCTGACCGATAGCAACATATATACAAAAAACGCCTTTTCCTTTTTGGTTGATAATTGTATCAACAGCAACAGCGGTTTTACCCGTTTGTCTGTCACCAATAATAAGCTCTCTTTGTCCTCTTCCTATCGGTATCATGGAGTCAATAGCCTTAATACCTGTCTGAAGAGGTTCTTTAACGGGCTGTCTTGCGATAACGCCTAAAGCTTTTCTTTCAATCGGTGAAAATTTATCAGTAGTGATAGGTCCCTTGCCGTCAACTGGCTGTCCTAATGGATTGATTACTCTTCCTATCATTGCCTCGCCTACCGGCATTGATGCAACCCTGCCTGTACGTCTTACTTCATCACCTTCTCTAACCTGTGTGTAATCTCCGAATAAAATACATCCTACGTTATCTTCTTCAAGGTTCAGCGCCATACCGAATACACCATGAGGGAACTCGATAAGCTCACTGGCCATACATTTTGTTAAACCGTAAACACGCGCAACACCATCACCTATCTGTACAACTGTTCCAACTTCATAAACATCGATCTCTTTTTCAAATCCTGATAATTGTTTTCGAAGTATCGCCGATACTTCATCTGGTTTTACTTCAGCCATCTCTTTATATTATTATATTAGTTTTAATTTTTCTTTATCTGTGAATCTACTCAATTATTGATGCTTCCCATCGAGAATTTTTCTTTAAGAAGCTCGAGCTGCCTTAAAATACTGGCATCTATTATTTTATCATCAACACTTGCAATAAATCCGCCTTTAATAGCCGGGTCAACTGAATATGTTGCCTGAATTTCTTTTCCTGTGAACAATCTTAACTTGTCTGTAAGAGCCTTCTTTTCGCCATCGGTAATTTCGATGGCTGTTTTTACTTTTGCAAGCACAACGCCTTGTTTTTCATTTACTAATGTTGCGAAGTCATCAGTAATATCATAAAGCAGGTTTATCCTGTTTTTTTCGCACAGGTAAACCAGGAACCGGAGGGTCAGCTCGTTAACTTTCCCTGAAAACATTGCTTCAAAAACCTTTGTTTTCTTTTCAGCGGAAATAACCGGCGTTAAAATG
>JAUQWQ010000190.1 GCA_030835085.1 Ignavibacteria bacterium
GTTATATTTCAGTCTTTGAGCTATCTGTACAATTGCTTCTGCCAGAGTATTATGAAATTTTGCTGCGATTTTTCCTTTGGGAACACATTCATTCAGATCGTTAATTATCCCTTTTACCATATTTTCCCAGTTGAAGACAAGTGAACCATTAAGTTTATCGATGGAAAAACTAAAATACTCATTTGTTTTGAAATCATCAGCGGCAAATTCCAATTCCATAGCCGCCTGCGCCTCGTAGTTTGCTGTATCTCTGATACCGATAATGGCCGAAATACCGTCAAACAGCCTGCCTACGCTTGTTGTTACCGGCGAGTTGATATTTTTATCAAGCATTTGCTTTACAAGCAAGGCATCATTTTTTTTAAGGAATGGAATATTTTCAATTTCAAATACTTCTTCGCCGTAAACACTGTAAAGCAGAGATAGTCCGATTTTCCATACATCGTGAATTGCCTGCTCGCCGCCTGGAAGCCTGAAAGGTTTGAAGTATCCCGAACGTTTGAAACTGGTGCCCTGCGGTACAATAAATTCACCGCCCCAAATCGTTCCGTCAGTTCCGTAACCCGTTCCATCCCATGATACACCAAGCAGATCACTGCCATCAAGCTCATTTTCAGCCATGCATGAAAGCACATGCGCATAATGATGCTGCACTTTATATACGGGTATATCAAGTGACTCAGCATACTTTGTTGAAATATAATCAGGATGCATATCACATATTACATGTTCAGGGGTAAGTTCATAAAAACTCTTGATATCATTTATAACACGCTTAAATGCGTTTATTGATTCAATATTTTCAAGGTCGCCAATATGCTGGGAAATAAAAACATTATTTATTTTATTGATCGCGATAGTATTTTTTAAATGGGGTCCCGCAGCAAGTGTTACTTTTATTATTCCGTTCAACACCACCGGCAGCGGTGCATAACCTCTTGCACGCCGCATCATTACCTGTTTGCCGCCCGCAATACGCACAATTGAATCATCAACATGCCTTAAAATTTTTCTGTTGTGAACAAGAAAGTAATCAGCGATATCAGCAAGTTTTTCAAACGCTTCCACTTCATTTATGCATATCGGTTCTTCCGAAATATTCCCGCTGGTAGCAACAATAGGTAAACCAAATTCCTTCATGAATATGTGGTGTAGGGGGGAATACGGAAGCATTATGCCAAGATATGGATTTCCCGCGGCGCATTCATTTGATACTACCGAAGTAATATTTTTCTTTTTCTTCAACAAAACTATAGGCGCTTCAACCGAACTCAACAGCCGTAATTCGCTCTCACTTACTTCACACTCAGCTTTTACCATTTCAGCATTGGGGAACATCAGTGCGAATGGTTTTTCGCTGCGTCTTTTTCTTTTTCGCAATGTTTTTACTGCATCAGGATTTGATGCATCGCACAATAGCTGGTAACCGCCAATGCCTTTTAATGCTATGATCTTTCCATCTTTTAATGCCTTAACTGCATTAATTATTGCATCCTGTTTTTCATACAACACGGTTCCATCTGTACCTCTTAGTGTAACCTGCGGGCCGCATTTGGGGCAGGCGGTTGGTTCAGCATGAAACCTGCGGTTTAGCGGGTCAGTATACTCATCGCGGCACTCAGGGCACATCTCAAACTCACCCATAGTTGTATTACACCTGTCATAAGGCAGGTCTGCAATTATTGAATATCTTGGACCGCAATTGGTACAATTAGTAAATGGATAAAGATATCTTCTGTTACCGGGATCGAAAATTTCTTCAAGGCAATCACTGCAAGTTGATATATCGGGTAACACAAGCGCTGTTTTACTGCCGGATTCTTTGCTTTCCCTTATCTCAAAAGTCTTAAAGCCTTCTGCATCCAGCCATGTGTGTTCAAAGCTCTGAATGTAAGAGTTCTTTGGTTTATCGCTTTCAATCTTTGCCAGAAAGTTCTCCAGAGTAACGTGATCCGCCTCGGCATCAATAAAAACACCCTGTGAGGAATTTATTATCCAGCCTTTAACATCAAGCTCTTTTGCAAGCCGGAAAATGAAAGGTCGAAACCCGACGCCTTGTACAACGCCGCGGATAACTATTTTAACTTTTTGTATCAATTTATTTTAAATGCTGCTCTCTAAAAAATCACAAAACTTACCAACACCTTCGCCTGAAGTGCATGATACTTCAAATACCTGCAGGGCGGGATTTATCTTCAGGGCGTTTTGTTTAAGCTGCTCAATGTTACAATTTACATAAGGCAGCAGGTCAATTTTATTTATAACAAGTACTTTGGAATTTATGAACATCTTGGGGTACTTAAGCGGTTTATCATCACCTTCGGTTACGCTGATAACAACAACCTTCATATCTTCGCCAAGATCATACCCGGCAGGACATACCAGATTGCCCACATTTTCAATTATAAGCAGATCAGTTTGTACCAGGTCAAGATTCTTTAACGAATCATTAACAAGGTTCGCCTCAAGATGGCATCCGCCGTTGGTTATTATCTGTACCACGGGAACGTTATATGCAGATACACGCTGAGCGTCAAGATCAGTCTGCACATCACCTTCGATAACGGAAATGTTAACCCGCCCGCTGAAATATTCAATTATCTTTTCAACAAGGCTGGTTTTTCCCGAGCCCGGTGAGCTTACCATATTTATGGCGAAGACTCCGTTTTCTTCAAACTTGCCGCGAATTTCCGATGCTATCGCATCATTTTTTGCAAGTACTTTTCTTTCGATCTTTATTATTTCCATTTGCTTCAGGTATTTAATTATTCTTCTGCTATTTTTAATTCTTTTACTCTCAGCTCATCGCCAGAGAGGATCTGTGTATTACTGCTTCCGCAAATGCTGCAGAGCAGCATTGGTATTTCAGTAGATGTTTCATTTCCGCAATCATTGCACTTAAGGCAAAACGGAATATCAACGATTGTCATCACCGCATCATTAAGCTCTGTTCCTGATGTAATAGCTTCGAAAGAGAATTTGAGAGAATCTGCAACCACACCTGAAAATGCGCCAACTTCTACAATAACTTCGCGTACCTTTGTGAGTTCATCTGCAGTTACATTTTGCTTTACGGTTTCTATTATATTCTGCGCAAGTGAAAGTTCATGCATATTAATAATATCCCTTCATATACTTATACCAAACAGTACAAATATAGCATTTATCCCGTAATCTAAATATGATTTATCTTAGGAAAGCAGAAATTGATTTGAATTGTAAATTCCTGTATATTAGGATGTTAGCTCATAGTTTTTTGATGATATTACCATCTTCCACTCATTCACAATATCTTTCACTTTAGTAACGAGGACCGGAATTTTACTTTCAATTTCGGGTGAGAGCCCCTGTCTTATGATGAAGGGATCTTCAATTTCCATAACCAGTATTCTTACTTCATCCGGAAAGTCCAGTTCCAGTTTTTTTGCAAGCCCGATAATTTCAGGCAACCCTGCATAATGAGGTGAGCTTGTCAGCCTGCATGAGAGTTCTTCAACGGTAAGCTCCCTTATAAGTCCGGGTTTATGAGTTGAAAGTATTGTATCAATGATCACTACTTTATCGTATCCTTCAAGCAGGTCAAGCAGCATGAATCCGGCAGAGGCGACCTCGAAAATATCGATCTTACTGCCGAATTCATTTCTTAATACTTTTGCTGCTGCCAGCGCTGCACCATCATCACCCATTATATCATTACCAAGGGCAAGAACCATTATCCTGTTTTGCATTGTCTTCATCTTAAAATGTTCATCATTTATAATTTCAAAATGAAAATATTCATCTTGAAATTGATTGCAGCAATTGTTTTTGTTTATCGTAAATATTTATAACTATTGGCACTGTTCCGGGCAGTGAGTGCGTTGCACACCCGTTACACGGGTCATATGCCCTGAAAGCCATTTCGATCATGTTTAACAGTCCATCATCAGCCTTGCCTTCGTGAATTAGGTCTTTGGCAGCTTTATCTATACTCATTGCGATCCTTGCTGAATTATTCTGCGTAGCCACAATAAGATTTACTTTCGTTAATATTCCTCTTTCATCTGTTTCAAAATGATGGATAAGTGTTCCCCTGGGAGCTTCAACAACACCAACTCCAAGCTTTGGAACTGCTGTTGGAAGTGTCCTGATATTTTCGCCGGTGATTTCAGGGTCATTTACCAGCTCAACTATTTTTTCGGCTGCCTGAAGCATTTCGACTACCCTTGCCCAGTGATTGGCAAGTGTATGATGAACGGGTTTGGCTCCAAGTATCTTAAAGTATTCTTCATAGGCTTTCTGTGATTCTTCCGTTGCCATACCGGCAGAAGCATTAAGCCTTGCAAGCGGTGCAACTGCATACACACTGGTATTCGCATCTTCAACATAGCCGTTCCACCCAAGTTTCTTCAGGTAATTGAACTTTACATAGCTCCATGGTTCAACACGCTCAGCAATATGCTCCAGGTAATCCTTAATTTCAAATTTTACAAATTCCTTACCATCAGGATCAACAACCCTAAGCTTTCCGTCATAAAAATTTACCCGGTTGTTTTCATCAACCATTCCCATATAATATGTACGGTGAGTGTAAGCATCAGATGTTATCAGTTCAACGTAGTTATCGTTCTTAAGAACAATATCCTTAAATACCTGCAATGTGAACCTTGCGAATTCCAGAGCTTCCTTAGCGGTTTCTTTGAATTCAGGTAGGTCGGCAGGATCGAGACCTTTTGAAACACCACCCGGGAGTCCGAATACAGGATGAATAACTTTACCGCCAAGATAGTTAATAATATTCCGAATCTTACGCCTCATATCAATTACGCGCTTGCCGGTCTCCAGTCCAACTTTCTCGATAACGCCAAGAATATTCCTTTTGCTTTTATCTGCTGTTGGTCCCACTATGAAATCGGGTCCGCCCAGCACATAAACATGCAGAGCATGATCTTCAAGCATAAACGCATTGTAGATCAGTTCCCTTAATTTGCGGGCTGTGGGAGGCGGTTCAATGCTGTACAGGCTATCAAGCGCCTTGGTTGCAGCCATATGATGCGCGGTTGGACACACGCCGCAAATGCGGCTTGTTATCTGGGGCATCTCTTCTGCGGGCCTGCCAAGACAGAACGTTTCAAATCCGCGAATTTCCGGTATCTGGTAATATGCATGTTCAACTTCACCTTTTTCATCAAGCAGGATATCTATTTTTCCATGTCCTTCAAGCCTTGTAATAGGATCAATTGTTATCCTGCGGGTTTTCATGTATGAATTATCAGCCTTTGTTAAGCCTTCATTCCATTTTTCCTTAATTAAAGTTTCCATTACACATCCTCCGTGATTTTTTTTCTGAGAAGAGAAGTGGCAAGTCCGTACCTGTAGAAAGTACCAACAGGGTCAGGAATGCCATCGAGAATTTTATCAATCCCTGTTTCATCATTTTCAGAAATATTTGAGCAAAGCGAAGAAAGCATCTTCGCCCCCTGGTCTCTTACCCTTGATGTCGGTCCAAAGCATCCGCTGCAGGGCATATTGCCGCTGATGCATAATGCTTCGCATCCCGCACGGGTTGATGGACCCATACAAACCACACCCTGCGACAGCAGGCACTTGGTTTTGTCAATAAGTATTTCATGCGGCCTGTAGAAGTGAGTGAAAGAAAGGTCAGAAGGTTTTGATTCCTTACGCGGACACTCTTCACACAATGCTTCATCAGGTGAAAGCACTGTTCCTTTCGGGGGAAATTCACCAGAGAGCAGTGTTAAAACTGCCTGCTTTAAAAGCTTTGGTGTTGGCGGACAGCCCGGTAAATAGTAATCAACATCAATTACCTGGTCAAGCGTGCGCACAAGATTCCGTATTTCAGGCAGAGTTACATTTTGTGAATTATGTTTAAAGCTTAACATTGGTCTCGTTTTTTCCGGGTTCACCACAGAAGGCGCTTCCTGGTACATATATTCCATAATTTGTGAGCGTGTGAATTCATTGGCAAGAGAAGGAATTCCTCCCATATGTGCGCACGAACCGTAAGCAATAACTACTTTACTTTTCCTTCTTATCAGGCGCGCCATTTCTTCCTGCTCTGATGTACGGATAGCTCCGTTTATCATTGCCGCGAAAATGGAGCCGTCTTCCATTGCCTCAACATCATTCTTTTTAAAATCCATAGCAACAGGCCAGAAAATAATATCCACAGCACCTGCTACCATTAAGATATCTTCGGCAAGATCAACAACTGATTCTTCACAGCCTCCGCAGGAGGCGCACCAGTAAAACGCAAGTTTAGGTTTATCAGACATGACTTAACTCCTCCCTGGCGGTTAACGGTTCTGAGTGTTCTTCACTTATTTCCTTCAATTCTTCATCCAGAATATTTATCTGTTTAGGAATAGAAAGAGGACCCAGAACTTTAAGTTTTTCAACCATATCATTAATTACTGTTTTAACTTTTTCACCTTCTGAAGCTGATATCCATTCAAGCCTGAATCTTTCATCATCAATACCCAGCGAGTGCAGCATACGTTTCAGCAGCCGGAACCTCCTGAGCATTTTATAATTGCCTTCGGAATAATGACAATCACCGGGGTGACAGCCGCCAATGAGTACACCATCAGCCCCGCTTGCAAATGCCTGCAATATGAACTGCGGGTCAACCCTGCCGGAACACATTATTCTTATCACCTTAACATTAGGGGCATATTTAAGACGGGAAACGCCGGCAAGATCCGAAGCTGTGTATGTACACCAGTTACAGAAGAATGCCACTATTTTGGGTTCATAATTTTTATCAGGCATGTTCAGCCTCCATTTCTTCGAGTTCAATATCTGCAAATTTTAACAGCCCGTCAATTTCACTGAATATCTGATCATCTTCGAACAGATTCTGAATAATTGAACCTGACGGACAGGCCGCAACACATGTACCGCAGCCTTTACAAAGTGCCTCGTTAATAACAGCTTTTTGAGTACCATCATTAAACGATATTGCCGAATAAGGACAGATCGGGATGCATGATTTGCATCCGGAACAGAATTTTTCATTGATACTTGCAGTATTAGGCTCAAGCTCAATACTGCCTGCACTGATAAGTGACAGTACTTCAGCGGCAGCGGCGCCTGCCTGCGCAACTGAGTCAGGGATATCTTTGGGTCCCTGGCATGCGCCGGCAATGAAAATACCATCTGTAAATGTGCTTACCGGTGCAAGTTTCGGGTGTCTTTCCAGGAACCAGCCTTCGTTTGAGCATGATATATTGAACATACGTCTTATATCACCTGCATCAACCCGGGGTTCAAGTCCAACAGCCAAAACAACCATATCAACCGGTACCCTTCGTACAACGCCAATCAGCGTATCTTCAACCCTGATAGTTAGCTTGTTCTCTTCTTCGGGAACCAAAGCCCAGTCAGTCACTTCAGATACACGGCCGCGCACAAAATGAACGCCTTCTGTCATAAGCTTATCGTAGAATTCTTCGTAACCTTTGCCCGGTGTGCGCATATCAATGTAGAAATTATAAACCTGCGCACCTGTATGTTCTTTGATCAGATGGGCAAGTTTTAATGAATACATGCAGCATACCTTTGAGCACCATTTATGCGCTTTCTGGTCCCGGGAGCCGACACAATGAATAATGCCAACTGATTTTGGTTTTTTACCGTCCTTTGTTACAACTTCTCCTGCTGTAGGACCTGATGCGTTAACAAGCCTTTCAACTTCAAGAGAAGTATAAACATTCGGATACTTGCCGTAACCATACTGCGGTGAAAGCTCGGCATCGTATGTTTTGAAACCGGTTGTCAGAATTACAGTGCCAACATTAATTTCTTTGTACTCAGGAACCTGTTTCAGGTCAATAGCTTTCCTGTCGCATGATTCAATACAGGTTTTTTTGCACCTGTGGCTCTTGAAGTCAATGCATGTTTCAGGATCGAACAATACAACCTGCGGTGTTGCCTGCGGAAAAGGAATATATATAGGTTTGCGTTTGCTTAATTTCTGGTTGAATTCATCGGGATACTTTGCTTCTTTATATATGCAGGCATCAATGCACTCCATACAACCCACACACAGTTCTTCTATAACATAACGCGGTTTGCGTTTAATGTTAACTTTGTAATTGCCAACAAATCCTTCTACTTTTTCAACTTCCGAATATGTCCACAGCGTTATGTTCGGATGCGATTTAACTGCGGACATTTTTGGTGTTAATATACATGCTGCACAGTCAAGCGTAGGGAATGTTTTATCGAACATCGCCATATGCCCGCCAATGGTAGGCTCACGCTCAACCAGGTAAACATGCTTTCCTGCATTCGCAATTGTAAGCGCTGCAGTAATACCTGAAATACCGCCGCCTACTATCAATACATCCGGATTTACCGGAACTGATTTCTTTTCAAGAGGTTTATGGAAAAATACCCTTTGAATTGCAGCACGGGTTAAAGCCTTGGCTTTTTGTGTTGCAGAAAGTTTATCAGTATGAACCCAGGACACACTTTCACGAATATTCACCATATGGAAATAATAAGGATTAAGTCCTGCTTTTTCAGCAGCTACACGGAAGGTATGCTCATGTAAAAGCGGTGAGCAGGATGCGACAACTATCCTGTTAAGACCGAGCTCTTTGATATCTTTCTGGATCAGTTCCTGCCCGGGATCCGAACACATATATTTATAATCACGCGATACAACTACACCCGGCAGGGTTGAAGCGAATTTCTGAACCTCTTCAACATCCACCATAGAGGCGATATTATGTCCGCAATGACAGACATAAAATCCGATCTTAGGGGTGCCATTACCGTTAGAATTAAACATATACCGGCTTACCTCCTTCCATTATCCTGAATAGATTTTCAGGCTTAGCAAACAGCCGGTTTATACCAAGTTTCTTTGGTTCCAAACCAAGTGCCAGCCCGAGTAGCTGAGTAAAATAAATTACATCAATTTTGGTATCGGTTTTGAATTTTTTATCGATATTCGTCTGGTAGCACTCAAGGTTAAACTGGCATAAAGAACATGCTGTAGTAACAACATCAGCTCTTCTTTTCTTTGCTTCATGTAAAATGATATAACTTAAGGGAAGGGCAACTTCCTGAATAGTACCGGTTAAGCTCGCACCGCAGCAGCGAGTTTTCATTGTCCAGTCAACAACTTCAGCACCGGCTGCTTTAAACAGCTTATCCATTGTAACCGGATTTCTCTGGTCATCAAAAGTTGAGTACGGTCTCACGGTCTGGCATCCGTAATAAGATGCGACCCTGATACCCTTTAGAGGTTTGGTTATCCGTTTTGCTATTTCCTGCTCACCTATATCATTTATAAAAACATCGATCGGGTGTCGTATTTTGGCTTTTGCTTTGTAATCCAGCCCTGATTCCTTAAGTGCGGCTTTAATAACAGCCATATCTTCAGGGTTATCTTCAAGGAATTTCTGGGTTTTTAGAAGTATCATATAACATGCGCTGCATGGTGCTACTATGTTAACTTCTTCCTCATCTTTGAATTGCTGTTCGGCAAGCGCTATATTCCTTGCGGCAAGCACAAACGCCTTTTTTTCGTCAACAGCCATATATGCAGTCGCGCCGCAACAATTCCAGTCTTTGAGCTCTTCATATTCTATACCAAGCGCATCAAATACCGCAAGCAGTGATTCTTCGTACAGTTTACCCGTGCTTTTTAAAGAACAGCCGGGATAATAGATATACTTCATACGGCAGATGCCTCCTTTAAAGCCGGGGAATTAACTTCAGCTTTATAAATTGACTTGTCTTCTACGCTTTGCAGAAGTTTTTTCAAAGCCTTTTTATCTTTTATCCTTTCGGTTTTAAGGGATATTCTGCCTCTAATCCACAGTTTAAATCCCAATGCCATGTTCTTAAACAACATGAATGGATTTGTTTTCAGATACATTTTAACCAGCAAGGGACCTTCACTGTTCCTTCCGTTATTTAAAACCTGGTTAAAGAAATTGTTTGCTAAAATTGAGGCAGGGGATTTTTTAGGATAATAATTACCCAGTATGGATTCTCTTTTCAGAGCATACATAACATCGGTAATTTTTATTCCTTTGGGGCACTCAACAGTACATGCATAACATGAGGCGCATAACCAAACTGTTGAGGATGTTAATACTTCTTCTTTGAATCCTTCACGCACCATCTGGATTATTTTCCTTGGAGTATAATCCATATAATGGCTAACCGGACATGCAGCACTGCAGGTGCCGCACTGAATACAGCCATATAGTTTCTCACCGTGAGCTGATTTAGCTATCTTATCTCTGAAACTCTTATCAAGTTCGCTTTCATACTTGATCCTTCTGCGTATCTCAACAATATCTTTAGCTGCATTATCCAGAGCAAAGGATTCAGCAAATACGGATTTTTTATCCATAAAGCAGAATTCTCCTTTGATTTTAGTTTTTCCTAGATAATCTTACTTACTAAATGTACGATATTATTAACAGCAATTTCAACCTCGGCAGTTATTGTTGTTCCTGATTCAAATGAAGAAGCTTCTATTCCATAAATTGTTAGTTCTTGCGGGAGATTACCAAGTGAGGCTGAAAGATATATAGCTTGCGGTACGCTGAACAGATGAGTGGAGAACTTAAAAAGTTCTGACGGCAAAATTGAGCCTGGAGCGGAAAATTCGTGGATCGTTCCCGGTTTTGAACCTGATTGTACTGCATCAATCAGTATCACCTTTTTTCTTCCGGTCCATTTATTAATTAATTCGGCGCCATCGCCGTTATTTTCTATAACTTCAATTCCTTTCAGATCGTAATTTCTGAGTTTTCTTGCGGCAAGAAGTCCCGCGGCATCATCACCGCGGTATTCATTGCCGATTCCTATTATCAGTATATCAGAATTATTCATTTTTAATTCAGCAGGATATTTACTCCCTTTGAATATCTAATTTCAAAAAATGTGTTGCGCAGGAAATGCACGGGTCATAATTTCTTATTGCCTGTTCACATTTCCAGACAAGGTCCTTTTCAGGCAGATTGATCAGTGTAGGAACAAAATTCCTGAGGTCATTTTCAATAGTCTTCTGGTTTTGTGAGGTTGGCGGAACAATTTTCGCATCCTCTATCAAACCTTCTGAATTAACCCTGTACCTGTGATATATCATACCTCTTGGAGCTTCAGTGCATGCATATCCGGTCGCTTCAGATGGTTCAACATCAACTGCAGGGCTATCGGGCATCCTGTAATTATCAATTATCCGCAAAGCTTCTTCACAGGAATATATCGTTTCAATTCCTCTTACAATAATGCTCTTAAACGGATTGTAACATTCCTTACCCAGGCCGGTTTCTACAGCGATCTCTTTACATAACTGTGTTAACTTATCATAATTCAGGTTATATCTCGCTATTGGTCCGACAAGATAGTTGCCTCTTTCACGTATCCTAGAATGCAGGGCATGTGAGTGTTCTACATGTTCTTCCCTGAAATGGAAATCATATTGTTCGGGAGAAATATCAATTCCTTTATTCGAAACTATTCTGCCTTCATTGAACGGGTATTCATCAGGGTGAACAAGCGAAACGCATTCATAATCCTGGAAAAATTCCGGGAACGGAAGTGTTGCGGCGAACTTCGCAGTTTCAATTGCAGCATCCCGTGCCCAGCAAATATCATCATGCATTTTCATAAGTTCTTTTCTTGTCGGCACCTTGTAGAATCCGCCCACTTTAACATTAATAGGGTGAATTTCCCTGCCGCCTACAAGATTCATAATATCATTACCAATCTTCTTCAAACGGAGCGCTTTTTTTACAATATCCGGGTGATCTTTTGCCATCTGCACAACATCGTCATATCCAAGAAAATCAGGTGCGTGCAGCATGTATAAGTGCAAAGTGTGGCTTTCTATCCATTCGCCGCAATATAAAAGTCTTCTCAGCTCTCTTATTTCCGGCGGGATGGTAACATCAAAAGCGTTTTCCATTGCGTGAACTGCGCTCATCTGGTATGCAACGGGGCATATACCGCAGATCCTTGCAGTAATATCCGGAGCTTCGCTGTAGGGTCTTCCTCTTAAGAACGCTTCGAAGAAGCGGGGCGGTTCAAAAATTTCAAGCCTTACATCAGAAACTTCGTTATTTTTTATTTTCAGATACAGCGCTCCTTCACCTTCTACCCGCGCTATATAATCCACTTTTATAGTCTTATTTTTCATTTGCTTCACTTTCTTTTCTAAACGCTTCGGCATATGCATTAAAGCTGCGGAATGCAGTCATGATATCAAATTTTGTACTTCCCATTTCTTTGAATTGTTTAGCAAGCGCTGCAGTATTTGCTGAATCCATTGGACCGTAGCATCCAAAACAGCCGCGGTTATAGGAAGGGCAAAGTGCATTACAGCCTGTTTGGGTTACCGGACCCATACACTGAATATTGTGAGCAGTCATAACGCAAACATTTCCTTTAAGTTTACAGTCAATACAAACGCTGTAAGCAGGTATGTTGGGTTTCCTGCTGTTCAAAAACGCATTCAATACTTCGATAAGCTGGTATTTGTTAATAGGGCAGCCCCTGAGTTCAAAATCGACATGTACAAAAGCATTAACCGGCAGTGATCTGTCAAGGGTTGAAATATATTCTGGTGATGCATAAACAATTTTTGTGAATTCCTGAGTATCTTTCCAGTTCCTTAAAGCCTGTATTCCGCCTGCAGTAGCACAGGCACCAATAGTAATAAGTATCTTACAGTCTTTTCTTATCTGTCTTATTTCTTCAACGTTTCTTGGTGTAGTAATACTTCCTTCAACCAAACCAATATCATAGGGTCCTTTTAACATCTTGCTGGATGCTTCGGGAAAGTAAGCAAGCTCCACACCTCCCAGTACATCAAGCAGTTCGTCTTCAGCATCAAGCAGTGAAAGCTGACATCCGTCACATGAAGACATTTTAAAAACAGCCAATTTCGGTTTCTTATTTGCCATTATATTAAAGCTCCTTTATCTCAAAAATATCAGTTACATTGCTAAAACTGAAAACCGGACCATCTTTGCAAACAAAACTGGGTCCATACTGGCAGTGCCCGCAAAAGCCCAGCGCGCATTTCATATTTCTTTCCAGCGAAACATATATCTCTTTTTCTGCAACTCCGTTTTTAATAAGTTCATCAACAGCATATTTCATCATGATCTCGGGTCCGCATACCATAGCTCTGGTTTTTTCGGGGTTAAGCTCAACATAGTTAAGCAGGGTTGTAACCACTCCAACGTGTCCGCGCCATGTACTATCTGCTCTATCGACAGTAACTTCTATCTGAATATCATATTTTTTGCGCCAGCTTTCAAGCTCAACCGGATAAAGAATATCCCTTGGAGTCCTTGCGCCATAAAGCAGAACGAATTTACCGTATTGTTTGCGGTGTTTTAAGATATGGTAAATAGAAGGTCTTAACGGTGCAAGACCAATACCGCCGACAATTATACAAATATCTTTTCCTTTAGCTTCTTCAAGCGGCCAGCTTGAACCAAACGGACCGCGTAAGCCGATTATATCGCCTTTTTTTAGTTTCGAAAGTACATTAGTAACATATCCGACTTTATGTATAGTATGCAGCAGGGAATTTTTTTTAGATGAATCTGAACTGATCGAGATCGCAGACTCACCAACGCCAAAAGCATAAAGCATATTAAACTGCCCCGGCTTAAAGCGGAATTCTCTTTTTTCATCGCTATCATAAACAAGCTCTATTGTGAACACATCCTCTGTTTCCCAAAAGATCTTTTTTACCTTTACTGCTTCAGGTGTCATCGGATCTAACTTCATTAAACCTGATTTATTATTGTCCATTTTCCTGAATAATTATACGCGTTTATATACATCAAGCAGCTGCATTCTTGTTGATTGCAGACGCTGCTCTAAAATATGTGAAAATCTTTTTAGCATTTCATAACCCATTTTGGGATCATCTTCACATTTGTTCCTCAAACACTCGCCATCAAGAGCAATTGCCCTTACTTCTTCCAGAGCGTGAGCTTCGAAATGCCATTTATACGGAGATACTATCCATGACCAGCCGAGTATCTGGCCCGGTCCGACAGTTAAAATCCTGAGATTACCTTTATCTCTTCCGTTGATCTCTAAAGCCACCTTTCCGGTTCTTATAAGATAGAACTTTTCAGCTTTATCGCCTTCTCTAAAGATAATTTCATCTTCGTGGTAAGCAACATTTGAAGCACAACCTGTAATCTGCTTCAGGTAGTTTTCATCAAGGTCCTTCATGAATGGATGATTTCTTAAAATTCCTGAAAGGTCTTCCATGTTTTTCTTTTTATTGATTTATGATTTTGTTTTTGGTGAATTTCTAATTTTTTCAACTTCTTTTGTAATGTCAATCCCGACCGGACACCACGAAATACATCTTCCGCATCCGACACAGCCTGAGGTACCAAACTGATCGATCCATGAAGCCAGCTTATGGGTCATCCACTGGCGATACCTGGCTTTGGGCGAGGTTCTGAAGTTACCGCCTGCAACCTTGGAATAATCCAGGCTGAAACATGAATCCCATCTTCTCCATCTTTCTGTATGGTCACCGGTAAGATCAGTAGTATCTTCCATAGTGTGGCAGAAGCATGTAGGGCAAACTAGTGTGCAGTTTGCGCATGAAAGACACCGTGTGGCAATTTCTGCCCAGTTTGGGTGATCATGGTTGTGATATAAAAGCTCTTTTATACCTGCAGTATTCATTGAGCGCTTCATTCCAAGCTCAGCAGATGCAACGCGGGTATCAGCGGCTTTTACCTGCTCATCGGTTGCAATTTCTGCATCCAGCTTCGCAGTAAGTTCTTTTCCTTTTTCTGTTGACTCATCAAGCACAAAGTAATGTCCATCTTTACCAATAACTTCGGTAAGAGAAATATCAAAACCGTCTTTTGCTTTGGGACCTGATTTCATCGAAACACAGAAACACGTAGATGCCGCCTGGGTACAGTTTACGGATATAATAAAAATATTGTTCCTGACATTATTGTAATAACTATCAGTATACAGATCATTGTTAAATACTTTATCCTGTATAAAAATTGCTTTTAGCTCGCATGACCTAACCCCAAGAAAAGCGTACTTTGGAACCGGTTCATCTGAATGCTTAATTGTAAAACCTCTGCCGTCGCGGCCGGCTTCCCAAAGTTTCATTCTCTGCGGGAAAAGGAATTTCTTCCATGATTGAGGTCCGACAACATATCCAAAAAGCGATTCATCATTGCGTTTTACAAGCCTGTATGACCCTGCTTCCTGTTCATCTCCCCATCCAGCAGGCAGATCATTAATGCTTTCTATTTCATCGTATACAATTGCACCATCTTTAACGATTGGTCCAATAACAGTATAGCCGTCTTTTTTGAGAATCCCGATAATTTTATCTAAATTACTTTTGTCTATTGTTTTCATTGCTTCATTTTTCCATGTACAGCAGTAATGGTTGAATTAAGTCCGCCCCTTGGGGTAAATTCGCCCTTTACTTCCATCCATTTTGGCTTTAATAAACCAACCAGGTCATCCAAGATCCTGTTGATCACATTTTCGTAAAATATTCCTTCATTTCGAAACGATTGTAAGTAGAATTTGAGAGATTTGAGCTCGATACATTTTTTGTTGGCTATGTAAGAAATAGTGATCACGCCAAAATCCGGCTGACCTGTTTTGGGACAAACAGAGGTAAATTCATTGGCACGGTGAATAATAAGGTAGTTTCTTTGTGGAAAGGAATTATCGAAAGCCTCTAAAAGGCCTGTTTTAGCTGAATCGGTTTTAACGGGATTGAACTTTTTCATAGTTTGCATGTTCCTTTAATAATTTTACTTGATTTACAGCAAAATTATCAAAATTTGCTCAAAAAACTATCCATCTTACACTTCAAAAATATCATTATTATTATCAATTTATTATGACGCAAATCATAGGTTTTATACCCAAAAAGTTGTTATTTTTAAAAAAAGTTTGTTTCCAAAATTAATAAATAATGCCATGAAATCCAGTTTGTACATTCTAGCTTTTACACTCTTGCTATCAGGTACAATCTTTTCCCAGATGCCTCTAAAGAAAGGCAGCGAACTATGTTCAGAAAGGAAAATGTCTTTACCGCAATCATTTTATGATAACGACTCTCCCAACTCTCCAAAGCATACTTTTGATGTGCTTGATTATAAAATGAATCTCGATATAAGAAGTTGTTTTATTTCTCCATATCCCAAATCATTTACAGGAAGTATAATTGTTAAATTCAGGATCGATACTGCATTAAGTTCAATTAATCTGAATGCTGTAAATACTTCAATTGTTGTTGCATCAGTTGGCTTAAGCGGTGTATCTTTTACACATTCAGCAAACATACTGACGGTAAATTTGAACAGGCAGTATAATCCGGGTGAAGTGACAGAAGTACTTATCAATTACTCACACAACAATGTTAGTGATGGAGCGATCTATACAGGTAACGGCGGCTTTTTTACAGATGCAGAACCTGAAGGCGCCAGAAAGTGGTTCCCCTGCTGGGATAAACCTTCTGATAAAGCGACTGTTGATATTACACTAAAGGTTCCGGCAAATGTTAAAATAGGCTCTAATGGCAGACTCAATGATTCAACAGTTACAGGTGATACATTATACTATCACTGGATAAGCCGTGACCCCGTTACAACATACTTAACTGTTTTAACAGGAAAAGTCAATTACAATTTAAATATTATTTACTGGCCAAAAATTTCAAATCCATCAGAATTAGTACCTATAAGATTTTATTCGAACTCAGGTGAAAACCCTGCATCAATGATTTCAATGTTCCCGAATATGATAACACACTTTTCACAGAAATTCGGTGAGCATGGTTTTGAAAAGAACGGATTTACAACAGCGCCCGCATCCGGATTCACATGGGGCGGCATGGAAAACCAGACTTTGACAACTTTATGCCCCAACTGCTGGAGCGAAAACCTGATGTCTCATGAATTTGCACATCAGTGGTTCGGAGATATGATATCACCGGCAACATGGGCAGATATCTGGCTTAATGAAGGTTTCGCAACATACAGCGAAGCTTTGTGGTATGAAAAAACCGGAGGCTATTCATCTTATAAAAGTGATATCAACAGCGATGCAAGCGGATACTTAAGCAGTAACCCGGGATGGCCGATCTACAATCCGGATTGGGCAATTAACACACCACCATCCGGGACACTCTTCAATACTGCAATAACCTATAATAAAGGCGCTTGCGTTCTGCATATGCTGAGATATACTGTTGGAGATTCCGCAACATTTTTCAATATCCTTCGTGCTTATGCAACTGATACAGCCAACTTTAAATATAAAAGTGCAGCAACAGATGATTTCGCGGCCAAAATAAGTCAAACATACGGTCAGGATCTTACATGGTTCATTAATCAATGGGTAAAGCAGCCAAATCATCCTGTTTATGCTAATATATACCAGTTCAATAATAACGGCAATGGCACATGGAATGCAGGTTTCCAGGCAATACAAACACAATCAAACACACCGTTCCACAGGATGCCGTTAACACTCAGGTTCACATTTGCATCCGGACCTGATACAACTTTCAGGGTTGATAATACCGCTAACAATCAGATTTGGATATGGACATTCAACCGCCAGCCGACTGCATTTGCATTTGATCCGAATAATGACATCGTTCTTAAAACGGGCTCAACAGTTGCCGGAACAGTCCCCGGAGTAACAGGGATATCATCAACCAACAATGAGCTGCCAAGCGTTTTTGCGCTGATGCAGAACTATCCAAACCCGTTCAATCCTGTAACAAATATCAGGTTTGATATACCAAAACGTTCGAACGTTACCTTGATGGTTTACGATGTAACAGGAAAAGCATTAAGCGAAATTTACAACGGCTTAAGCGATCCTGGTAAATACACCGCGGATTTTGACGCATCCAGGCTTGCATCAGGCGTATACTACTACCTTCTTACTGCAAGTTCAGAAAGTGGTGAAATAATGTATAAAGATGTAAAGAAAATGGTTCTGGTTAAATAAAATCAGCAAATTAGTTTTTTTGTCAAAGGCGTTCAGTTTTCTGAACGCCTTTTTTTGTGCGCAAAAAAGAGTTATTTTAAGTAAAATCCATCTATAAGAATTGAATAAAGACAATATGAAATTCAAAGTATACTTTTTTCTGGCAGCCCTGTTCATCCCGCTTACATTGTTCTCGCAAATTGAAAATAAAAAAGGCAGTGACTTGTGTTCGGAAAGAAAACGCTCAATGACGAACATTTTTTTCGAAGGCGATTCGCCTAATTCACCAAAACACTCTTATGATGTGCTGGATTATAAACTAAACCTGGATATAAGAAACTGCTTCATAACACCTTTTCCAAGATCATTTACAGGAAGTGTAATTGTTAAATTCAGGATTGATACAGCACTCAGCTCAATAAATCTGAACGCGATCAATACATCCATAGTGGTAAGCTCAGTAGGTTTAAGCGGAGTATCGTTTACTCACACGGGTAATATTCTGAACGTAGTTCTAAACCGGGTTTATAACCCCGGGGAAGTTACCGAGGTACTTGTAAACTACTCACACAATAATGTAGTTGATGGCGCAATATATACAGGTAATGGAGGGTTTTTCACGGATGCACCTCCGGAAGGAGCCCGCAAATGGTTTCCATGCTGGGATAAACCTTCCGATAAAGCTACTGTGGATATAACATTAAAGGTACCGGCAAATGTAAAGATCGGATCAAACGGGAGACTGAATGATTCAACTGTTACAGGTGATACTTTATATTATCACTGGATAAGCCGTGACCCGGTAGCTACGTACCTTGTTGTATTGACCGGAAAAGTCAATTATAACCTGAATATTGTTTACTGGCCAAAGCTTTCAAATCCTACAGACAGCATTCCGCTAAGATTCTATTTTAATACCGGAGAAAATCCGGCAGCTATGCAAAATGCCGTTGTGAACATGACAACTTATTTTTCACAGAAGTTTGGTGAACACGGATTTGAAAAGAACGGTTTTGCGACAGCACCTGCACCGGGATTCAACTGGGCGGGAATGGAAAACCAGACTCTAACAACTTTGTGCCCCAATTGCTGGAATGAAAACCTGGTTTCACATGAGTTTGCCCATCAATGGTTTGGTGACCTGGTAACCTGCGCAACATGGGCAGATGTATGGCTGAATGAAGGTTTTGCAACTTATTGTGAATCATTATGGCTGGAAAATACGGGCGGGTACACTGCGTATAAGAATGATATAAACATCACGGCAGCAGGTTACCTGAACAGTAACCCCGGATGGCCGATCTATAATCCGCAGTGGGCTATAGTAACACCTGATATTAACACACTATATAATACCGCCATTACATATAATAAAGGCGCTTGTGTTCTGCACATGTTAAGATATGTCCTTAATGATACTAATGTTTTCTTTAACTGCCTTCGCGGTTATGCTATGGATACAACTGATTTCAAATACAAAACAGCAACCACGGATGATTTTACTGCAAAAATAAGCCAAATTGCAGGACAGGATCTCTCATGGTTTATGGACCAGTGGGTTAAGCAGCCAAATCATCCTGTTTATGCAAATCTATACCAGTTTGCTGATCTTGGAAACGGCAGCTGGAACGTCGGCTTCCAGGCTAAACAGACACAAACGAACACTCCGTTCCACAGAATGCCGCTGACTATCAGAATTACATTTGCATCGGGACCGGATACAACTTTCAGGATAGATAATACTTCCAATAATCAAATATGGATATGGACATTCAACAGGCAGCCAAGTACGTTTGCATTTGACCCGAACAACGACATAGTTTTAAAAACCGGCACAACAGCTGCGGGGGTTGTACCCGGTACAATTGGTATATCAGTAAACACTACCGAACTGCCAAAGGTATTTGCATTAAAGCAGAACTATCCGAACCCGTTTAACCCGGTTACAAATATTAAATTTGATATTCCGAAGCGCTCAAATGTAACATTGAAAGTATTTGACGTAACTGGCAGAATAGTGACCGAAATATATAACGGACTAAGTGAACCCGGTGTTTATACAGCCGATTTTGACGCAGTAGATCTTGCATCAGGGATCTATTATTATGAAATTGCAGCCACAACAGAATCACGCAATATGTTATTTAGAGATGTAAAGAAGATGGTGCTTTTGAAATAAAACTCTGATTCCCAAATTCTGGTTTTGGAAACTGGACTGAAGGCGTTCATTTAAATGAACGCCTTTTTTTACAATTTAAATTATTACCCGGAATTTGGCAATTAAATTCCATCTATCATTTAAATATTTGATAATTATCATACTTTGATAAGAATTAATTGATTATCTTAATTGAGCCGTTTTAAGCAATTTTTAAGAAACTACTGAACTTGCTTTAAGATTTAGCGGCATATATTTGTATCAATCTATTCAATTACTCGATGATCGATACAGAAAAAATGCCGCATATCCCGTTCACAAATGATGTATTACCAATAGTTGAATCAAATTTAAACGCAGAAAAAGAACTTGATGAAGGTATGCGGATTCTGATAGTAGAAGACGAAAAAGGAATATCAAATTTTCTGAAAGACGGACTAGAAGAGGAAGGTTTCGCCGTTGATTTCGCCGGTGATGGAAAAAAAGGGCTTGAGCTGGCTTCATCCAATGATTATGACCTGCTGATATTTGACTGGATGCTTCCCGGGCTGAGCGGAATTGAACTTTGCAGGGAATTCAGAAAGCTGAATCAAACTTCTCCTGTTATTTTTCTTACAGCCCGCGATACCGTACAGGATGTTGTCTTTGGTCTGGAAGCCGGGGCTAATGATTACATAAAAAAACCATTTGAATTTGATGAATTGCTTGCCCGCATAAGGGTACAGCTAAAGACAAGGTCCGGCGAACAGACAGTCCTAAAACTTGGTGATATTGAAATGAACCTTGATACTCACCGTGTATTCAGAAATTCAAAGGAAATTGAATTAACACCAAAGGAGTTTTCACTGCTTGAATATCTTATAAGGAACAAAGAAAAAGTATGTACCCGTACGAATATTATTGAACATGTCTGGGATATACATTTTGATTCAGATACTTCCATTATAGATGTATATATTAATTTCCTTAGGAAGAAACTTAATCCAAGCGGTAAAGAAAAGGAACTTATCCACACAATAAGAGGAGTAGGTTACATCACACGGGATAAATAAACTGAAGTACAGTTGAATATAAGTCTGAGAAATAGAATAGCAGTGTTCTATCTGAGCGCAACATCGGTAATCACTTTGCTGCTGTTTGTTGTTATATACCAGGTTGTTTACAATACTTCATTTAAAAATCTTGATGAACGCTTAGATTTTGAAGCCCTTGATATACTTGATGACATTGATATGAATCTTGATACTGTTTACTTTATTGATAGATCTGAATGGTCAGAAAAGGAGCATTCAGATGTTGAAGTATACCCGATATTCGCGGAAGTTACAGACATAGATAAAAAATCACTGATAAGAACCCCTAACCTGAAGAACAATTCTTTAAGTATAACCCCGGGCATTACTGAAAATTTCAATTCACGGCTTTCAGAAAAACAGATCAGGCAGCTTCAGCGTCCAATTCTAAACAAAAAAGGAAAACTTATTGGATATATCATAATCGCAATTCCGGTGGAAGGCGCAATAAATGTTATAACCAGCTTAAAGAATGTTTTATTGATCAGTTATCCTGTTTTGTTATTGATACTGTTCTTTATTACCCGGTACATTGCCGGGAAAAGCATTACACCGCTTATAAAAATAAATGAAGAAGCTCAAAAGATCACAAAAGAAAGTCTCGGGACAAGGATTGAACTTCCCGGGAATAAAGATGAAATACACGAATTAGCAGCAACTATAAACGGTTTAATGAACAGGCTTGAAGATGCCGTATTACGTGAAAAACAATTTACAGCGGATGCATCTCACGAACTCCGTACTCCCCTATCAGTCATAAAAGGAACACTTGAAGTACTGATAAGAAAACCCAGGGAAGTCTCACAATATCAGAACAAGATCCAATATTGCATAAAAGAAGTTGACCGTATAGGGACTCTCATAGATCAGCTTCTGATGTTAGCAAGATTTGAAAGTGAGGAAGTACATTCAAATGAAATTGAAATTGAGCTGAACCAAAGCGTTCAATATTGTATTTACAGGCTTAATGAGTACGCCGCCGATAGAGGTATCGTAATAAATTTTAACGAAAAGAATAAATATTTTGTTTGCGCCGATCCATCTTTACTCGACATTATTCTTGAAAATCTTTTATCGAATGCCATAAAATATTCGAATGAAAGCAAACAAATTGATGTTTATTTAAACGGATCAGAAAGTGAAGTAACATGTTCAATAGAGGATTACGGTATTGGAATGAACCGGGAACAGATAAAGAGAGTATTTGACAGGTTTTACAGAAGCGAAGAAGCCAGAAGCACTGAAGCCGGCGGTCATGGAATTGGCATGGCTATTGTTAAAAGACTTGCTGAACTGCAAAATATCAAAGTAAGTTATTCCAGCCAGATCCTTAAAGGTACGATAGTTTCACTTACCTTTTACAAGAAAAACACCGATAAACCATTACATTTATAATAGTTTAATTTTTTAGCGTTTTTTAAGAATTCATTAATACTGCATTTAGGATAGCGGGGCTAATTTTGTATGTATAAAAATATCTTAATAGCCCTGGTGGTTTGCCAAGCGCAGCAGGAATCAGAAATAATAAATAAAATATTTAAAAATATAATCAAATCAAACAATGAAAAAAACTAACATTTCTTCCAATTCAATTAAAATTATCAATCATGCCATTGGTATATTGATGTTTATATTTGTTTTTGCAGCTCAATCCTATTCACAGGGCTGGTCTCCATTAGGAGGCGGAACTAATTGGGAATATTCATTGGTGGTTTATAATAATGAGCTTTATGCCGGTGAGCAAAGCGGAAGCGGCGGACATGGGCTGAAAAAATTCGACGGAACTTCGTGGAGTGATTTTGGAGGTATCAATGGAACTGTAAATGCGCTGGTTGTTTATAATGGAAAATTGATAGTCGGAGGGTCATTTACTTTGGCAGGTGGTCTGGAAATGAAGAATATTGCTCAATGGGATGGCGTTGAGTGGGCTGATGTCAGCGGCGGACCCAACAGTATAGTTTCAGCTTTGACAGTTTATAACGGTGACCTGATAGTGGGCGGTTACTTCACCGCAGTAGAAAACATGAGCGCAAATCATATTGCAAAGTGGAACAGCAATGGCGGCTGGGTTGCCTTAGGGAGCGGAACGAATTCACAAGTGATGGCTTTAACAACATACAATAATAAATTAATTGCCGGGGGATTCTTCTCAACTGCCGGTGGTGTTTCAACAAGCCACATAGCACAATGGGATGGTTCAGGCTGGTCATCAATTGGACCCGGCATTCCCGGTATTGTATATTCAGTAGCCTCTGGCAATGGCAAATTATATGCGGGTAGTTTATCTTCAACATACAATTGTATTGCAGGCTGGGATGGAACATCGTGGTCAAATCTTGGCAGCGGGGTCGGCGGCGGAACATACCCGTATGTATTTGCTATATTAGTTCAGGGAACCGATGTATATGCAGGCGGATTATACACAACAGCCGGCGGACAGACTGTAAACGGTATTGCAAAATGGAATGGTACAACATGGTCAGGTCTGGGAAGCGGCTTTGGGTACGGCAATGCATGCGGTGCTTTTGCAATGTGCATTTACAATGGTAATCTTGTATGCGGAGGTATATTCAGCTCACCCTACAGTAACGTAGCACAATGGGATGGATTGTTGACGGGAATAAATAATAACAGCGAAATGCCCGAAAAGTTTGAGCTTTCACAAAACTACCCCAACCCTTTTAATCCTTCAACAAAGATAAACTTCGGCATTCCAAAATCAGAAATAGTGAACATAACAGTATATGATGTAACAGGACGTGTTGCAGCAGTGCTTGTTGATAGGCGGATGGATGCAGGTAAACATGAAATTACATTTGATGCTGCCGGCCTTTCAAGCGGAGTATATTTTTATACTATAAAGACCAGTGGTTTCACATCCACGAAGAAGATGATATTATCAAAATGAGAATACAATTGAGATCCGTAATACTAATAACAATTTCAATAGTTCTCTTTGCACGGTCAGCAGCTGCACAATGGGAAAATATTTCAGCAGGTATAGGCAACAGACCGGTTTATTCATTGTACAATAACAGCAATTACATTTATGCGGGCTCTTCAAATCACGGAATATACCTCTCTTCAGATAACGGTACAAACTGGAGCCCGGCAGGAGTCAATTATTTCAATATTACTTATGCTATGACAGAATTCGGCGGATATCTCTATGCGGCATGTGAGCTTGGTGTTTGGAGAACATCAAATAACGGGGCATACTGGAGTTATACCTCATTAAATAATACCACAATGTATTCATTGGCTTCAAACCAGTCGCGCGTTTTTGTAGGCTCACATAATTCCGGATTATTTTATTCCGCAGGAGGAACGGGATGGTTTATAAGTCAATTAAACACACAAAGTGTAAAGGCATTGGCAGTAAACGGGAATTTTCTACTTGCAGGCTGCGGTAATTCTGCGGGTGTATTCATATCAACAAATAATGGGAATAACTGGTTTTCAAGTTCGCTAAATTACAAATCGGTATACTCTTTAACTTTAAATGGAAACACAGCCTTTGCCGGAACCGGTAGCGGAGTTTATTACTCAATTGATAGCGGATATACTTGGACACAAACATCATTGAATAATGAACTGGTATATTCGTTGGCGGTAAACGGCAGCAATGTATTTGCAGGAACTGAACTGCATGGTGTTTACGTATCTGAAGATAATGGGCTAAGCTGGACTCAAAGGAATGAAGGGCTTGGTAACACAACAATACATTCACTTCGTATAGCCAATAACTATTTATTTGCAGGGGCTTCAGCAAATGGAGTATACAGGAGACAGATTGGCAACCTTGTAGGATTGAATCCTGTATCCACTGAAACCGCTAAGGATTTTTCTCTTTCCCAAAATTATCCAAATCCATTTAATCCGGTTACAAACATAACTTACGAAATTCCTAAACGCTCAAATGTAGTTTTAAGGGTTTTTGATGTCACTGGAAAACAGGTTTCTGAAATTCTTAAAGGTTTAAACGACCCGGGAAAATACACTGTTGCTTTTGACGCTGCAAAACTTGCTTCCGGTGTTTATTTCTATGAGCTATCAGCCGCTTCTGCTGATAATGGAAATATATTTAAAGATGTTAAAAAAATGGTAGTGATTAAATGAACTTCTCTTCCTAAAATCCCGGTTAATACATTTATTCATAAGGCGTTCATTCATATGAACGCCTTTTTTTATGGATTAATGATGACATATTTTTATTATTTTACTGAATAAGTTAATATAAATAAATAAGCTGAATGAAAATTCTATACTTAATCCTGATATTTTTATTAATATCCGTACCGGATATTTTTTCAATTCAAATGAAAGCCATCTCTTTTGAAAAAGATTCAACAGATATTTCAACAACTGGTTATGATGGTCCTTATATAATTTATAGAAATGGATCAGCCATAATAAAACAGGTTGTTAAGGGCAGCAATGATTTTGTGAGTAAATCTGATTCAATTTCAGGTTTCATTAACGGAAAATTAATTACCTGCAATATCAATGACTCACTTTTTTTTATAACATACATAAAGGACACGTTAATTAATGAAAATTCTGTTTACGAAATGCCGGAAAAACTGATAGCAGTATCAGATATAGAAGGCAATTTTGGGGCATTAAGGGATTTTTTGATTAACAATAAAGTAATAAACCCTGATAACCAATGGATATTTGGAGAGGGACACCTTGTTCTGGTTGGAGATTTTTTTGACCGTGGCTTAAATGTTACTGAGTGCCTTTGGTTCGTTTATCATTTAGAGCAGGAAGCATTAAAGAACGGGGGTTATGTTCATTTTATACTCGGAAATCATGAAATCATGAACATGAATGATGACCTGAGATATGTCAGAAATAAATATTTTGATAATTGTAAACTGATTAATGAAGATTATAAGGATATGTATAAACAAAACACAGAACTTGGCAGATGGCTTGAGACAAAAAATCTAGTGGAAAAGATAGGTTCTTATTTGTTTCTGCATGGCGGGATATCGGAAGAGTTGAATATGTTAAATCCCGCTATTGAAGATATAAATACCAAATCCAGGAATTATTATTTCAACAGCAAAGCTGCTCGGCAAAGCGGTGATACTCTTGTAAGTACTGTTTTCAGATCAAAGTCTTCACCATTCTGGTACAGGGGTTATGTACAGGAAACCATCAGGGAAGATTCACTGAATCTGACACTGAAATTATTCGATATAGATAAAATTGTTGTTGGACACACAATTGTAGATGATGTGAGATATTTCTATAATGGAAAAGTAATAGCGATTGATACTGATCATGCTGAAGGCGATACTGAGGGGGTATTTATTGAAGAAGGAATAGCATTTAGGGTGGATAGATATGGAAACAGGAATTTATTGAAATAAGAAAAGGAGAGTATACAACTCTCCTTTTTTCGTGCGGGAGGGGGGACTTGAACCCCCATGCCTTGTGAGCGCCACCCCCTCAAGATGGTGCGTCTGCCATTTCGCCACTCCCGCAATGTATAAAACTAAAATCTTCAATCTAAATGTGCGCTTGACTAACTGAGCGTTAGCTCAGGAAGTTCTGCCATTTCACTTCCCGTGTCTCTGACACGGTAAGTCGTAGGCTAATTCCGCAAAAACCTGCAATACTACTCGTTTTTCGCAGTATTTCACGTATTGAATTACAAATTTAATAATTTTGATATTCATTTAAAAGCTATAAAATTGTTCTGTTACCGTAACCATATTAATTATGAACATATTAAGAATCTTTTAATTATAATTGGAAATCGTTCAATCAATTTATATTAATGGTGAAAATTCTGATAATATTTCTTTCACTTTGCTGCTTTTCAGGTCCAATTCATACCCAACAGCAACTTGACTTTTGTGGCACTGATATTCCTTCACAAAATTGGGAAAAAATTTTCAGCAGCCTTATAAATGATTTCATAAAAACTCACGAACAAAACTCCTCTCAGCAATTTACAGAATATACTATTCCCGTAATATTTCATGTTATCCACAGCGGTCAATCAGTAGGTACCTTCCCGAATATAGTTCAGGCTCAAATAAACTCGCAGATAACTGTATTAAACCAGGATTACGCAGGAACCGGTTTTAACTATGATACTTATCCAGCCAATGCTTTTGTACAATGGGCAATAGATCAAAACCTGCCGCCTGCAAATTTAGATCCATTTGGCAGAGTTAAGATAGCGAACATTAATGTTAAATTCTGCCTTGCCGAAAAGGATACGCTTGGCAACATTTTAACAGAACCCGGCATCGAAAGAATAAACTTAAATTCACGGGGTTGGGTAAATCCTAATACTTTTACCACACCCCAAACGCTGCGGGCATATTTTGACGGAACAATTAAACTCGGCTCGATATGGAACGTTAGAAAATACCTTAACATTTGGATAAGTGATAAAAATGCTGCTGTACCATTTACGGGATTTTCGACACTGCCTCCTTTGAGTACCCTTCCGGGAATAACAGGTGGCGGTGAAGGTACCGAAACTACAGATGGTATATGGAGCTATTCATCAGCAGTTGGCTCAGCTTTAATCTTTCCCGGTGGGATTTACGCATCACCTAACGTTAGAGGAAGAACAATAACCCATGAAGCGGGACATTATTTAGGTTTAAGGCATATATGGGCTGACGGCAATTGTTTGACTGATTTCTGCGCTGATACTCCTCCGGCATTCACATCTAATACAGGCTTTCCTTCATACCCGTTAAATCCCGGATCATGCAGCAACCCCAGTAATTCACCCAACGGTGAGATGTACATGAACTACATGGATTATTCTGCTGATCCGGCAAAGTATATGTTCACATACGACCAGGCTATAAGAATGCAGACTGCAATGCTTAACAGCCCGTTTAGAAATCAGTTAGGTACACACGGTTTATGCATTGCTGTCTTGGGAATTAACAATGAGGGGAATATTATACCAGACGGATATTTCTTACATCAAAATTTTCCGAACCCGTTCAATCCTTTAACTGAAATACTTTTCAGTATTCCTGATTTAACTAATGTTACAATAAAAATATATAACCTGCTGGGTGAAGAAGCTGCAATATTATCAGACCAGGTAAGATCAGCAGGGAATCATAAAGTAATTTGGAATGCAACTGACTATTCAAGCGGGATATATTATTATCAGCTGGTTACAGAAAAAATCAGAATAACCAGAAAAATGGTTTTAATAAAATAATACACTAGATTTAAAAATTTTCGTTTACTTTTATTCCTTACTGCTGCTTAAGCAATAAATCCGTGTTCACTTTAATGCTGAGCGATAAATATACAAAACAGCATGTGCTGAAGAAGCATTTTCATTTTTACAACGAACTGTATCTCTTAAAGGCATCAAAACCGGTGCAAACTGAGATAAAAAGATCATTGCAGGTATCATTAAAAAAGGTAAAATAGGAACATAACAACGAAGCTCTTCAGAAAACAACCCAAAGCCTGTAATTGTCATAGCTACAAAGATCAATATAGTTAAGTTATACATGGAATACTCTTTCTTAATTTTTTTCCAAACCGGCGAGAAATAAAACAATAAAGTAAAAATATGAATACCCCCGAAATTAAAAAATATATCTCTCAGCATAATGTGAATTGAAGCATTCTTAATATGCCTGAAATTTCTTTCGAAATCTATCAGAAGATATCCATTATCTCTTACGGCAGGCAGCTCAGGGAGCAGCATTTTTGCAATAATAAAATAGCCGGCATATAAAAAAACTAAAACTGAAGTATATTTCAGAATCCTTGCTGAAAAAATGGTTCTGTAATTAAAGAGAAGAAAAGCCGGTATTATAAAACCGATAGAATAATGATTAAGTGTACCAAGGAAAAAAAACGGGATCAGCAATTTATAATTATGTGATAATATCAGATAAATTGATGCCGTCATGAAAAATACTGACGCAGTATCGGTAAAGGAAAATATATTATTAATGGCAATTAAATTCCAGGTTAGCGGATAAATAATAATCACTGCCACAAGGGAGTTAAATAGTTCGTTCTTAAAATATATACAGATGATCCTGTAATAAGCAAGAAATGTAAAGTAAATGAACATAACTGTAAAGAACCACATCAGCGCATATGGAGAGAGGTGAAGTGTGTAATAGAATAAGCCTATCAAGAGCGGTACCAGGAATCTGAACTGTACTGTGGAAACAGCATCAAGGTTTAATACTTTAAACACCCCTCCCCATTCATCAGTAAACAGATCAACCGGGGCAATAACTTTATGATAATAGAGATAAGACATCACAGCAGCAGCAAACAGGTACATGATATGTACTATCAGAATTGGATACTGCCGTCCGGGAAAATTTTTTGTTAGAAGATTTATCATACAAAGAAGTTTTAAGTTTTAATAAAATGATAAATTTTCTCCTCCTTAAGAAAACTATTATTTCATAATACTTTCTTCTTTTTATAGAAAAATCAAAATCTTTTAAACTGATATTATTGTTCAAGGTTTTTACTAATATAAATTTATTGTGTCCTATTGATAAGAAATTTTTTACTCACCACAAAATTAATATGTTGCAATGTAACATCAAATGACTTAAAGTAATTTATGAACTGATATATATCTTTCTTTATATATCATATAAATTTCGGGTGTATATCGTTTATACTACCGGAACAAATAGGTTTTATACAAATAGTTTATTATCCCATATAAGCTGAATCACAAGCAATGTAAAATGCTGTAAGAGCTTCATGTAGTTTCAAAGAAGAACTGGCACATTATTGATTCTTTCATGATATACAAATTAGCAGATCATAAAGAAGTTCCACTGGTACATTATAAGAGTTTTCATAAAACAAAAACACTTCAATAGCTAATGTATTGAAGTGTTTCAGAATTAATTTCGTTTTTAATTTGACTAGTTGCTGCTGTAATTTATCTCAAAGGTTCCGTCACTTATATAACGTTCTGTAGTACTTCCAGAACCTGTTGTTTTTTTGGAACTGAAACCTCTGTTTTCTGTACCGATAGCTTTAAAGCTGAACTCACCTGTAATTTTATTACCATCATTACCTGTAACTGTAATTTTTCCGCCATGTGTCCAGAAATTCACTGTAGAAAGAAAATCAATATACTGTAATTTTATATTGCCGGTTGATTCGTTAAGTTCTGTAGTACCGGTAAATATATCTGCAGGAGAGCTGATATACATCCAGGAAAGCCTGATTTCATAGTTCTTATTACCTGCTGTAACCTCGTATGCATATGGATTCAACTCTGTGAAAAGATCGGCAGTATACTGAACGCCGTTTATTTTAACATTCAGTGTCCCGGTTTTTTCAGGGGGTGCACTAAAAACAGAATTGCCCAAAAACATGCAAAAAGTTATAAAAACTGATAAAAGCAGAACTTTTTTCTTCATTTTTCCCTACTAATTAGTTTTAAATTTAAAACTTGCTCAAACATAATAAAAATTTATTGATTATGCAAGTATGATATTTTAAAGGCGGTTATTAATTTTTATTAAAGTCTAACATTAAATAGTTAAAAAATGAAGAATTTCTACATTTTCATATAAATATTGCGAATTTTCAATACTTTTATCATATATTGATAAAAAAACCACGGCTATTACACCGTGGTCTTTTGTATATCCCCCGTTTGAATCGAAAACTTATATTGAATAGATCTTATAAAAATAATTCATATCAGAAAAGTCACACTATTACTTTACAATATTTTGTGCCAGTAATGATTTGTTTAAAGGCATAAGATTTCCTCCAAACTGAGAAAAAAACAACATAGCGGGAATCATCAAAAACGGTAATATTGTTATATAACATCTCAGTTCTTCAGAATACAGACCACATCCGGTTAATGTTAATAAAATGAATAATATTATTGTTAAATTATAAGCAGTAAAATTTCTTTTGATTTTTTTCCAAACAGGCGAAAAATAAAACAAAAGAGCAAAAATATGTATCCCCCCGAAATTAAATAAAATATCTCTTATAAGAAGATGAATTGGTGTATTAGTTAACAGCATCATGGTTCGGTGAAAGTTTACTTTCATGAACCCGTCATCCATACTTGGGGGTAATTCCGGAAGGAGCATTCTGGCAATTATATAATACCCGGCATACAGAATAACCATAGCGCCTGCATATGAAATTGTCCTGAAACTGAACAGACTTTTATAGTTGAAAAGCAGGAATGCCGGTATGATGAATCCGATAGAATAATGATTAGTAACCCCGAGAAAAAAAACAGGAAGCAGGAGTGTGAATCTTTCCGATAAAATAAGATATATAGAAAGCATCATAAAAAATAATGAAGATATATCTGAAAAGAAATAAATATTATTAACAGCAATCAGATTCCATGAAAGAGGATACAAAATAAGTAAAGCCAATAGAGAATTAAACAGGTTATTTTCAAAGTAAAAACACAGGGTCCTGTAAAATACAATGATAGTAAAATAGGTAAACCCCATTGTTATCACGAACAAAACAGCTTTTGGCGGCAGCGATAATGGATAAGAAAATATCCCTACAAGTAAAGGTATAAAGAATCTGAACTGAATGGTTGATATTGCTTCAATATTCAGTACTTTAAAGACTCCTCCATAATCATTTTTATACAGATCAACGAAGGATATGACTTTGTGATAATATACATATGTTAATGCAAACGAGGCAAATAAATAAATAGCATGTACCAGCAGTATTGGATATTGCCGGCCGGGAAACTTTTTATTCAGTAACCTGAACATACAGGGTAATTTTTAATTTCAAAAAGAAATGATACGCACTCTATTTTGAAAATATGTGCTTACAAAGCAGTATCACCATGAAAATACAGTACTATTAATTTACTGAGATCTTTTCTCTGGAACGTGATTCTACATATTTTTTTACTTCAGTATACATTGTATCGGAATCAAGCCCCGCCTGGTGAAGCACGCTTTCAGCAGAACCGCTGCCAAGGTAATAACCTTTGCGGAACGGATGCAGAATATTGTAACGGGCTTCAAAGCCGGTTATCCACTTATACATTGTTGGAAGTGTAAATCCTGTAATGCCTAAAGCTTCGCGTCTTACAGTATAAGGCAGCAATGCCTCCCGTTCTTCCTTCGGATGTGCATCGTATAACTCGGCGCTTGATATATGATAAATATTCATATTGTAACCGTCTTTATCAAGCATCGGCAGTACCTTTGTAACAAATTCAATTGTAACGCCGCTTTCCTGAAGTATTATTGAGCCATCAAGCGGCTGATTTGGATCAGCTTTTCTTAAAGCATAAACGCCTTTGGCTGCTTCTGTAGCAGGTGCAATCCCAAGTTTCACCCTATCCATTATCAGTTCATTTGGTCTTGTAACAAAAGGTGAAAGAATTGCAGGTCTTTGTTTCAATCCGGCTGCAAGCAGAGGCCATATCTCACCTGGCTCCCAAGGAGTAAGTGTTATCAGTATACCAGGTGGGAAGTTTTCCTGTATAAGCTGCAGGCACTGCGGGTCTGCATGTGTAGGTCCATCTTCTCCGGTTTTAAGTCCTGCGTGAGCATTTATTAGTATCCAGGTATTATAATTTCCGCCAAAGTGCATTACTTTGTTCTGCTCGCCTATACCATGCAGCCTTGCCGCAGTATGTTCCATTGCAGAAATGAATGCGCCATATGAGGAGCTTACTCCAATGTGTTTACCGAATGCAGAAAGCCCCGCCATCATACCGCCAATGGCATCTTCGCAAATACCGCCGACAGCAAGAATTCTTGACTCCGGATTATCAACTGCATCGTAAAATCCTTCATGGAATCCGGTACCTACCAGATTAACCGAGGTTGAACCAAGAAGGTCAGCGGCAACTCCAAGAACAGCACCATTTGATTTTTTATTTATGTACCCAAGTGATGACCCAAGTACTCCGCGCAGGGTTGTTGTTTCACCTGGAACAACATTTAATTCAGCGGGTGTTTCTTTTTCGTTCAAAATATTATTTTTATATAACGCATCTTTATCAGAGCCTTTACCTTTGGGTTTCCTGTTATCTTTTATTAATCTGTCTTTGCTATCGTTAATAGCTTCGGCAAAATATTTTAAATAGTTTTCTTTTTCTATAACACCACGTATAGTCATAAGTGTATCAAAGAAACATTTTTCTATGTTGTTCAGTGTTGCTTCGCCTTCAAAATGAGGTACTTTCACGCCAAATGCAGCTTCGAATTCATCGCATGCATGGTAATATCCTTCGGAATTCATTTTATGTCCGGCGCCGTGTGATGCCCTGCCTTCAATGCCGTACTTCCAGCCTTTTACTGTACGGTATACAATAGCTGTAGGCATTTTATTATCCAAGTTCTTGGCGAACAATTGAGCAACTGCAATTTTACCAAAATCTTTTCCGTCATCAACATATATCACATTAAAATCATGAAGGTAACATAATTCCATCGGATTCCACTGAACATAATCTCCTTTGAGTTCACCTTCACGGCAAACACGGTTTGAATCAATTGATGCCTGGTTAAAATCGATATGGAACTTAATGTTATGCAGTCTCATTGCACTGGCTGCTGCTAATGCTTCTGCAACTCTTCCCGGTGTCATTCCGCCTTCTCCTTCAATAACGTGAATCTGCGGAGCGTTCTCACCGAAATAATCGATTGCACCCAATGCTAAACCAAATGCGGCAGTATCACCAACACCGCTTGCACCGGTAGCAATCTTAACATGCGGAGTAGCAGGTGTCGGGTGACCATCCAAAGCTTTTGCATTATATTTATGGAATAACGGAAGTTCATTATCAGGGTTTCTTCTGAATCCAAGCAGATCTTCAAGTCTCATCTGGAATTTTTCATCAGGCAGCAATTCGGGTTTGTACGCTCTTACAAGTTCATTTCTGAGAGCGTACATTGCATATAAACCTAAAGCCTTATGACCTGCTGCATATACAACCAGGTCCGAATCATCACGGAACGGGTCTTTAATATCAAAATCAAGAATATTATATAATATTGATGAAACAAATCTGCCGGATGAAATCGAACCTCCCGGATGACCGCTTGTTGGCACAAAGTTGAACAACACAGCGCATAGAGTTCTGTATATTACATCAAGCTTCTCAAAATTTTCGGTCTCTTTTACTTTTAAAGGTAACCCGGATTTTATAATATCATTTATATCAAAATATTTTCCTCTCCTGGCCGCAAAACCAAGTTCCTTTGAATTGACATCTTTATAATCTATAGTTTCCATTTTAATAATTTTTAATTGTTTTATTGATCAGAATATTTTTCACCGCTACTAAATTAACGTGCAATGTCACAATATCATATGATTTATACCATATAATGAACTGACATTTATCAGGTTTTTACGAAGATTTATATGTCATTTTTTCAATGTTTAATATCTCTGATTTAAACGCTAATTTTGTATAAATATGCCGATAAGTAAGTCATTAAACATACTACTGCTAAACGCTCTTGATATTTACGGTGGCGGAGAGTTCTTTGTGTACCAGTTAGCTAAACTGCTTACGCAAAAGGGACATAAGGTGTGGGTTTCCTGCAGGAAAGATAACATAATTTACGGCAGGTGCATTGAAGAAGGCATTGGGGTTTTTCCGCTGGATTACCCTGAGCATTCCGGAAAAAGCGACTTATGGAAAAACTCAAGGGTACTCAGTAAATTCATAAAGGAAAACAATATTGATATCGTTCACTCCAATACAAATTATGATAGAACTGCGGGAGCTTTTGCAGCAAAGCTCGCAGGAGTACGGCACGTTTCAAACGTACACAGCTTTCACAGCATATCTCATAACTTAACACACTGGTACAGGAATAAATATCTTATTCACCATTTTATGGTTGATGGTGTTTGCACAAAGGAACTGCTTATAAATGAAGACAAGATAGACCCGGCAAAAATCACACTTCTTCATCTTGGGCTGGATCCTGAGCAGAACAAAAAAGACCCGAAAACCAGAATTAAAATTCGCAATGAGTTCAATGTAGAAGATGATGAAATACTTATCGGCAATGCTGCAAGAATGGTGCCGTTCAAAGGACAGGAGTACCTTATACGGGCATACCCCAAGGTCTTGAAAGCCTATCCCAAAAGTAAACTTATGGTGGTTGGAGATGGCGAATTGAACAGGATGCTGCACAAACTGGCTGAAGAACTTGGAATCAGTGAAAGAACAATATTCCCCGGATTCCGCAAAGATATAAAGTCAATGTATTCAGCATTTGATATTTATGCGCATACTTCGGTTGAAGGCGGCGGTGAAACTTTTCCTTATGCAATGCTTCATGCGCTGGCACAGGAGCTGCCGATGGTAATTACCCGTGTGGGAGATATGCCGGCAATGGTTGAAGAAGGTATAAACGGTTTTGCGCTTGAAGATAAAAATGTAAAAGGAATTTCGGAAAAATTGATGCTATTATGTGGTAATGAAAATCTACGAAAGGATATGGGAAGGAAAAGTTTTGAGCTTATGATGGAAAAATTTACAGTCGAAATAATGACGCAAAATATTGAAAATGTATATTATAAAGTTTTGAATAATTAGTTTATTTCATTTATATGCTCTTCAAGTTTGCTAAGTAACCATCCTCTTCCTGTCAGTTCCTTAGTAGATATTATCCTATCCTTTAATTGATCTGCCCTGACCCTTCCTGTATTTGACCTGAGTTTCAGCATATCGTTAAGTATTTTCACAAAATTTTCATTAACCTTCCGGTGCAATCCGGTTAAAGTTTTATTGTTCACCAGGAATTTCCTGTAAGAATCAAGGTGATCAGAAAGTTCATTCAGCATTTCAAGCTCATAATAAAGCTGTGACTGCAGTGTCTTCCCTGAAAATTTATAATATATATCATCATACTGAACTTTGCTTAAATATTTCATAGAAGAATTATAATTCCTGCCGGAAAATTCAATTCTGGCCATTGCAAAATTATAGGCATTATCCCTTAGAGCAGGTGAAAGCCTGCTTTTACTTTCTTTAACAAAACGAATTGTCCACTCCAATTTGCCTGCTGCCAAAGCCATCAACAGCACAGTTCTGAAATAATTGATTGGCAGGTCATCGCCGTCATTCATTGTATCAATTCTATTTTCAAACATGAATTCAGTTATATCCATAAATTCAGCAAGTTTTGTCCTGTCGCCCTCGTGATGTTTTTTAAGGCAGTAATTGCTGATAACAACAAGCCCGTTATATCTTTCAGACCTGTCAAACCTGTTGTTCAGATCAGTTGCAAGCTGTTTAATTTTTTTGAAATATTTTTCATCATATGTTTCAAACAGTTTTATTTCGTTGTACAATAGACCTGCAAGAGGAATATCTTTAAATTTACCGGGATGGATTTCTATGAAATGCAGCAATTCATTCATAAGAGGTTTATCAAACTCAAATTCAATAACATGCCTCAGGTTCAAAAGAGTTCTGTATCTTTTAAGAAGCTGAATTATAAAATAATTTATCAGGTAATCAGACTGGTTCTTTATTTCATCTTCAGGAATATCTTTCTGATTTAAGAACCTCATGTTTTTAAAATCACTTATGTTTTTTTCATACTCCAGCAGAAATTTATCACTAAAATAAAATTCATCATGTATTTTGTTTTTTTCAAGTTTTTCGGAGGCAAGTTTTAAGTTTTTATTAAAATGCCTGTTAAGATCCCTTTTATTTAATGCTTTAAGTAAATGGATATGTTCACTTAGCTCTCTGGATTTAAAATCTTTAAATGCAATAAAATCCTCTGCCAGTTTGGTTAAATTGAACATAATTGTCCTCATAAAACCGTCGTTGAATTCAGCATTGGGGAAAATTTCTGAAAATACCTTTTCCTTCCCGAAATTCAATTCTTCCAGATCAGGAAAGAACCTTCTGATATATTCGTAAAGCTTAATTACCGCTTCATTTTTATTGAAAAAAGGTGAATTTACATACTCACCAAAATCTTTAAACTCCTTTAGATTAAAAGTACCCAGTATTTCCAGTAAATTGCTTTTGATCATTTGTTTATAAACTACTGTAATATATTAATATAATTGAAATTCTGTTTGATTTAAAACAAGCGGCAAAATCTTTCCAAAAATGCATATTCTAAAACTCTATGTAATTAGTTTCCAAAGATAAAGTAAAAAAACTGCAAAAAATATCAATTTTTTCGGGTTCTATCTACCTGAATATCTAAAACTGGTTCAAAACAGGGTGAAGTTTGTTTCTTGGAATTGCACAGGCTATTGAGATTAAATTTGTAACGAATCATACAAATGAACATGACAGAAAATAAAATTCAACGCAGCATTAAATCCAGCTTTACACTTCATGCAGCATCAGGTGATAAAAAAGGTGAAATAGAATTATTATGGCAGCCAGTGTATGATGCAAGAGCATACATAGTACAGATTAATCATTCTAATAATACATCATCAACATGGAAACATGCTGATATTATCACGCGGACAAGGTATACAGCCAGCGGCTTGAAAAGCGGCAAGCAATATAACTTCAGAATCGCTCCTATCACATCAAACGGACAGCAGGAGTGGTCTGAACCGGTTGCGCAAAAAGCTTCCTGAAATAATAAAATTAAAAACTTAAAAATATAATTAAAATGAAAACAAAAATAATTCACTTATTAATAATTGCAGCAATATCCTTATTGATCAAATCATCATCAGCGCAAACATTATTTACCGAAGATTTCAATTATCCACCCATGCCAAATATTGTTGGAATGAACGGCTGGCAACTGGGCTATGCGCCTAATCCAAATAACACTATCCCGGTCATAAGTCAGGGTTTAATATTCACAGGCTACCCTGGCTCAGGTGTTGGCAACGGTATATTGATCAGGAATGATTCTGTTCAAAGTGTGTGTATAAGAAAAGACTTTACAGAACAAACATCAGGGAATATATACATGTCATGCATGCTCAGGGTTGATAGTCTTACAGCATCAGCATCGGAAGATTTTCTTATCAGTCTTGATAAGGGCGGGAATTTAAGTGAGTTCAGGTGTATGCTTATGATTAAAAAATACAATTCATCTACATTTTTTCTCGGTATCAGAAAAAACGCAACTTCATCATATTCACCGGTACTTTTGAATAAGAATCAGACATACCTCATAGTCACAAAATATAAATTTACAAGCGGAAGTACAACAAATGATTCAGCGTCACTATTCATAATCCCGTCTTCAATCCCAGTTAGCGAACCTGCAGCAGATCAGGTATCAACAGGTGGTAATGATTCCCCGGGAATTGGAGAGATATATATTAATAATCACGCTTTCGGACAATTTGGAGGCGGATTGAGAAGATCCTCAGTAAAAATAGATGGTGTAAAAATAACAAAAAGCTGGGGCGAAGCTGTGTTAACAGCGGTCGAGCAAACTTCAACAGAAATACCTTCATCATTTGAGCTGAAGCAGAACTATCCAAACCCGTTCAATCCTTCAACAAAAATAAATTTTTCACTTCCCAAAAGCGGGTATGTTAAATTAACGGTTTTTGATATCACCGGCAAAACGGTAAATACACTTGTGAACACAGGACTTCCTGCAGGAACTTACACCGCTGATTTTAACGCTGCCGGATTATCATCAGGGGTATACCTCTACAAAATAGAAGCAGGTGAATATGTTTCAACTAAGAAAATGACATTAATTAAATAAATCAATTAAAAAAGGAGATATATAAATTGAAATCAATAACGGTAATAGTTTTAACTTTCATGGCTGTACTGAACATTTTTTCACAAACGGATAATGTTCCGGGGAATCTTATAAATGAATACTACTCATTCAGAAAAATTGAAGACAGCCAAAGGAAAACAGCCATTTCACTGGAGATGGAAAAATACATGAATACTTCATACTTAACCGATAATATAACAAACGGAAGGCTGATAGTTGATACAAGACCCGGGATTTGCACAGGCTCAGATTGGTACAATAATGATATACTTGTACACAGCGGAAATATAAATGACTTAACACCACGCTCTTTAATTATAAAACAGGGTGAAGACGGTCTTCTATATATGCTTGCTGGACTCAAGCCATTTGCTTCTTACCTTGGCTCTATTAGGATCTTAAAATCATCCGATGGCGGTGTTAACTGGACCCAGATCTCTCAAAGTTACAGTACAACAGATTATATCTTCTCAATGGATATGCTCGTAGAAAGCAAAGACAACAATACCCCCGATTCAACTAGGATCATGGTTTATTACACTTCAAGTCCGAATGTGAATGGGAACGATGCAAAGCTGAACCTCTTTTCATTAAGAAGAAACGGGACAGGATTTTATTACGGAGTAGCCGGATCACCGGCTGCGGGCAGAAAATTTGAACAGGTAACATGCTGCAGTGACGGACAGTATTATGAGACAAATACTTATATGCATGTATTTGTAAAGGAATCACCAAATGCAGGTCAAACAAACGGTTTCCGGCATTTCAGAACAGTAAACTGGGGAGCCACCCATACAAATGAATTAATTGTCACTGATCAAAGAGATAACTATCCAACTGCACAGTTCTTTTCAACAGCAGTAACCGACTCAATTTTGATATCATTCGAAAGAAAATTTGATGCCAGCTCAACCGGTTACGGGATATACAAGACAACCGAACTCCCGACGATAGTAAATTCTTACATGATGACACCGGCACTCGAAAGCGGTGTAAAAAACGAAAAGCCGTGTTTGGCAGTATCGCAACAGAAGTATAATATTGATAAAAAAATGATAATTACTTACACCGCCGGAGGCAAGCCCGTAAGTTATCACAGCACAAATAACGGAAAATCATGGATATACAGGCCTATGACAAGCAACAATCAATCGTGCGCATATACATTCTGCACATCAGATTCTTCTTCTGCGGCAGGGAATAATTTTGGGGCCGGGTTTGTAACCTTAAACGGCGATTCTGTTTTGTCATCTAAAACAACAGCTGGTACATCTTTCACATCGTCAAAACTTAATAATACATCATCATCACCTGTGTTTTCACCATCTTTCTGTTTATATAACAATAATGGCAGTAAAAGCGTTGCTGCTGTATTTGCAGGCAATAGCGGAATAAATGCGTATTTTGATGCCGAACACTTAATTACAGGAATCCAGACAATTTCATATGAAATACCTTCAGGTTTCAGCCTTGAACAGAACTACCCTAATCCGTTCAATCCTGTAACAAACATCAGGTTCTCTATCCCCAAAAGCGGAGTGGTTACATTAAAGGTATTTGATGTATCAGGCAGGGAAGTTGCTCAACTTATCAATGAAAACCTGAATGCAGGAAGTTATAATTATGATTTCAATGCTTCATATCTTTCAAGCGGTGTTTATTTTTACAGAATAAGCTCTGAAGGATTTTCTGATGTTAAGAAAATGATACTCGTTAAATAAGGTGGTCATTTGACTCCCTGGTTTCTATGGGTAGCTGAATAATTTTAACTTTTGGTATTTCATTAAAAAGAAAGCCCGCTAACAAGCGGGCTTTCTTTTTAAAATTATGCTAATATTATTCAAACCAGCTATCGACTATCCTTTTTTCAAATTCGGGATACGATCTGTGAACAAAATTATTTTCATGCGGGTCATATTCATAATCTTCTGCCCAGATTTTGTGATTAATTGATAGCTCTTCGATCGAATTCAGTATATATTCGATTTCCTCATCTGTCATTACGGGATGTAGAGACATTCTCAGCCAACCCGGTTTTTCAGAAAGATCGTGATGTTCAATCATCTGTGTGATTTTGCGGGATTTCTTCTTCGATACATGAAGCAAATAGTGTCCGTACGTTCCCGCACAGGAGCAGCCACCTCTTACCTGTATTCCGAACCTGTCATTAAGCAGCCTGACGCCGAGATTATAATGCATTCCATCAATATAAAATGAAACTACAGGGAGTCTTTCATCAATATTTTCAGCCAGCAAATGCAGATTTGGTATCAATTTCAGCCTGCTGAAAACAAGTTTTGTTATTTCCTTCTCGCGGATAGCGATCCTTTTTGTTCCAATTTCCTCTTTCAGCTTTACCGCTAATGCAGCCTTAATAGTCTGCATAAATGGCGGTGTTCCGCCATCTTCTCTCAGTTCAACATCTTCATAAAAGCTGTGTTCGCCCCATGGATTTGTCCATTTAACTGTTCCGCCGCCGGGCTGGTCAGGTGAAAAATGGCTGTCATACAGGCTGCGGTTAAATATCAGTATACCTGTGCTGCCGGGTCCGCCAAGGAATTTATGAGGTGAGAAGAAAATTGCATCAAGTTTTTCAAGGGGATCTTCGGGGTGCATATCAATATCAATGTATGGAGCGGAGCATGCAAAATCAACAAAACACCAGCCATTGTACCTGTGCATTAACCCGGCGATTTTATGATATGGTGTGAATATCCCGGTAACATTACTGCATGAAGTTATTGAAGCAATTTTGATTTTTCTTTTTTGATATTTTTTTAAAAGAATTTCAAGGTGCTCAAGCTTAACAAGTCCGTTTTCATCAGGTTCAATTATCTCAACATCAGCAATAGTTTCAAGCCAGGTTGTTTGGTTGGAGTGATGCTCCATATGGGTAATAAATACAATAGGACGCTGTTCGTCAGGAATATTAAAATATGTTTTAAGCCGTGAAGGAATCTTAAACCCCAGCATTCTTTGAAGTTTCAGCATAGCGCCAGTCATACCCGAGCCAGTTGCGATTATTGCATCATTTTCATCAGCATTTACATGTTTTTTGATGATCTGTTTTGCTTTAAGATACGAAAGGGTCATTGATGATCCAGTAACATTAGTTTCAGTATGTGTGTTTCCGATCAGTGAGCCAAATTCATTTGAAAGTTTTTCTTCTATCGGTTTATATAATCTTCCGCTTGCAGTCCAGTCTGCATATACCAGCTTCTTAACCCCGTATGGAGTCTCGAACTCATCATTACAACCTATAATGTTCTTTCTGAGTTCATTAAATAATCCCCTAATACTACCCGTATCTGAGATCAAGTTTTTGCGGTTTTGAACTTTCATAATTTCTTCAGTTGAGAAAACAATATTTAAGCCTACCTACAAAAATAACACAGCTCACCATTCTATTACTATGATAAGTATCATACATAAAATGATTTTAATTATGTAAAAAACAATTATTTAAGTTTTCTGATTGCAGGTACAAAGTAGAATATAAGAAGAGCAACTATCAAAGTAACAACTGAACTAAGCAGAATTGCTTCAGCTTCCCCAAAGTGCTCGGCAAGCACTCCCATCAGCAGTGAGCCTATCGGAAGCAATCCGAAAAAAGTAAGTGTATATACACCCATAACCCGTCCGCGTAAATGGTCGGGCACCAATGTCTGCACAAGAGAGTTTGCAATATTCATAGCAAGAATTAAAGCGCTGCCTAATGCAAAAATTATGATCAATGACGCTGGAATGATATGAACAAAGGAAAATGTGAACATCATCACCGGAAAAGCAATTGAACCGATAGTAAGTAATTTACCCTTATATTCAAACCTGCCTAGTGATGCTATGAAAAGAGCGCTCGCAAGTGCGCCGGCTCCCCTGGCGGACTGCAGAAATCCGTTTGTAGCCGAATTACCCCCGAGAATATTTACAGACCACGCAGGCAGCAGGGTTGCAAATGAAAGACCGAATAAGCTTATTGATGCAACCATTAAAATCAGCACTCTTACAACCGGATCATGAACTATATACTTTAACCCTTCTTTTATTTCTGCAAATGCAGACCTGCCGCTTAAAGAAAGTACATGTTTTTTAAGTTTCATTTTATTTAATGCAATAAGCACTCCTATAAAAGAAACAGCATTGATTGTAAAACACCATGCAGGTCCCGCTACAGCATATGCAATACCTGCAAAAGCCGGACCTATAGCAGTAGCTGTATTGAACATTGTGGAATTCAGCGCAATAGCATTTGTGAGATCGTGTTTATCTACAAGCTCGTTGACAAATGATACCCTTGATGGGGCATCAAATGCATTTGCAGTACCCAGCAGAAATGCCAATACAATAATATGCCATGGTTGAACCAAAGAAGTAAAGGTTAAAATTGCAAGGATGGCCGCAAGTGCCATCATTATTGATTGTGTAATCACCAGTATTTTTCGCCTGGAAAATCTATCTGCAATAACCCCGCCGTATAACATGAACACCCATGTAGGTATGCCAGATGCAAACCCAACATAGCCAAGATAAGCAGGCGAACGTGTAATATCATATATCAAAAAACCCTGGGCAGTTATCTGCATCCATGTACCCAGCATGGATATCATTTGTCCCCAGAACCATAATCTGTAATTTGGATATTTGAGTGCAGTAAAGGTACGTTTAAAACTAAATCCGCTTTCAGTTGAATAGTTTCCTTTGCTCAGCTCGGCCTTCAGCTCTTCGCTTTCAAGAACTTCACTCCCACCGGAACCCGTAACCTGTTTCACATCATTACTTTTCATTAACAAATATTGCGTATAATTATCTTTAAAAACAGCATAAAACACGCAAAAGTTCAGAATTTTATTGTTCATTTTTATTTGCCCATTTAATTAATATTTTGCGTATATGTACAGAATATTATTGTATTACAAATACGTAAAGATCGATAATCCGGAATTCTTTGCTGAAGAACATCTGGGATATTGCCGTGACCTTGGATTACGCGGAAGGATATTAATTTCTCCCGAAGGCATTAACGGAACGTGCAGCGGTTCACAAAGCCAGACTGAAAAGTATATGGAACATATGAAGCTTGATGGCCGCTTCAAAGATCTATGGTTTAAAATAGATGAGACCCGCGGACATGTATTTAAAAAAATGCATGTAAGAGTCAAACAGGAGCTTGTTACATTCAGGCTGCCGGTGGACCTTGACCCGAATGTACTCAGCGGCAAACACCTTCAACCGAAAGAATGGCTTGAGCTCATGCAGCAGGATAATGTAATAATACTTGACGGCAGAACTGATTATGAGTTTGACCTGGGGCATTTTAAAAATGCCATCAGGCCGCCGGTAAGATCATTCCGTGAATTTCCGGAATGGGTTGAAAATGAATTCAAGCAGTTTAAAGATAAGAAAGTATTAACATACTGTACCGGGGGAGTAAGATGCGAGAAGCTTTCCGGCTACCTTCTGCAGCAGGGATTTAAAGATGTTTACCAGCTGAACGGAGGTATTGTGAATTATTCTCATGACCCTGATGTTAAAGGCAAGCTGTTTGAAGGCAAGTGTTACGTATTTGATGAAAGAATATCAGTGCCCGTGAATTTTGCTGATGAGTATGTTATTACAGGCAAATGTCATCATTGCGGTACAGCTACCGATAGGTATGTAAATTGCGCGAATCTTGATTGCCACAAACAGCATTTTGAATGCGAAGTTTGTGAAGAAAAATGGGCACGTTCCTGCAGCGAAGAATGCATGCAGGCGCCAAGGCACGAACTGCTTCAAAACGTTTGAATATTTTCTGCAGTAAGGTATTAATTAAGCATTTTAATTTATGAACATTAAAAAGCTAAAGTTATGTCACTGCTAAACAGATCAAGTCTTTATAAAACCGTGGATAATGTAAATGAAGCATTATTCTTCGGGAAAAATATATCTAAATCAGAAGCCCGGGAAATTGTTGGCTGGATATCCACAAGGTATGATACTGAATACTCTTATAACCACAGTTACGGATTAACAGGTAAGGATATGAGATCGCCGGTACATACTTTTACCGGAGAAAGGCTGCTTTGCGCATCCATGAGGCATATAATGGCGGAAGAATCGGCAAGAATTGTCCTGCAGCTTTCGCAAATAGCCGGTTCCAAACCTGAGACACTGAAAAAAACAAATGAACGGTTCTACTTAATGCTCAAAGCTTCTGAAAATGCCGGCAAACCATTGGGTACTTTTTGCTGTGCTGCCTGTACTATAGGGCTCTGGCGTTATTTAAATGCAGGCGGACTACCAAAATATCAGGAACATATATCCAATGGACTTATGTCACTTCACAGTAACCGTGATGAATCAGGGAAATGGGGCAGATTCCCGTTCTATTATACATTGCTTGCGCTTTCTGAAATTGACGATCCGCTGGCAACCAAAGAAATAAACTATGCTTTGCCCGGATGCGAAAGGGCTTTAAAAAGATTGAAACCTGAAAGTAAATTTTCAAAAAGGAAACGGGAGCTTTTATTGAGGCTTTTGAACTAAATTAATTATTATGGATAGTGCGGGACTGTACTTGGCGGTTTTTATACCGCTTGTTATTATTATTTTGCTGGCCGTGTTCTTTTACAGGCTGTTTGCAAAGAATATGAATCGTGATGATGCAGAGAGACGGAAGTTGAAGGATCTTGAAGAGTTAAAGAAAAAAGCTGTGTTCCGCGAGGCCAGGATTATCAGTGTCAGACCCGAAGGGCAATCCAATACAAGTCCCGCAAACAGATTTGTCAATTTGAGATTTGAGATCAAAGATACCAGCGGCGAATATAAGATGTTTTCTGCAAGGTGGTATGTTGATACGTATTATTTATCACAGCTTCAGCCTGATATGAATATTCAGGTGAAAGTTTATAATGAATATATTTTCCCTTTAACAGAGAATTCCAGACTTATTACAGAATAATAATGTATTGATAAAACAATTAAATACAAAAATAAATATTGTTAACTTGTTGACAATCAATAAATGAACTATTATATTTGTAGCATGAAAATAAAAGTAGAATACAATGTATCCGACCAGGCAGGCGGATTGCTGATGAAGACAGGTGATCATTTGTGGAGGGAGTGTGACAGGTTTTTATCCAAATGGGATTTGACCGTTGGCCATTACAACATACTCAGGATAATAAATGGTGCAGGTGAACCACTATCTCAGGTGGATATAAGCCGCCAATTGATTTCATCAAGAGCTAATGTAACCAAGCTTGTTGATAAACTTGAAGCATTAAGACTTGTTGAAAGAATTGCAGGAACAGACCGAAGAATAAACTTGATTAATATAACTGAAAAAGGATACCGGTTCCTGGAAGAAGTGATACCGCAGGACATGAAGAACACGGAGAACATTATGTGTAACCTTACTATAAAAGAACAGGAAATACTTATAACTTTACTAAAGAAATTATAAAAAAATTTGCGCTAATTGTTAACTAGTTAACTGTTTATCAATAAACCATATTTCATAAATAAAAGAAAGGATTTAAACAATGTCAGAATTAAAATTAATCACAACTGAAGAATTGAAAGCAAAACTTGATTCAAAAGAGTACCTCAACTTCTGGAATGTACTCACTGATGAGTATTATAACGGTGAACTAATTCCGGGATCTATAAGAGTATCCCTTGATGTAGTTGGCAAAACAGCAAAGTCACTGGAAATTCCTAAAGATAAAGAAATTATTGTTTACTGTGCTGGGCCAAGCTGTCCACAGAGTAAAACTGCACAGGAAAAACTTAATGCACTCGGATATACAAATGTGCATACTTACGAAGGTGGTATTGAAGAATGGCGGAAAGCCGGTTACGCAATTGAAAAACAATTTGCTGAAACTGCGTAAATAATGTTTTAGGGATAGGGCAATGCTCTATCCCTGCCTTTTATTTTTATACATACTGCCCTGCTGCAAATCCGGATGCCCAAGCCCACTGGAAGTTATAACCTCCCAGCCAGCCGGTTACATCAACCACTTCGCCAATAAAATAAAGTCCGGGTACCTTTTTTGATTCCATAGTTTTACTTGATAGCTCATTGGTATCAACTCCCCCTTTTGTGACCTCAGCTTTGCCGAAACCTTCAGTGCCTTTAGGCACTAACTTCCACTCATGAAGCAGTTTCCCGATCAGTTCAATGTCTTTGTCGGATAATCTATTCACTGGTTTGGTAGGAAAATTAAGTTCACACCACTGTTCCGCAAACCGTTTAGGGAAGAATTTGGCAAGTACATTTACAAGCTCAGTCTTATTAGGTTTATGTTCATTTATAACTGATACTAAATCTATTCCGGGCAGCAGATCGATTGTTATATCATCACCCTCATTCCAATAATTTGATATCTGCAGAATTGCCGGACCGCTTAATCCTTTATGTGTAAACAGAATATTTTCGCGGAAGCTGGCATTGTTACAGGTAACTATGGAATCAATTGAGAGTCCCGATAACTCGCTGTATGATCCTTCGTTAAGCGTAAATGGTACCAGTCCCGGAACGGTTTTGGTTAATTTCAAACCGAATTGTTTTGCAAGTTTATATCCAAAATCGGTCGCGCCCATTTGGGGAATTGATATCCCGCCTGTGGCAATGACAAGAGATTCAGTACTAAACTCACCAAAATTGCTTATAACACGAAACGCTGTATCGCTGTTTGAATTATTTATTTGTTCAACTTTATCAATGGTGCAGTTCACTTTTACCCCGACTCCCGCATCCTCACATTCTTTTTGCAGCATTTGAACTATCTCTTTTGCTGAGCCGTCACAAAAAAGCTGTCCCAGCTTTTTTTCGTGATACTTGATTCCGTGTTTTTCAACGAGTGATATAAAATCCTGCGGGGTATACCTTGCCAAAGCTGATTTCGAGAAATGAGGATTGTTTGAAATAAAATTTTCGGGTTTTACATCAAGATTAGTGAAATTACACCTGCCGCCGCCGGAAATAAGTATTTTCTTCCCGATCTTCTCGGCATGCTCAAGTACAAGGACTTTCCTGCCGCGGTTGCCGGCTTCGATTGCGCACATAAGTCCAGCTGCGCCCGCGCCGATAACGATGGTGTTAATATTTGTCATTTATCTGAATGTTCCATCTATTATGAAACCATTGCTTTGAAAATCATCACCAAATAATTCTGTTGATAAAAAAAATGTATAAAATCCTTCTTTAAAGGGAATAGATATTGGATTTACAGAAAGTCCACTATTATATGAATAAATTAATTCATCGTTAAACAAATTATAAACATTAATATACTCCTTTTCTACAACTATACAATAATTGTAACCTGTGTAATTTTCCAGATCATAAATTTCTTTATACTTTCGGCTGAAATATTCTTTATTCGTTTTAATTTCAACAAATCCCACTTTATACTTACCAGTTACAAAGAACTTAATATAATCGTCTGCAAAAGCAAAAATGCCATTTATTTCTCTTAATGATAATATTGGTTTAATTGTATCATTCGCATTTACATACATTAAAGAATCTTTTTCGTAATTTTTGAGAAATTTCACAAATTTAATCTGTGAAGGTATAACAATAGTGCCCAGTGTAAATTTTTTCACATATTCCAAATCACCATTCACTTTTTTATACAACTCCAGATACTTCTCTCCGCCAAGCTCACTCAATAAAAATGAATTGTACAATCCCGCTACAGCATAGCTCATGCTTGCGTCATTGTTATAAAATCCTTCGTTTGTTAATATTGAATCGTATGTCAGTATACTTGATTTTTCAAGGTAATAGCCCAGATCAGTCAGAACCCTCGGAGCCATTCCGCCCCTGCCCCCTACGGCGACAGCAAATCCTTCCATGAAGAATGGGAGCGTGTACAGACCCAGCTTTTTGAGTTTGTAGTTGATAAGTAAGTGAGCGACTTCATGAAAATGAGTCTGGTATGATGTTACGACTTCATCGCTCCCAAGCATTGCCATCCCTTTTGCTTTAAAGCCGGTGATTTTTTCTACACTGGCTTCATCTTTACAAAAAACGTAACCGATCTTTTCTCTTTCAAGTATGCGCTTCTCTGATATGGTAAAGCCAAGAGTATCGGCAATCATTTCCACAAAATCGTCAAGTCTTTTTATGCAGTAATCATTAAAATACTTCGGCTCTTCAATCAGGAAAGCAAAATATTTGCTTTCCTTCTTTTCCCAAAGCCTTGGATAGAATGAACTATTTGTAACAAATCCATTATCAAAGTAATACTTAAGTGAATAATTTGCTGCCGGTACATTGAATGTTACTTCGGTATAAGTATCTGCAAGGGGCTGTTCTTTGATCTCATATTTATATTTACCGCTGGTGATGCCTGATTTAATTTCAACGGGCAATTCATACGCGATAAGGATTTTATTTTCTACACCGGTATACTCAATACCAAGCCTGCCGCTGTATTTAAGCTCATCTTTATTTATATAATCACTTATCTCAGCTTTATCATAAATCAATGCATCAAAAAACTTTTCCGGAATTGTTTGAGAAAATATTGAAGGGACTAAGAAAAACAATATTAAAAAGAATCTGGACATTGTTTTGTTTTTTGTTGTTTAACCCTTCCACGAAATTAGTTTTTATGAAGATAATATATTGTTTACTTAAATTTACCGAAATCAATCATCGGTTTTTTATTCGTGGTACGAGGGATTCCAATTGGTAGTACAAGGAAAATTAAATACATATTTTGACATTTGGATTTTGACATTTGGTATTTTGCCTCTATCCCATCCACATGGTTCTATCCAGCGAACGGTACTGAATAGCTTCGCTGATATGCGCAGAATTAATATTTTCATCACCATTCAGGTCAGCAATTGTGCGGGCAACCTTCAATATCCGGTCATATGCGCGCGCTGATAGTCCGAGTTTAGTTATTGCCATTTTCATCAGTTCTTCGCTGGCAGTATCTATTTTACAATACTCCCTGATATCCTTGGATTGCATATCTGCATTGCAGAAAATATGTTTCTTATCTTTAAATCTCCTTATCTGGAAATCACGGGCTTTAATCACACGCTGCCTGATATCTACTGATGGCTCTCCGGCAGTTGTTGAAGAAAGCTCTTTATATTTCACTGACTGAACCTGGATATGTATATCAATTCTATCTAACAGCGGACCCGATATTTTGGACATATATCTTTGTATCTGCTGCGGCTGGCACTGGCAATCCTGGTTCGGGTTGCCGTAATTGCCGCAGGGGCAGGGATTCATTGCCGATGCGAGCATAAAATTACACGGGTAGTCTACTGTAACCTTCGATCTTGATATCGTTACCCTTCCGTCCTCAAGCGGCTGGCGCATAACTTCAAGCACATTTTTTTTGAATTCAGGAAGCTCATCAAGGAATAACACACCATGATGCGCGAAAGAAATTTCTCCCGGCTTCGCTGCGGGTCCCCCGCCGACAAGCGCAACATCACTTATAGTATGATGCGGTGAGCGGTACGGCCTGATGGAAACAAGAGCAGTATTTGAAGGAAGTAATCCTGCAACAGAATGTATCTTGGTGGTTTCAAGGGCTTCATCAAACGTCATAGGTGGTAATATTGTGGGAATACGTTTTGCCAGCATTGTCTTTCCTGAGCCGGGAGGTCCGACCATAATAATATTATGCCCCCCTGCTGCAGCTACTTCAAGGGCACGTTTAACTTCATGCTGACCCTTTACATCGGCAAAATCAACAATACTTTTCTGGTCAACATTAAATATTTCTTTCAGGTCAACTTTAAATGGCTCCAAACCGCCGCCGTTATTCAGAAACTCAACAACTTCCTGCAATGAACCAAGCGGGAAAACATCAATACCATCAACCATAGCGGCTTCTTTGGCATTCTCTTCGGGTACTATTAATCCTTTTATTCCCTGCTTTCGTGCTTCTATTGCTATTGGGAGTACTCCCCTTACCGGTCTGAGTTTTCCATCCAGTGATAGCTCACCCACAAAAATATGATCTGCGAACATATCGGGTTTTATCTGGTCAGCTTCGCAAATCACGCCAAGCGCAATAGGCAGGTCAAACCCGCTGCCTTCTTTCCTGATATCAGCTGGTGCGAGATTAATTGTTATTCTTCTGTTGGGGGTGTAGTATCCTGAGTTCTTTATCGCGGCAACTACTCTTTCCGATGCTTCGGAAACGGCTTTATCCGGTAAGCCAACAATAATGAACCTTGAAGGAACCTGTGTGGAAAAATGAGTTTCAACCTTAACAACAAATGCATTTACTCCAACAGTAACCGCTGTTAATACAGGTGATATCATAATTTTTAATTAAGCCATAAAGGCATATAATGTTTTAAAAGATCTTTTGTTGTCTCAGCTCTTTTATATCGCTTTCGTTTAGTTTCGCTTCAAGTATAACAGTGTTATCAAAAACTTCCGTTTCAACTTTATCAAGCAGCTTTATTGCTGCAGGCGGCTTTTTGCCGCTTAGCGTTGTGGATAGCTTTGCAAGCGCTATTACTGCTTCCATGCGGTTCTTAAGCTCGGTAGCTGAATTATTATCCTCACACTGGTTTTGCATAATTATCTCAATATCATCGGTCATCTTCAGCGAAAACGCAACGGAGTTTATCTTTTTATAAATTGAAAAAAGTTCGTTCATGTTTTCGTTTTGCGTAGTATCGCTCAGGCTCAAAGAATCAGCCGGCTCACCGCCCGGCAGAACGCTGCTTTTCTTTTTATTCATGTCAGAAAAATTCTCAAAGATGCCGCGAATGAACAATTTCTGGTTTGAAATCATCCAGAGGTTATCTTTATGCTTGATCTGTTCAATTTCCTTCAAAAGATTGAAGTTAGTTAAAAGTCCCGCAGTAGATGTATCGCTAACAGTGAAAGTATTTTCGATCTGCTTAAGATAATTGCTTGCGCAAAGGGTAAAGTCATCTTTAAAATAGAAATTCAGGTTCGCATCAACCTGTTTGTATACGGTAATCCCGTTTGGATAATCTATTTTTGTGTAAAGTGTATCAGCGGTAACATAATCATTAACCCGTTTGCGGTCAAACGTACCTTTAACAACAATAACATTATCGCCTATCCATGAATTGGAAAAATACATCTCATCAATTCCGTTGGAAATACTTACGCCCGCAGCCTGGTTAATGAGGTTCAAAAAACCGCCAAAGTTGCGCTCTGCACTGAAAACAGAATCCGAAAGGAACTGCTCCCAAAACTTTGTATCGCGCATCTTCTTGAAATTGAAGTACATCACAAACTGGGGATCAGTTTGCAGCAAAGCAAGATTTTGTTTAACAGTAAGCGGCAAAGGGTCAGGGTCAAGTTTCTTTCCGCAATTAACAATGAACAATGAGCAATTAACAATAATTACAAAGTAAGCAATACTCCTAAACAGACGCTTTTTATTGTTCATTGATAATTGCCAATTGTAATTTGATATTAATAGTCTTTTTTAGCAAAATAATAAACTGAATAAGCCATTGTTACCAGTAAAAATAACACTGAGCTTATCGGTGAAAGCCACGAAATAGTAAATGTACTCGTCTCAGCATTCACAGAACTTTTCCACATGTTAATCTGCTCACCATTGATAAGTGATGTTGTAATATCCCTGAATTCACCCGGTTTCGGGAAAAGGTAATAAAGGAAATCAAACACGAACTTAACAGTTTCATTGGTAACCAGGCTGAATATTACAGCCTCTCTCACCGAGAGCAGCGGGCAGAGTACAAATATCAGGAAGAAATTGACAAGTATAGCTACAACGGTACTTTGCGTTGTTAACCCTATAATAACAACAATGCTGTACATCACCGCAAAGGCCAGCGTTAACCATAGAATTGAAAGGAGGAATGTTGGATCCCAGTAGCCGGATTTTAGCGAAAGTATGAGCCAAATCGATCCCATCAGGAAAACCATACTTAAGAATACAAACAACACTGCACCCAAATACTTTGAGATCAGTATCATTGGCCTTGATATTGGCTTTGAAATCAGCAGATCAATTGTGCCCTTTTCAAGCATAGAAGGGATAAATGAGGCGGTTGAAATAAGCGAGAAGAAAATTATCAGGTTCCATGAAATTGTCAGAAATCCTGTTTCAACCTGGTGAACAAGCATTTTGGAATCAGCAAGGCTCATTACGCCTTCAACGGAATCCATGTTCACGAGAAATATCATGATCAGTATAACAATGGCATAGAATATATAATAACCTATAAATATTTTCTTTGCCAAAGCTTCACGGAAAGTATTTTGAATTATTGTCAGCATTATATATCCTTAGTTGGTATTATCCTTTTTTATTACGTTAATAAATAATTCCTCAAGGGTACTTGTTTTCTGGTTCACTGTCTGAATCTTAACGCCGTTTGAGCGAAGTGAATCAATTATCCCGTTAAGCTTATCAATGCCTGCTTCGGTGTTAATTTCTTTCTCGCCAATTCCCGCATTGCCGTCAATTGCCAGTACTTTCTGTTTTACATCCATAGTAAGCGTATCTACAGTATGGATAGCGAAAATGTTCTCGGCTTTTGTGAGGTCATCAACATTACCTTCTTTTATGAGGTCACCTTTGTTTAAAATAGCAACACGGTCGCATATCATTTCAACCTCTGAAAGCAAATGTGAGTTGAGGAAAATTGTCTTGCCGCGTGATTTTATCTGTGCAAGTATGTCACGGATCTCTTTCCTTCCGATAGGATCAACACCGTCTGTAGGCTCATCAAGGAATATCAGGTCAGGATCGCTTAACATTGACTGCGCAAGACCCAGTTTCTGCATCATACCTTTTGAATACTTTTTGATCTTGGTGTTGCGCCATTGGGTCAGATTCATCATCCCGAGCATTTCATCTATGCGCTTGTTCATATCAGTGCCTGCACTCATACCTGAGAGCTGGCCGTAATATTTCAAAACCTGCTCACCTGTTAAATAACTGGGGAATTTGTGATTTTCCGGCAGGTATCCAACCTTAGTTTTAGCTTTGTGGTTTTTAACATCTGTGCCAAAAAGCTTCGCTGATCCGTTTGTGGGAAATGTTATTGCAAGCAGTATTTTAATAAGTGTTGTTTTACCTGCGCCGTTGGGTCCAAGTAAACCAAATATCTCGCCCTGCTCAACATTGAATGTAAAGTCATTCAAAGCGTTAACTTTCTGCTTTGAAAACTTTTGAGTGTACTCTTTGTACAGATTTTGGGTTTCTATTACGTGCATATATTATTTTTTTGTAAATTCCTTAAGCAAAAATTCAAATTCCCCGCGTGTAACTACTGCGGGTTTTTCGTTTGATTCACGAATTGCATCGCTTCTTTCGACTCTTCTATCCTTAACTTCACCCCAAAAACTCTCTGATGATAGTATCCTTGACCCGCATTCCTTTGCAAATGATGTAACATCCCTGTCACTTGAGACTACTTTCATGAGCTTAGGGTTTCTGGATTTTTCAATCAGGTGTTTTATCAATGCATCGGCGTGACCGTAATCGGGTCCAACCCCGGTTTTGGAAAATTTTACATTTATATTTCCTTCATGTTTATTCTGCCCGAAGCCATCGAATACCAGTATACATTTTGTGCTTCTTCCGTGATAGTGATTGCGCAGCTTTTGGATCATAGTATCAACGCAGATATCCTGTGACTGAGCCAGCAGTACCCTCAACTCAGTAACTTTATGCATCAGGTTATATGCATCGATAATTATGGTTTCCATCAAAAGTTCGCTATTTCACTATCCGGTTGTTTACGGTCTGTTCCTGTACATCAGCCTTGGGAACGGAATTGATTCCCGCACATGGTCCAGCTTGCAAAGCCAGCAAACAACGCGCTCAATACCCATACCGAAACCGCTGTGCGGAACGCTGCCGAACCGGCGGAGATCCAGGTACCACTGAAACGCATCCAAGGGCAGATTATGTTCCTTAATTCTGGATTCCAGTAACCCAAGGTCATCTTCACGCTCACTGCCGCCAACAATTTCACCGTAACCTTCAGGTGCAAGCACATCAACGCCGCGCACAACTTTAGGGTTCTCAGGGTCACGCTTCATATAGAAAGCTTTAGCTTCTGATGGCCAGTTGTAAACCATAACGGGTCTATCATAATCTTCAACAACAGCCTCTTCATGCGGCGCGCCAAAATCTTCGCCCCATGGAAAGGGTCTTATTTCTTCTTCGCCGCCATCAGCTTTTTTGCGGATAAGCGGAACATTCTTTTTATTTATTATCTCAACTGCTTCATCATATGTGATCCTGGGGAATGGCTTTTTAACCGCTTCCAGTTTTGTAATATCACGCTCTAGTATATCAAGCTCTTTTCTTCTGTTCTTAATTACACGTTCTACTATATATACAATAAAGTCCTCAATAAGATCCATATCATCGTAAATATCGTAGAAGGCCATTTCGGGCTCAATCATCCAGAACTCAGTTAAATGCCTGCGTGTCTTTGATTTTTCCGCGCGGAAAGTGGGACCAAAGTCGTAAACCTTGCCAAATGCCATAGCTCCGGCTTCAGCATATAATTGACCTGTCTGCGCGAGGTAAGCCTTGCCAAGATCAAAGTATTCTGATGAGAACAATGTTGTCGTTCCTTCAGCTGCGTTTGGTGTAAATATCGGTGAATCAAAAAGCGTAAAGCCGTTATCATACATGTAATCTCGGCATGCTTTAATAATTTCTTCACGTACTTTTATGATTGCAGTCTGCCTTTGCGAACGCACCCATAAATGCCTGTGATCAGCAAGGAATTCTATTCCGTGGTCCTTCGGTGTTATCGGGTACGCTTCAGCTACCTGTATAACTTCAATATCTCTTACATGGAGCTCATACTCTTCTTTCTTGGGATGTTTCGCAACTGTTCCGGTCACTATTAGTGATGATTCCTGGGTAAGTTTTTTGAAATCTTCCCAAACTTTTTCGGTTACTTCTTTCTGGGATACAACTCCCTGTATAATTCCTGTGCCGTCCCTTAACTGCGGGAACATTAATTTTCCTGAGGTCCGGATATTATACAGCCACCCCCGGATGATAACTTCCTGGCCTACGTAATCTGCAATTTTATCAATATAATAGCGTTTTTTCACGAATTTCTCCTTAAAAAATATAGGTTTTCTGTTGATAATTCGGAAATTACCGAAAATTTGAGAGTGTTACAATGAATAAAAAGCAGGGAAAAAGCAGATGGGAAAAGGCAAAAATATGCCGAATATATACAATTCCTGTTATTTGGGAATTTAAATTGGAAGATATCTAACTTTTCTACATTTACTATTTTCAAAAGTTGATGTATTTTAGTTATAAGTTTAATTGAAGTATTACCTTGAATAAAAAAAATGATCATGAAAAACTTACTCATCTTATCAGTTTTCCTATCAGCACTATTGCTGCTCTCATCATGCACAACTGTTTATATTCCAAATGAAATTAATGCTCCGGCTTTTAATGAACCTAACCAGTTCAAAGGCGGAATTTCAATCGGTAACAGCGGCACAAATTTGCAGCTTGGATATTCGTTTTACAAAAATTTCGCGGCTATTGGTGATATTTCATACCTGGATAGAAAAAGCAGTGAGCCGCGCTTCCAGAGGACCTGGTCACTGGGACTGGGTTATTTTACGAGGATAAAACAATCTGATTCAATGTTCTATGAAGTATTTGGAGGTTACAGTAATGGCAGAACGAATTCAGCTTATGAAGATCAGTTTTTAACAAATGGTCCCGGTTATGAAAACGCGGATTACAATAGATTTTATGTAACACAGAATATTTCAGTCCAGCAGGAATTTATTGATTTTATAATATCGGTACGGTTCAGCTATTTCAGTTTTACCAGGTATGAATCCCATGAGTTCATAAACCCGGTAATGCCGCAGGCAATTGGAATTGAACCTGCTTTAAAGATCAGGATAGGCGGAGAATTCCTGAAGTTAAAATTTCAATTGGGATATAACCTGATAAATTCAATTAAAGGACCTGATTTTAATTACGATAGAGGTTTTGGGTTCGTTGGCCTCGAGTGCAGTTTCTAGATGAACCTTTATTTTTTTGCCTTTTTACTTTTTGAAATCTGCATATGCAGATTGAAATCCGGCTTTGACGGATGCTTTTTATTTTTTTATAGGTCTCCTCACCACATAATCACCGCTTATCTTATATTTGCCGTATATTACGTTATTGCGGATATTATCACCGTTATCCTTCTGCCTTGTGCCTGCCCACCATGCTTTAACGTAAACATCTTTCTTTGATTGCACCAGTTCTTCAAAAATTATCACGTGACCCTTCCATACAATAAGATCACCTTTTTGTGCTGAGGAAATATCTTTTATACCGACAACAGGAAGTATATCAGCAAATTTGTCAGTATCAACAAGATCACGGCACAGCGCATTTACTTTCGGAGTTTTAAAACCGGATTTGTAAAGTACATTAAGGGCAAATATGTTACACTTTGTAGAACCGTTTAGTACAATTAACTGATTATTCAGCCAATAAAGGTAGGTTGAGTCAACACTTGGTGAGTACCATTCTATATTCTGTTCACTTGCTGCAATTCTCATTATCTTAGCACCACTGGCATCACTTAAATCGGTAACCTCTTTGTCTTTTTCATCAACTTTTTTATCTTCGGTTGTG
>JAUQWQ010000191.1 GCA_030835085.1 Ignavibacteria bacterium
TTTCGCCATACGCCAGTAAAAATACACAAAGCCATAGACAAGCAGCGCATTGGCAAAGTTCATTGACCATATGTTTTGAGTTATTACGGAGTTAATTTCAGGGGAAGAATAATACACATGCGGGAATAAATTATTATGCCATAAAAACCATAATGCAGTATATGGTATAAATGTTATTGTTGCTGCGAGTATGAATTTGAAGTTGAAAAGTTTATTCATTTATTTGTGCGCTTAACGAATTGATCGATTAACATTTCGCTCCTACACCCATAGAGGCCCATTTCGGGGCCGAGCTCTGATTATTAACTGGATATTATTGTTACAAACATATCACCCCTAACGGGGTTTTGTCAAATATCAAAGATAATCTTGTTCTGTAAATTTCACCATTAAAGCGAAATTAAAGAACATGTTATATTTACCGATTGATACGAATCAACAGAAAAAAAAATTCTATGTATCCAAGAAAAATTGAAAAAGAAATCGATATCGTTCATTTAGCTCCGTAGGAGCGGAATGTTTGTAGAAAGCATATTCCCAACGATCCGGAGCTCCGTCAGGAGCGATATGTTATTCATCGTAAAATTCAAATATATATTTTGGATTATATTCAACATTGAATTTTTCAAGCAACGCAATATATTCTTCACGGAAAATTTTCTTCTTATGATGTTCTTCCTGGTTCAATACATATTTGACGACTTTATCAATTTGAGAATGTGAATATGAAAATGCACCGAAGCCATGCTGCCAGGAGAATTTTCCCTTTACGAATTTTTTATCATTTATAAAACCGCTTGAAATTGATTTTACATCCCTTACCAAATCAGATATTTTTATATCAGGTGTTAATCCTGCAAAAATGTGGGTGTGATCCGGCATGCAGTTAATAGCCAGAAGTTTTTGTTTTTTATTTCTCACAATACCGGTAATATATTTGTGAATCTCTTCCTTATGTTCTTTCCTGATCAAATTTTGCCTGCTTTTAACTGCAAAGACAATTTGTATGTAAATCTGTGAATATGTGTTTGCCATTTTTCAACATATCGCTCCTACGGAGCTCTGATAATTTTTTATATTTCTTTCTACAAACATTCCGCTCCTACGGAGCTATTTACGATAACTTTAATTCAGTATGTACTCATTGTTCATTGTTCATTGTTCATTGTTGATTGATGATTGATAATTGTCATTTGGATTTTGACATTTGACATTACGATCCTAACGGAGCTTTGATTATTGGTGAAATTTCTCTCTACCTTCTCTCCTTCTTCCTGTTGCACAGGTTTAAGGCGTGGCGCTTCGCTCAATAAGGCAAGAAAACATTACGCTCCTACGGAGCTTTGAATATTATTGATAATTCTCTATTCCAAAATATCTTCACCATACTTTTTTGCAAATTTCTTCAATAACCCGTTTATCACCTGAACTAATAAAATGAACAAAATCGACCCCACAGCAGTACGTTCCTCTTTGTATACTCCCAATGCTATAAGCAAAAAAATGAATCCTATAAACAGGATGAGTGAAATTAAAAATGATTGCCAATAATAATTTTTCTCAGGGGCATTTTCATTTTTGTCTATTTCTTCTTTTTCCATTATACCTTTGTCATTTGGATTTTGACATTTGACATTGCACTCATAACGTAGCTTTACACCTATTAAAGATCTTCATTTGTCTCATAAGTTATTATTCAGGTTTTAGAAATTTCTTATTTTGTTTGAATATTTTCCAAAATGATGTTATTTTCTGAATGACTACAAATAGAAAAACTGCGGCTATAACACTAAAATAATACGGCTGAGATGTGTTTGAGCCAAAAACTCTCGTGGAAAAAGCCCAATAAATTATTAATCCAAGTATTGCTATATAAATCAGAACCTTCAATATCCCAAATTTAATGGCTGAACCGTCAGATGTCTTCTTTAACCCTGCTTCCTTGTACAGTTCTTCAAGATTGCTCATAAAATTTATTGTATAACTTGACTTATCAGCGATACGCTAAATATACTCAGCAAAAACCAGCCTATGAATCCTTCGAGAATGGTTAAGTAACGGGGAATGCCTTTTATGGGTATCTGCCCAAATCCAAGTGTTGAGAACACGTTTAAGCTTAGCGCAACGGAATCAAGTACATGTATTAGGAAGAACCAAACTACTGTCAGCATAAATACCATTCCGTACATTACCGTTGCTATTACTTTTTTGGTTTGACTCATAGTTTCCCATTCATCAGGGAAAATATCTATCAGTTTATAAAACAGCTTGGTCGGTTTATTGCGTATGAGCTCCAGGAAATAAAGCGGCTTGCCGAATAAATTGAAATACCACGGCACTTTGCCTTTTGATTCCGTTACAAAGCTCATGTATTCGTCGTAGGTCGGAGTCTTATTCTCCTTTGCAATGACTGAGTCTTCAATTTCAAGCAGAGTTTGCGGTGATGAAAGATACTTGCCGTAAATTTTAAGCTGATCGAACATAGTACGTTTATGGAAGGAAAGTATTGAGTATGGAAAGAAGAAATAAATCCCTGCAAAGAAAAGCAGCACATAGAAGGCAATTTGAATTGCCTTCAGCGGATTTGTTCCGTAGTCACAGAATGTCTTAAGAAAAACGTTCATTAAGTAATTAAAGAAAATGCTCTTATCAACTCCGCTGGTATATTGGCGGTCAAGATACCTGGTTTCGATATCTTTCCACTCTACATAGCATGAGTTGGCGGCAATCCTGTTGCCCTGAGATTTGAAAGCATTGTAAAAATTAGCGTAACAGCTTATAAGGCTTGCAAAACGCACTTCGCTGCCAATGCTATCAACTGAATTGCCGTTATAGGTTTTTTGAAGCTTGTGATCAAAAATAGATATCCTGTTATTCGCAACGGTTGACCATTGCACTCTTGTATTGATCGGATTAATATTAAACGCATCAAGCACAAGACTTCCGTTGTATTTACATTCATTGGTAACAAATGCGTTGCCTACTGTGGATTCCGACAGATCAACCGTGCAGTTAAATGTATTTCCGGTTAAGCTAAGATTCTTAAAGTCTGATTCCGTCAGCGTCAAGAAGAATTGCGGATTGTTCCTTAGATTTTCAGGAAGGTCGAAAACGCAATCGGCAATATCTACATCAAAGCCGTTTTGTTTGTTGGCAAAACGGAAGAGCCGCGGCTCCATATCGAGCGCATCAGTATCACCAAATAGATTCGGATTAACAGATATGCTGCAATTTTTAAATGTTAAGCGGTCTTTAACGTCATTCCTGAAAAATTTAAATCCGTGTTCAAGTTTACAGCTGTCAAGATCAATGAAATCGATATTATTATTGTAGAACCTAAGCGTTTTTTTGAAAGTACATTCTTTAAAAATTGCTTTTAGAGGGGTTGAATTAGCCACGGCGAAATAATCATTAAATGTAATATTGCGCAGTACCAGCCAGTAATCAACATCAAAATCACAGTTTAACAATCTTATGCTTTGCGAGATATAAAGCTCAGGCTCGCCGCCGTTAAAACGTTTATCCATACCTTCTTTATCATCGGGCATTTTGTAGCGTATCTTAACATTTTCAAATGTTGTGTACCTTGTACACCCGGCCATTTCATTGATGAATTGCGTAAAGGTCACGGTCTGCCCATCAATATTTGAGTCGGACCAAATATTGAGAGGGAGAATAAACAGCAATAATATTAATATTTCTTTTTGCAATGTTCTTTGTTTAGTCAATAGTAATTAATTGCTTTCCCGCCGAAGGAGTCCTTATGACAAACTGGTCCACCAATGCGGATTGGGAAAGAGGATATGCTATTTATAGCTCCGTAGGAGCGAAATGTTTGTAGTTATACCAATCCCCGTGGAAAAAGAGCTCCGTCAGGAGCGAAATGTTATTCATCGTAAAATTCAAATACATATTTTGGGTTATATTCAATATTGAATTTTTCAAGCAAACCAATATATTCTTCTCGGAATGTTCTTCTTTTATGATGTTCTTCCTGGTTCAATACATATTTGACGACTTTATCAATATGAGAATGTGAATATGAAAATGCACCAAAACCATACTGCCATGAAAATTTCCCTTTTACAAACTTTCTATCATTAATAAAACTGCTTGAAATTGATTTTACATCCCTTACCAAATCAGATATTTTTATATCAGGTGTTAATCCGGCAAAAATGTGGGTGTGATCAGGCATGCAGTTTATTGCAAGTAATTTTTGTTTTTTATTTTTTAAGATACCTGTAATGTATTTATGAATCTCTTTCTTATGTTCTTTCCTGATCAGGTTTTGCCTGCCTTTTACTGCAAAGACTATCTGGATGTATATCTGAGAATATGTATTTGCCATTTTTTAACATATCGCTCCTAACGGAGCTCTGACTTTTGTTGAGTTTTTCTATTACAAACATGCCGCTCCTAACGGAGCTATTTTTCATAACCTTTCCTTCTACAAGATTCCTTCGGGCAAACAGGGTCAGGAAAAGTGCGTAAACATGAATTGTTTATCTAAATTCTCCGCTAACTTCAGGCTTTCCGTCCGAAGGAGTTCTTAGGACAAACTGGTCCTCCATGGAGGATAGGGAAAGATTTATAATAACTAATATTTGTTTCAATGTCCGTAAATTTATGGAAATCGGGTGATTTATTAAAGGGGGAAAGAAATTAAACGATAAATAGCGTATTTAAGAGGAAATCCCTGCTTACTGTTAATAAGCAGGGATTCAAAAGAAGATATAGGAGAAAAAAATGGGGTAAAAATCAGAAGGGGTTAATTATGTATCTTGCAAAATGTAAGTGTTCGTGTTTCATATTCTTTCCTTAATTAATCTATACAAATATAACCCTTCAAAACAGACTTGTATGTAGTTCATAGAACGAATTGTATGTAGTAAAATTAATTACGGTATATCATTAAAAAAACCGCATTTTCCTGCACATATCCTGAGCGCAGCGAAGGATCTCATTAAACAACTTGCAGATCTTTCGCCGAAAGATTTAATAACCGTTTAGATAATTTATTTAAACTTAGCGGGATTAAGTGGTGAATAAAAGGATGTAAAAAGCAATATCATTTTTTTGGGGAAAAAACAAGAATTATTACTGATCGGATGAGACCCTTCACTTCGTTCAGGGTTAAGCTTTGGCAAACCTTATCCAGATATCTTTGCCTTTTTCATCAATTGGTGCACCTGAAGTAAAAATAATGGTAGAACCAGATGTTACAATATATTTATCTAGAAGGATCTTTTTTGCTGTTTTAATTGCAGTTTGTTCATCGGGCAGGTCTTCGAAGTAAATAGGGATAATTCCCCAGATCAGACGAAGCACATTCATTACTTCAAAGCTATCGCTCATTGCAACAATGCGGGTGTTGGGTCTGAATTTACTCATAGCCTTTGCCATTCTGCCCCTGCGTGTAAAAGATACAACAGCCTCTGCGTGCAGCTGTACTGCCATATCAGCCAGCGCTTTGCCAACGGAATCAAATACTGTTTCTTCGACTGTAAGCGGTCTTTCTTTCCTTTCATACTGCACCAGATCCATATTAGCTTCTGTCTGTACAAGTATGCGCTGCATCATTTCAACGGTTTCAATGGCATACTCACCTACAGATGTCTCACCGCTTAACATAACAACATCAGTGCCATCCCAAACAGCATTTGCAACATCGCTTGTTTCTGCACGTGTTGGAACAGCATTATGGATCATCGATTCCAGCATCTGTGTTGCAGTGATAACCATTTTACCCCTGCGGTTACATTTGCGGATAATACTCTTCTGAATGACAGGTACCTCCTGCGGAGGAAGCTCAACTCCAAGATCTCCGCGCGCGATCATAATACCATCAGCGGCCTCGAGTATATCATCAAAATTATTCACCGCCTCCGGTTTTTCTATCTTGGCGATAATATTTTTATCAAAGCCTTTATCTTCAAGATATTTCCTGAGCTCTGTGATATCACTTGCTTTGCGAACAAAAGAAAGCGCGATAAAATCAACCCTGTGAGTAAGCGCAAAATCCAGGTCTTCGAAATCTTTTTCAGTCAGCGAGGGCAGGCTAAGCTCCATACCGGGCAGGTTCATTCCTTTGCGGGGTTTCAGCGTGCCGCCTTCAAGCACTACGCAGAAAATTGAATCATGGTCAATGGCGATTATCAATAATTTTATCAGGCCGTCATCGATATAGATATGGTCGCCTATCTTGGCATCTTGTGCCAAACCTTCATAAGAGCAGGAAAATTTTTCTTTGGTACCTACAATATCATGCATTGTAATTTCAAGGTGGTCATTTTCCTTCAGTTCATATTCAGGCAGCAGTAATTCGCCAACACGTATTTTGGGACCCTGCAGGTCAACCAGTATTGCAATTGGCTCGCTGGTTGCAACACATGCATCATTAACATTTTTAAATACCTGGTCGTAATAGTCGTGGCCGCCATGCGAAAAATTAAGCCGCACGCCGTCAATCCCCGCCTGTATAAGTTCAATTATTTTTTCTTTGGTATCCGCAGCGGGACCCAGTGTCGCAAGGATCTTTGTATTCTTGTTGCTTAGTTTCTTTTCCGCTGCTGAATTAATTTTTGATTGTTCTGACAACTTTAATTATCCCGTTAATATCAAACAAATTTACAGGTTTACCCTTAATAAATTCGTTTAAGCTTTTGTGAAATCCTTTTGGCGAATAAATATTCAGGAAATCACAGTTACTATTATCTTTTCTTTCAAGCAATTTATCAATTTCAGCGAATTCTTTAAATTCAGTAATTTTTGTATGGAATGTAAAGTAATACAGTTTATCATCAAAACCCATGATCCTGTCCTGCTCAAAATTCTCATCATTTAAATCGGCTTTATCTTCATAGCCAAGATGCAGGTAAATGTTCATCACTTCCTTTTCAAAGCTTAAGCCATCCATCATATTCCAGAAGCTGTAATCTTTCCTGATCTTCCAGAACTCATAGCTATCTCGCTCTTCGTTATACTTGGTAATAACTTTATGCTCATCAGTTTTAGATTTCTGCCTGATATAAAACATTTCGGCAAGCTTAAAAAGTACTGCAGGCACTCCAACGCAGATAATACCAAGGCTTGCGAAGATAAAAACCTGTGTCACTATCTGGATAAAATTATCAGGGCGCACTTTATTGAAGTACAGAACGTACACCACCAAACCGAACCCAATTCCGATCGCAATGGTTAAATGGTGAGTCAAGATATCGGATATCTTTTTATCCCTGGTTTCAACATTGCGAAGCTGTGCTTTTGTTAAACCGAATTTCTGGAATGTTGGTACTTTCAAATTTTACGTACTTTCAGTTTTGCAGTGTTTATTATTTTGGATTCTGTATGCACTGGGTATTAGGCAATACACTGAATGAAGCGACATTCCACACTGCGGTTAATGTCTCGTAATTTATCGGGAAATCAAGCGAAACCTGCTCGCTTACCTCGGTAAGCGGACTGCCCGCCATAGGAGTAACAGGATTATCGGGTCCGCACCCGGTTGCATTGTTATAAAGACTCAGCAGGTACATATCATTGCTTCCGGCGCCAAATGAAGATGTATTTCCCGCAAGAAGCAAACCGCCGTCAGATTTCACGGAAACAGATGTTCCCGCATCATTTGAAACACCGCCATAGAGTTTTGCGAAATTAAATTCACCATCACCGAATAATTTCACCAGTGATACATCCTGCAGATTACTTACAGAGTTCTGCATATTGCCTGCAAGCAAATAACCTCCATCACCGCTAGTGAGCACTTTATAAAACTGCGAAGGTCCCCCGGCATTGCCGTCAAAGGTCCTTGTCCAGTAAACAAAGCCATCCTGGTTATCGATATTGAATACATAAGCATCTTCATCAACCAGCCCAAAGGAACTGGTAGAGCCGCATGCTATGAATCCGTTTGATGTTTTCTGGATATCTTTAATATTATCAAACCCGGCGCCTCCGTATGTTTTAGACCATCTTAAAACGCCATCGCCGAATAACTTAAGAATGTAAGCATCACCGCCAACGCCGTAACTGAATGTATATCCGCCTATAATATAACCTCCTTCAGGTGATACACGGATGGAGTTACCGTAATCATTTTCCGCGCCGCCATAACATCTAGCCCACATAACTGAACCGCTTTGATCGAGTTTTATTGCATAGATATCGTATCCGCCAAGATTAAAAGAATTTGTATAACCGGTAAGGATATACCCGGCATCATTAGTCTGAATTACAGCATTGGAGTAATCTTCATTCCAGAACCTGTAATACCTGCTCCACTCAACCACCCCGCTTTGATCGATCTTTATTGTGAACGGATCAAAAGTTCCGCTTAGTGATGATGTAGTTCCGCTGACGATGAATGTACCATCGGAATTTTTTTCTATATTGGTAGCCTGGTCGTTACCGCTGCCGCCGTACAGATTTGACCAGACGATTGTGCCGTTACCGTTTAGCTTCATAATAAAAATATCGTTATCGCCAAATGCACCTGAGATCGTATAGCCGCAAACAATTATGCCGCCATCGTTACACTGCCGTGCACCGGTTATGAGATCGGATAAAGATGTACCGTATGTATTTGAAAATATTTTAGTTGTATCTATAACAACGGGCGGATCTATGGGTGTTATAATATCTTCGCCCTGTTTACAGGCTGAAATAAGTATAACAAATATGAATGCTGCCAAAACTGCAATTTTAACCGGAATAATTCTTGTCATTAAAAAATTTAATATTTATTTGAACTTTCTGTTTATAGAATGCGTAAAATATACTGAAGTATGACAGTTAATGACCAGTATAAAAACGCAATTGCTGAAACAATGATTGAAAATATGACCAGAATACAGGATAAAACAAATACCGTGAATGCGGTGTAATAAAATATCCTGAAGAATCTATCCATAAATGCTTTAAAATTTTGATTAAAATAGCAATAATAGAAAGTTATTGCAAGTCTTATAGCGCAAAATGAAACGATTAACAGCATCTACAGGTTAAATTAACAGAGAATTATTTTTTTTGTAACTATATATTTATTTAAAGTTAAGTATAATAAAATGGAGCTAAATTATTGGATTACTTGATTTTTAACTTGCTTTTTAATTATATTTGTAACATTAGGAGACGAGAAGACTTTATTTACAAGTAAGTTACAGATTCATATTTAACGATAAAATAATAATAAACTAATAGTCCGAAAGGACGGGAGGGCATAAATGAAGCCGACAGTTAAGTCAAAGACCGATAATCCGTTAAGTGAGCTGATAGACGATGAAACATATAATAATTTAAAGAAATATAAATTATTGGATGAAAAAGCTATCCGTGATTACAAGATCCGCCAGATGTACAAAGATATGAGAAGAGAAATGAGTGCTGGCGAAGCTATTGATAAGATACAGGAGATGTTCCCTTATCTTCAGTTCGATACAATCAGAAAGATAGTTTACCAGGTTTCAAAGAAGTAATATTTTTTGATAAGTAATATCTGCAATTTTTTGATCTAATGGCTGTTAAATTGATAAATTAATTGGAAGAACCCGATATCAAAGCAGCACACAAAAACTCTTCGAAAAGACAAAATCCATTTGATATACCCGTTAACCAGGACTTAGTGAAAGTCCTGGTTAACTTTATATACCAGGAGACAACGCGCTTCGGGCTTAAGAAAGTTGTACTTGGCTTAAGCGGCGGAATTGACTCCACAGTTGCTGCATACCTTGCTGCACTTGCGCTGGGTCCCAAAAATGTGCTTGGAGTTATGATGCCTTATAAAACCTCCAGTGCTGATAGCGTCAGCGACGCCCTTTCTGTAGTAAAAGATATTAAAATAAAAAGTATGCTTTTTAATCTCACAGGCTCTGTTGATGCACTGGCTGAAAATGACCCGGATATACTGAAGAACAAGGTTCGCTTTGGTAATATTATGGCGAGGATGAGAATGATATGTCTTTATGACCAGTCAAATGAAAAAAAAGCGCTGGTGCTTGGCACGGGAAATAAAACAGAGATACTGCTTGGTTATTCAACGCTGTATGGTGATTCAGCAAGCGCGATAAATCCATTAGGCGACCTGTACAAAACACAGGTATGGCAGCTGGCAGAGCTCTTGAAATGTCCGAAACAAATTATCAAGAAAAAGCCTTCGGCTGATCTGTGGACGGGACAGACTGATGAAGGCGAGCTTGGGTTCACCTACCGCGAAGCGGATGAATTGCTTTACTACATGATTGACCAGCGATACAGCGATGAGGAACTGATTGATATCGGATTTAAGAAGGCATTCATAACTACCCTGCGCAACAAGATAAGGTTCAACCAGTTTAAACGCGTTCCGCCTGTGATAGCGAAAGTAAGTAACAGAACGATAAACGTTGATTTCAGGTATAACAGGGATTGGGGATCTTAGAGGTTACAAGCTGCAGGTTACAGGCTGCAAGATAGTATCAGAGGCGCACTGGATGCGTCTTTTTTTATGAATAAAATCAAATGCAAAATCCAAAGCCAGCCACTAAGGCTCAAAGGCTCAAAGAAAAGCATTAGCTAATGATGTAACGACTGCCCTCAGGGCCGTCATATAATACTCTACTCTTCCCTACTGGTTACTCATAAAATAATCGGCTTTATCTATCCAGTCATTAAGCTGGGGTGCCAGGCTGGGATTCAGGTTCTTGGCCTTCGTCCAGTCATCAACAGCTTCGGAGTATTGTTTATCATAATAATAAGATATTCCCCTGTTGAGATAAGCCTGCACATAATTTTTATCAAGCTTTATGGTTTTGGTAAAATCCTTTATCGCATCAGCCCAGTCACCTAACTGCATTCTGGCCAAACCGCGCGAATAAACCGGACCTAAAAGATCAGGATACTTGTTGATTATTTTGGTATAGTCACTAACTGCCTTCTCATAATTCTCCATTTTGTAATTGATATCCGCCTTATTAATAACAGGGGCAAGATACTCGGGATCAATTTTTGAAGACTGGTTGAAATCTTTTAATGCTTCTTCGTATTTTTTCTGCTGCAGGTAAGCGAGTCCACGGAAGTTTAAACAAATTGCATCATTGGGAACCTTGGCAAGGAATTTATTGAAATAATTTATTGCGCTTTCGTATTGAGTGTCCTCGTAAAGTGATTTACCCTTGAAGAAATAATTAATTGACTCAAGCTTAACTTTATCTTTATACTCCCCTAGATCAACGCTCAGCACATCTTCTATCTTGATGGCAAAATTGAGGTTTTGCCCTTCTTTAAGTCCCATGGTGCTGATACCGATCAGCTCACCATCGGCATTAAGTACAGCTCCCCCGCTTGAGCCGGGCGAGAGGCTTGCGCTTATTTGTATGTACTCGATATCATTCTTCTTATCATCAAACTTCCTGAAGCCGCCAACCAGACCTTCGGTGATTGTGTTCTCGAGTCCCATTGGGCTGCCAATTGCGTACACTTTGTTGCCCACTTTCATATTGGCTGAATTGCCAATTTTCACCTGCGGGTAGTCGCCGGTTTCGAGTGAAAGCACGAGCACATCTTTATCGATGCTTAGCCCGATGATTTCAGTGTACTTAATTTCCTTATCTTTATGCTTCAGCACGATTTTTTCATTGCCGGCAAAAATGTGGAAATTTGTAACGAGGATATTTTTATCTTTCAGTATAACGCCGCTGCCCTGTGCGGATTTATTGCCTTCGAAGTCATATGCTTCGACGACAACAATGGCTTCATTGACATTGACGAATACTTCATCAGCCTGCTGGCTGAGCACCTTTGGTGCGGCAATAAAAATTGCTACTAAAATTACAATTAGATTTATGTACAGATAGGATTTAGGCTTTTTCATTTATTTTAAGGCCTCCTGTACAGGAAAAATAATATAAACCATTGGAAAATTCAATATTAATTGCGGGGGATATGGAATGGATTGTAGCGACTGCTCTTCGGGAAGGCACTTAACACTAACACGGAGGCACTGAAGCACAGAGTGAAGTATAATAAAACATAATAAAGACACTAAATCGCAAAACTTTCAAAAAACGAAAGTCAGGGGCTCAAAGAAAAGCAAAGATATTTAACCGCAAAGACCGCGAAGGGCGCCAAATAAAGTAATGACTGACCTCCGGGCAGTCAAATAATACATGATAAAGCCGCCTTTGCATGTTACAGCAAGCAGTTCTTTGCCACCGAGCTGAGTCGGTTAGGCTTTTTGTTCTTTCTGTATAAAAAGTACACCGCGCCAATGTTTGGGGAGAAGAAAGTAAAAGGTAAGTAACTGAACGGTGAACGTTGATTTCAGGTATGATCTTGATTGTGAAAGCTAAAGAGCTTATTTACCGGCTATTATGTTTAAGATAAAGCCATAACATACAATACCTACAACATAGACTAATAAAATATAATAAAAACAAATATTAGTTTTAGCTATTTTATGGAAATCAAGTTTTAAAGCAAAAAACAATATCAAAGTATAAAGAAAAGAAATTCTGATTGTATTTATAAACTTTGAAAAACCAGTACTATTTATTATCTTTTCTGTATAATCTTTTTCAATAAAGCAAATCTTATAAACATCTAACGTACCCTTTATTGAAGTTGCTGTAATTAATGTAAATATCAATAGAAATCCGACTATCCATAAAAATACACGTTCTTTTTTATATCCATAATCCCACCAATATTTTTGTGTATAGTTTGAAAGAATCGAAAACCAAGTATTCCTATGAAGAAATTTCAATTCTGAATATTCTTTATCAATTATTTCATAACTTTCAGTAAATCCATTGTCAAGAAAATTTTTGAGTACATCCTCGTATATAGATGCCTTTACATCATAGGATATCGTATCCGGAAACCACAACTTGAAATTATGAATTTGGAATTTTATTTTACTAATATCTGAATTTATTAAATTTAACTCACATTTACCGAACAATGGCGGGTAAGTATTTATTAGATCAATTTCTCTACCTACATTAGTTATTTCCGATAAGTCTAAGAAATAGGGCAGTGTGTCTTGATCAAATCTTAAACGATCACTAAATGAACACCCTCGAAAGGATAATGTATCATAAAATTTAGACTGGTTGAAAAATACTAGAGTATCAAAAATTGAATAATCAAAAGTAACTTTTTCTTTGAAAATACAGTTTTTAACATCCAGTACTTTACGAAAAATACTGGTATCAAAATCAATTTTACCGCGAAAATCATTTTTCTCAAAATAAATCCGATATGCCTCAAAACTGGAGTATGTAAAGTTTACATTCTTTCTGAAAATACAATTCTCTACATTAAAATTGTTTCTATAAAACAATAAATCGAAAAAACAATTGTCATGAAAAATAGAATTAGAGAAATACAACCTTTGGATAGAATCTAATTGTACATTGGTGCTGTCTTGAAATTTTACTTCATTAAAGAATTCTGAATTATCAATCTCAATTGATTTGATTGAACGCAAAGCATCATTTTCATCCCAATTAAGATTTTTAACACTATCTGTAAAATTTACTACAAAATGGTATTCTTTATTCTTCAACTGTAAATCTTTAATAATATTATTTTCTTGACTCATTATCATATAAAAACAAGATAGCATTACACATAATGCAAAATAACATACTATTTTAATTTTCATAATAACAATGATTAAATTAAAAACTAAAAATGAGTTTTATATCAAAACGTCAGAACTTAACCAATAAAATGATGTTTTCTATATCATGTTTTTGCAACTCTTGATACCAATGTATCAGTAATCCACCCTATGATTTTTTCTTCAGATGTTCCGTTAGGGGTAACGAAAACATCTTTACAAGATTCAATTTTGTCTAACAACATCTGAGCATCACGTAAACTTGATTGTTCACTTACAAAAACCAGCATATCCTTTGACATGATTTTTTTCAGTGAAGGATCATTGTCATTCTTCATATCTTTAATTGTAAGCTTAGTAAGATCTGAAGTCGGATCTGTTTTAATCTTACTCATTAAGAAACTATCAAAAGTTCCACGATGTATAATGTATTTCAAAACATCAGACTTATTAACTATTGGTAATCTGGATAACACTTTATCTTCATCTGTTTTATTGTCATCCATAAATTTCAATAAGTCAAAGACTTTAGTCTCTTCAATCTTTGAATCATCGTCTTTATATGAAATGATATTTTTGATCATTACATCTTTTACTTTTACACTTTTTAGTTTTTCGTCCGGAGAAGTTATCTTATCTGTTAAATATCTAACCGTCTTATTTGCAGCATCTAGGTTTTCCTTAGCGAAATAAAAAGCAAGTATAGTACCCATCCATGTACCCCAAAGAGGAAGAAGAACGCCAATAATATACTGGAAAAATTTATCTTTCTCCGTTACCTTATCTAACAATATTAAAACAGCACCAAAAATAAAGATTAAAATAGTACCACTTATCGCGAGTATTGTAACCCACATAGCAATTCTCTCTCTTTGCTTAGGAGGCTCTGCTGGATTCGGAGTTTGTTGATTATTTTGGTTTTCACTCATTTACATTTTGCGTTAAGAATTATTGAATTTTAAGAAAAAATATTATTATGATTTTTAAGGTAACCCATACCTGATATCAAAATGTGAATCAAAGTTTTTCGAAACATTTTCCCCTAGGTTGTCAAAATTTACCCCCGCATAATATGTAGCCCAGAAATCATCAAAGATATTAATTTCTGCACCTATGTTTAGAAAAATGTTGTGTGTAAAATTATTATTGTTCACTGTATCTTTACCTATGTATTTATATTGAGTTTCCAAAAATCCTTTCGCCTTATTTACACCTGCATAAAAACGACAATTAAGACTCCAATCCGGTCTTTTATCATTTTTATCATATTGCCCATTGAAACCAACCATATTAAGATTCCATGGCGTTAACCCAAATGAAATAGTAGACCAAACTGAATGTTTAGAAAAATTTATATCCTTAACTAAAGAATCTTTTGACTGTCCTAATAAGGCATATGCAACATCCCATTTAAATTTATTCCAATTTTCAGAAATATATTCCTCATTAATTTTTTTGATCAAGCTATTAACGCTATCAGCATATTCTTTGTTTTCCATATTGTCAATGACTTGCCCATTAATAGCCTTTAGTCTTTTTTTGGATAAAGCTATATTTCTATTTACAAATTCCTCTCTTTTCTCTACACTTGATGAATCCGTTATCTTAAAATCGTTAACTGGGTCCCGCTCATACTCCCTTCTCAATGAATCTTTTGAAAGTTCATTTTGTTTTAAAATTTTATTGATTTCTATATTATACTTACTTTTTTTCCCAGCTGTGATAATATTTCCATTATCAAATAACGTAGCTCTAAATCCTAGTGCTAGTTTTGAACTTTCTGTATCATTTCGTGAAGTTGCAATCGAAATCCTAAATGAATATAAAAGTGTATTGTATTCTGCAGACTTTGTATTCTGATTCAATAGTAAAATAGGAGCTATTTCAGCACCAAAAGATTTTGGTAATGATAAATTATTAAAATTAAATATTTCGGAAGTAATAAATGAAATCATTTGAGCAGTAGAAGGTTTTAATAGATTGCTGGGCTCAACTCCTAATAACTTAGATGCTGGGTTATCAGGAATTGAAAAATCAAGTTTATATTTTTTTACAAATAGTTCATCTTTGAGCTCTTGAGAATATATGCATGTAGATATTATGAATATTATATAGTATATTAATTTTTTCATAAATTCAACTTTCTAATAAAATTAAGTTAATGTTATGATGATTAACGAATTTTGTAGTTTCTGATCAAGTTTCCCTGTATCAATGGCTTTACCATTTGCAACTGGATGTCCATTTTGAAATAATTCTGCAATAATACTATAGTCAGGAAAATTAACTTTATCTTTCCCTGCGAATGAGGAGCTTAACTGAATAGCCCTGCCAACATCATCAGAAACAGGTAAAGGAAGAGTAAATCTGTTAAGATTTGAATCATCCTTGTTGATTACTGGTGATGTAAAAATTCTAGTTTTTGCATCAGAGTCATATAACACATAAGTATAATCAAGATTCATTTTGCCTAAAAATGTAAAATTTATTTCCAGTGGTCCACCGTTATGGTCAAATGAAATTTCTTTAAAAATTGTACCCGCCATTTTTATTTTCCTTTATTTTCTTCACACCCGTCCACCTTTTGGTGTTTGAGGGTTGTTAATTATGGTAATTAATATTTAAAGCAAAACAAATACTTCTGGCAATTGCTTCAGCGAAAAATTCATCGGCGATATCATCTGTCCTGTCTTGAATGAACCCGGCTTCAATTAAATGAGCCAGCATTTTCGTCCCTCTTATCCATCCTAATCTTCCGTGAATTGATTCAGTATCGCTTCTTGCCCAAGATGTAGAGCTTGCCCCGGATCTTTTAAATTCAGTTGCCAGAACTTCCGCTATATCTTTACTGACGTATGAATCCGGATGGTAATACACACCCATCCGTTTGATCATTTTATCATTGAAATTCCCTGCTGAATCTTTATGTATTTCGAAAGCCCAATCCGTGTTACTATCATAATTTGCATTAATGTACTCCACAGCTCTTGTTAAGCCGTAATCAGGCGTTACAACAACGGTTAAACCGTTTTGTGTCAGCTTGTGCGATAATTTCGTAATGATTTGCTTTACTTCAATATTTTCCTTAGCTCCTGTTTTGGGATCAACAGCTCCCGGAACATAATTTTTATCATCTAATCCGCCGTGCCCTGCCTGCAGGATTATCCTGTTAATTGATTCTAATCTGGGATGTTTCATATTATTAAAAATTTTTATTATTTTCACACCTGTCTATCTCTCTGGGTGTTTGAGGGTTGTTCTAAATTCAACTCCGTGTTGCCGTCTGACTTTCGCTTTTTGAAAGTTTCCTCTTTGTTAATATTTTATTTTTTGATCTTCTTCGTACAGGAATTGGCAGTAATAACGAATTTGAACATTTTAAATCTCATAACCCCTCGTGTTAAGGAAGAGGGGTTTGAAATTTTGCGCCGCTGTACTCACAGCTAAGCGCCCTCACGCGTGTAGAGGTTGGTTTTAAATGGGTGGCAATAAAACAGTAATAAACCCGTAAAGAAACTTATATACAATATTGAATCTGAAAAATTAATCTTCAATAACAGTAACATTTACCAGACCACCATCTTCATTATATTCACATAAATAACTAATCCCGGCAATGACTTCGATCTTAAAATAATTTGCTGCGGCTGATGATTCAGCGCTGATATCTGAATTACCAAATACAAACGCTGATGCAATTAATGATACGTAAAAAAATTTCTTAAGCATTTTAGCCTCCGTTAATTAATTTTTTTAGTTCGCCCTTTATTGGGATATCATTAATTGTGTAGGCAAAATCACTCAGAAATTGAGATTTTTCCACCATTTTATAGAGCGATTGCCGTATTTTATTTTACATATTTTCCTGAATTCCTACATATTATATTTGATTTATATCATAATTTAGTTATTTTAGCGGTTCAAAATTTTATAACTTTGTCGCGATTTCCATTATGGCAGAATCTAATGTTTTTACGGTATTAAAAAGTTTCTCAGATAGCGAGGTCAGGGATTTCAGGAAATTCCTTAATTCACCGTACTTTATGAAAAGTAAAAAAATCCTGAAATTGTTTGATTTACTGAAAAGGGTAAAGGATGATGAAGTTTCCCCGGGTGTTCGGGAGATGATATACTCAAAAATATATCCGGGCAGGGCCTACAGGGATTCAACTATCCGTAACATGTATTCGGATCTTAACAAAAAACTCAATGAATTTATGTTGATTGAAAATTTCAGAAATTCAGGCTTAGGCAGGCAAAAGTTCTTAAGCGCAGAAAGACTGAAGAAAAATCTGAAAGAATATATTTTTCCGGGAGATGAGAATACTCATAACAATCAAAACTACGGGTCGGACCACAACTATTTCCTCAACAAACATTTTGATGAGCAAAGTAAATTTAATTTTGCGGTAATGGATAAGAAAATTACCAAATTCAACAGCATCAATACAGAGCTCGGCTACCTTGAAGACTCTTTGAGATACCTAAAGTTATTTTTCCTTTCGCAAATAACTCAGTCTTATGCTACTGTTTCAATTTTCAGACAAAACTACGATATAGAAGTACTTCCTCCTACAATAAAAAAACTTGCCGAAGATCTTGATCCCGAAAAATTAAGGCAACTAATAACCCCCGGCGATGAATACTATTATGCAGTTGAGCTGTATGAAGCAATGGTGAACATTTACCGTAAACCAGAAGAAACCAAATATTATTATGAATACAAAAATTGCTTTTACAAATACGCTTTCAGGGTATCCGGTGATGAATGCAGCATGCATATTTCAAACCTGGCTTCTTACTGTACCGGCAAAGCAAATGCAGGAATTGAAGAATTTAACAATGAACTATTTGAACTGATAGAGCTTACTATAAAAAATAAATATTACCAGAACAGCAATACTGAACATCTGCCGCATGAATATTTCAGGAACTTCCTGCTGCACGGAGTTAGGCTCAGGAATTTCGACTGGGTGAATGATTTTATACATGAAAATTATATGAAGGTCCACCCTGCCGATAGAGAAAACATGAAGCAGCTTGGATTTGCTTACCTTAACTTCAATACTGCGCAGTATGATGAGGCTTTAAAGAACATTAACCGCATTACTCCTGATTTCTTCGCATTTAAGTTTGATATAAAGAACCTTACTGTTCAGATATTCTACGAGCTTGGTTACTATGAAGAGGCACTCACCCAGATAAAGTCATACAAGGAATACTTAAGGAAAGATAAGCTTCTTAACATGGAAAAAAGAAAAAGGTACTTCAGCTTTTTGAAGTTCACAGAAAACCTGGTGTTATACAGGGCCGGTACCAAGAATACGGATATAGGTTATCTCAGGTACCGCATTTCGACCCACAAATCTACAGCATTTAAGCCATGGCTTATGGAAAAAGTTATGATCCTTGACACAAAAGCAAAAAGATCTGCGTAAATACTCCTTATAAACGAATAATTATCGGATTTTCGGAACAATTCCTTCAATTTGGTTGTATTGGATATAGCCATTAATTGTAAAAGGAAGGGGCGTTCTACAGCTTATTTCAGCCGGATTCCCTCTTTTTTTCATTGAAAATTCGTAAATTTTAAACTATATTACCAGTTCGTATGATAATTAAAAACTTCGTTGCAGCAGCTGTAATTATATCAATTATGGCGGTTTCTTCTGCTTTTGCGCAGACCAAATTTGAAGCATCAACAATACTCAAGGAAAAATTCACAGATAAATCCGGCGCTCCTTTAACGGGCAAAGGTGTGATAATAGGCGATGTTGATTCAGGCATTGATGTATTCCATCCTATGTTCTTTTTTGCCGATGGCGGCGAATTTGAATTTATGGATGTTAACGGTGATGGCAGCCTTACAATTGGTGAAGACGGCATTGATAAAAATGGCGACGGTAAAATTGAAAGCTCTGAAGTTCTGCGGTACCAGGAAATACGCGATAATACCTGGGGAATGCTTTCATCACTCGGACAGGTTCCGGGAAAGTATAACCCTGAATTTGATTTCCTGTATGTTGACGTGAACGGAAATAAAAAAAGGGATTTCGGCACGAAGGCAGGATTCACAGAAAGCGACCCGTCATACGGCGAGCAGTTCTTCATCTCACTTGATGAGAACCGTAACGGAAAAATTGAAGCAGGTGAAAAGCTTGTTGGATTAAAGACATCTAAGATAAGATCAGTAAGGCAGCGTGATGATATTATAAGAAGACGCGGCATTGACCTGATAGAGACAGAAGAAGATAAAAACGGTCACGGAACAGGTGTTGCCGGATTGATAATTGGCGGACACTACGGTGTACAGAAGATACACGGCATTGCTCCTGATGCGGAGATGGTTTTTTCAAGCATTCGCTATGATTACACTCCCCGCTTTGTGCGCAATTTCACAGATCTGGTTGGATTTCTGCGCGATGAAAAAGTGAACATTCTTTTATTCGAAGACGGCGAGTGGATGTGGGAATTCATGGATGGCTCTTCACCGGAAGAGGAAATGGTTAACCAGATGGCAAGGGACGGCGTGACGATAATCGGCGGAGCAGGGAATATGTCCGGGGGCAACATGGTTATAATTGACCAGCTTAAAACCGGCAAGTCTGTAACATACACCGCAAGCTGCTCAGGCAAGCCTGATGAAGATGTAACCAAAAATGACGGCGTATTTTTCAGCTTCCTGTGGAAAGATGCATCAAGCAATGTTAAGTTTGAAGTAGAAACTCCCGATGGCAAATCAACAGGCGAGCTTTCTGAAGGCAGCGGAATTTTAAAAACAGGACAGTATAAGATATTTTACAGCCGCGAAGTATCACCAAAAGGCACTGTAATGATGAAGTTCGGCGCATCAACGCAGGATTCAGATATAGTGCGCGGAAAGTTTAAAATTAAGGTTACAAGTGATAAGGACCAGGAAATACGCGGCTACGTTGTTGATGTAACACAATCATGGAGCGGAAACGCAAGATGGATAAACAGTAACGCAATTACTGATGAATCCAATATCTGCTTCCCTTCAACTGCCGATAGCTGTATGGCAATAGGGGCTTATGTTTTTAATGTTGGATGGATGGACCAGGTTGGCGATCTTGCAAGCTACTCAAGCAAAGGATACAACATTACAGGCAAGCTTGGTGTTGATATCACGGGCCCGGGCCACTCAACATTCAGCACAGAAAAGAACAATACATACCAGATCTTCAGCGGAACAAGCTCAGCAGCGCCGCATGTAGTTGGCACTGCAGCATTACTGCTGCAATATGACCCAAGCTTAACGCATGAGAAAGTACGGATGATACTGCTTAATTCCGCAAGGAAAGATAATTTTACAGGAGATGTTCCGAATCCTGAATGGGGTTACGGAAAGCTTAACATGGAAGGCGCTATTCAGTATTTGATGAATCTGAGCAATTGACAGGCAAGGCAATAGGCAGAAGTAAAAAGGCAAAAATAAGTTTATATACTTTATAAAACTAAAAAGATTTTTAGCAAGAAAATAGAAAAATAAACAAATAATAATATTTCAAATTAACAAATGAGAAAAAACAAAAGAGAAGAACAATCTGCGTACAAAACAATGCAGATGAACCAGAAGCAGCAGCAGCAGAGGAGAAAAAAAGTTGACCCTCTGAAAACAAGAGGTATTAAATATATAGATTATAAGGATACACGTTTACTTGCAAGATTCGTTAACGAACAGGGCAAGATACTTCCTTCAAGGATAACTGGTATCAGCGCAAAGATGCAGAGACAGATGACCATGGCTATTAAAAGAGCACGTCAGCTTGCATTGATGCCGTTCGTAAGCGAAGAATTCAGGCCGTAAGAGGATTTTATTTTGTCACCCATACTGATTTTTAGGTGACATGTTATTTAAGTCTTTTCTGTATCCCAAACTCCAGTTTGGGATACTTTTTTTTTAAGAGACAACCCAATGGGTCGTCTCTTTTTTTATGATAGTCCAAGCACAGACAGGCCTAAAGGTCATGCAAATGTCTGTGCCACTGTTGAAATTTTTGTCTCCCTGAATACATTCCTGAACTGCCGTTACGGTAGGCAGGTGTTTCAGGGTCTGCTGCCATACTCGTAAATCTTTCAGCAGGTTAGCAGATGCTGAAACAAGTTCAGCATGACAAAGTTAATTTGTAAGTTATTTTTTATAACCCCGCTCCTCAGGGCGGGTACAGGATACGCTCCCCAACTTTGGTACTTTCCTGACTTACAAAGTCCAGACTTTGGAAGTAGTCCCATAATTACCCTTGCAGGAATCTCCATAATTGATTATTTGTATCCCAAACTGGAGTTTGGGATACAGGGTTATCGTACGAATTTCATCCCTTATAAATTATTATATTTAATGTTAATTTGCTTCATATGATAAGAAAAAACAGATTATGGCTGTCGATACTGCTTTTATTTGCAGCGGCGCAGCTTAGCTTCAGTCAAAATGAATTCGTTATCGGCGAATTCACAGTATCAAAAATACTCGATGGCGATACATTCAGGTTCGAAGGACTTGATAAATCAACCCGGCTGATGGGCATTGATACTGAGGAAACCTTTAAGGATAGCGACGCTGAAATGAAAGTGAATGATATTTCATCATACTGGGCTGAATATTACTCTCATAAAAAGGATTCCTCCAGCAAACCCGCCAAAATTGAATCACCCTTTGGCTATGATACCTGGCAATGGACGAAGAAATTATTTAAGGATGTTGTTAAGGTAAGGCTGGAAGTGGATGATTACAAACGCGTGATAGATATGTTCAACCGCTACCTTGTTTATATTATAGCTATAAAAGAAGATGGTACGGAGTTTAATTATAATATTGAATGCGTTAGACAGGGCTACTCGCCTTATTTCAGTAAATACGGATATGTTGCAAGGTTTGATAAGGAATTTAAAGCAGCGCAGAAATACGCGCAGGATAAAAAACTCGGCATATGGAGCGGGAAAGAATTATGTTACCCTGATTACCCGGAAAGAATACTATGGTGGGATAAGCGGGGCGACCAGATAAAGCGGTTTGAAACAGAGTATGCCGGAAAGCCCGGATATTACAGTATGCTGGACCAGAGTGATTTTAACAAGCTGGTAAGCCATGTTGGTGACTCGGTTACAATATTCGGAAATATCTCAAGGGTAATTACAGATAACAATCCGCATATTGCGAAGCTTGAAATAAATGAGGATGATACAATTGATCTTGTTTTCTTCCAGAAGCATTATGACCTGATGAAAGAGCTGAACCTTGATGACCCGAAGGGTTACTATCTTTACGCAAAAGGAAAACTTACCGAATACAAAGGCAGGAAGCAGATAATAATTGAAGATAAGAGTCAGATTTGGGAAGAATAAAAGAGCTCACCATTTTCCAGTAAACTGACCCCACCCCCAAACGCACCAAGGGTGCGTTTACCCCCTCCCCAAAGGAGAGGGGGATAAAACAAAAAGAATATATGTTCATAGATACACATGCGCATTTAAATTATCCGGATATTGTTAAGAATATTGATGATGTGCTATTGCGTGCATCGGATTCCGGAGTAGAGTCAATAATCGTTCCGGCCACTACTTACAAAACATCCATTGAAATTGTTGAGCTTGTTCAAAAACATAAAATGCTTTATGCAGCCGTTGGCATACACCCTACCGAGTTAAAGGATTTTGACGAATCACATTTACCCAAAATTGAAGAGCTTGCCAAAGAGAGTAAAGTTCTAGCCATAGGTGAAATCGGGCTGGATTATTACTGGGAACCATATGACAGAGAGCTTGAAATAATGGTGCTTACCGAACAGCTACGGATTGCAAAACGGGCTGGATTGCCTGTAATTCTGCATAACAGGAAATCAACCGATGACCTGATGAAAATTGTTAAAGAAGAATATGAAGGCGGGAAACTTAAAGGACAGTTTCATTCGTTTAGCGCGGGACCCGCTGAAGCAAAGGAATGTGTTGAAATGGGATTCTATATTTCATTCACAGGGAATATTACTTACAAACCCAACGAAGGAACTTACATTGCTTATGATATTGTGAAGCAAACCTCTGCAGAACATTTACTGCTGGAGACCGATACTCCCTACCTGCCTCCGGTTCCCTACCGCGGTAAACAGAATGAACCCTCGTATGTTAAGCATACTGCTGCCAAAATCGCAGAGCTGAAAGAAATGAGTGTGGAAGAACTGGGGAGAATAACTACTGAAAATGCGAGAAGGCTATATTGCATATGACCTTTATTTTGACTGCTGAGTCCCGCAAAACGGAGACTCTGCGGATACTGTAATCGATAAGACTTCAAAAGTCTTAAAATCTTACACAATTTTATCAAAACCCTGTTACCTTTTCTTCGAGAAGAAACCAATAGACTTTTGAAGTCTTAAGATAATATGATTTGTGTATCCCAAACTGGAGTTTGGGATACAGGGTTTGAAGTATTATCAATGAATTTTCCTGCATGTCAGCAGATGTTGAAACAAGTTCAGCATGACAATATTAAACCATAGCGACACGGCGGATTTGGAAACAGGAAACGTGATTTAACTATTGGTTTCACCACATTTAACCAATCCCTAATATTCTTAACCATAAAAAAATATTATTAATCTCAACTTAATATTTCCTTAACCATTTAATGTTATTTTTGGGAAACCAAACATTCATGAGAGCTTTGAATTACACAGACTTTTTAAAGCAGCCTGATATTGAACAGAATTTTAATTCAATGTATGACAGGCAGAAAGAATATTACAGAAAGAAATGTTCCACGGTGGGCTTTGATAAGGAGCATACAGAACTGGTGAGCATTAAAATGGCAATGATTTCAACAGATCTTTACTTTACGGATATCCATAAAAGTAAGGATAAACGAAAATAAAAAAAGCCCGTCAATTAAATTGACGGGCTTTTTACATTTAATCTTAATATCTGTTAATGCTCGTGGTGGAAATAATTTTCACCGGCTTTATTGATCTTCACTTCATAAACGATTTTAAACCCATATGTAAATCCGGGGTTATTATCATACGAAACCTTTGGACGGAGAATACCGTATACGTTCTTTCCGTTTGTTAAACCGCCATCTCTTTTTCCTTTAAGCCAGAAGCAGTAGATCGGATACTCAGTCAATGGATAATTAAAATAGCCCCAAAATTGAGTGCTTTCCTGTGTAAAATCACTGGTATCAAGTGCTGTACCGATATTCTGTGTAATAACAGATAATGTATCAAAATCAATTTGTGATGAATTATTCATTACCTGGAACCATCTTGTTTCGTAACCGGCATCAAGCTGATCCAGTAATAAACCGGAACGTAAATAGAAATCTGTTCCAGTTGAATCCTGACCGCCATAAAGACTTGCATCTCTTAAGGCATAACCGCCTGTGCTGTTAACGCCATTCAACAAATTTATTCCGTTAAAACTGCCGGCGCTTGAATCTTCTTCAACCCATATGCTATCGAAATGTGCAACATTAGTATCAACGGGATCAGTTTTGGTAATTCCTGAATCATCGCAGCCGTTCAGGATCGAAAATCCCAGTGCAATTGCAAAAACCAGTGCAACTGAATATTTAATTTTTGTTAAAAACTGCATATTTTCTCCTCTATTTAATATTATTATTTCTCTGATAATAGACTACAAAAATACCAATTTACAATTCAAACTTCAATCCTGTATATATATTTATTGTAGAAGTGGTCATTTTTTTTACTAATTCATTATTACTCAGATTATTCAGACCGCCATATTCGTAACTTCCGCCCAGGAGTACTCCCATATATTTATTGAACATATAAGCAAACTGCAGCTCACCTGTCAGACCGAAATCAAAATTCTTAGCTTTATAAAGTGTATTTGCATCCTGTGACATCAGCAAGCCAAAATAAGGTCCAAGATTGCCTTCAACCCTCAGTTTTTGACCTACATTAAAATCGAAATAAAGCAGAATTGGGATATTGAAATAATTCAGATTGGTCTTCTGGCCGCTCTCGCTTTCAAATCCTTTGTTTCCGTATGCAAAACCTGTTGTAAATCCGAAACCGAAGAAATTGAGTGAAAGTGTCGCACCAATTGAGGGTCCGACCTTTGACTGAGTAGTATTTAACTGCCCTGTCGAGTCACGTTTATTCAGCTCAAAGTTCGTGTTAGAAATTCCGACACCAAGCTTAATATCAGCATCAAGACTGAAAAGGGCATTCCGTTTAGCAAGAAGCTTTTCAGCTTCTTTAAAATGCGGTTTCAGTTCTTTGCTGTTCACTCTTTCGTACGGGTCACCTGCAAATGATGAAGTGACAGCAAAACAGATAACAAGCAAAGCCCATAATGAATTTTTGTAGTAATTAATTGCCTTCATATTCTCCTTTAGATATGATTAGTATAAAATAAATTTTTTTTAGTGCCGGATACGAAGTTATCACTTTTTGGCGTAATCTTCGTAGGTTGCAGAATGGTCAGGGTCAAATTCCATTAACTTGCGGTAAATAGATTTATCGTAATAATCTACCAGTGTAGTGGCAATTTCAAGGTACTTGGCTTCAAAGAACTGTTTGATTATAAATGACCGGATCTCAGTCTTTTTGATTTTTCCGATTATCTGTAATGCTTCGGCAATTCTTTCGAGGGCCTGCTTTTTACCGTACTGGAGCGAATCAATTCCCGCAAAATGATAAATCCAGAAAGCTTTACGGAAATTTTCGTATTTTGAATTTAATAATTCAGAAGGATACGCGCTTCTTGACTGTTTTAAACTTGAATTATCTATCCATCCTTTGCCGTCACTGTTTGCAATAGCAAGGTTCACTATATTTTGAGCTTTCTGAAACCTTACAGTACCCAGAGCAGGCTCCCATGAATCATCATCATAACCTATTATCATATACGCATAGTAGTCAAGAAAGCTGGTCAGATTATTGAACTTAAGGTCATCATGATAAAAACTCTGCCCTTTTACATAATTAAAAGCCCAGGTTTCATCTTTTATCCTGAATACAGTAGTGAAATTATCTGTCCTGTAAATATTTCTCTGTACACTAACAACAAGCTGCGCTTCATAGCTATCCACACCGGTTGCGCTTCTGAAGAAAAATGAGAATGTACATTTTATCTTATACGGCTTTCCGCGCACATCATTAACAATATTTTCATCTGAGAATCGTGTTTTATTCAGGTAATTCTGAACATCATTTTTAAAATTCGAAAGCCTGTCCCTTATATCGATATTAATTGAAGAAACATCAACATCGACTACTGCGTCAAGTTCCTGTGCGTGTGATAAATTCCCGGGTGAGAGTAAGGAAATTAATGCAAATATTATGCATAATTTCAACGATATTTTTTGCATTTTCAACAAATAATTCATATTTTTACAATTCAAGTTAATCAAATGAGCTAATATAATCAATCCACACTATTTTAGTGAGTTTTTTTGATTATTTTTGTGCTATAATCCAAATAAAGATGAAGATCAGCCTAAAATTTATAATTGTTTTATTAATTGTTTCGTTCCGCATAAATTATGCCCAATTTGAGTTAATTGATATCGGCGCAAAGCCTATTTCACTTGGCGGAGCTTTTACATCACTTGCAAATAATTCAAATGCCGTATATTATAATCCTGCGGGAATTTCGCAGATTCCTTTCAGGGAGGTATCAGTGTTCTATTCACCAGCCCCATTTGGATTAAAGGAGCTTGCTAACGGTTCTGTGAATTATGTTGAACCGACTAAACTCGGCGTATTCGGACTTTCTGCTAAAACATATGGTTTTGATTTATATAAAGAGATCACAGTTACAGCCACATACTCCAACAACTACAAAAAGAAAATTTTCTACGGCGCGAATATTAATTACTATAATCTGAAGATACAGAATTACGGTTCTGCATCGACATTTGGAGTTGATATTGGGGGGCTTGCATATTTAACTGATTTTCTGAGGTGGGGATTTGCGGCATTCAATTTAAACAGACCCAAAATAGGCACACAGGATGATAAGCTGCCTCAGGTTTACCGCACGGGCGTTTCTATCCAGCCGCGCAAAGAGCTGAACTTTGTACTTGATGTAGAAAAAGATACGAGGTATACAACATCTGTGAAAGCGGGAATTGAATACTCATTGTACGATATGATTGACTTAAGGGCAGGCATCGGGACGGAACCAACAAAATTTTCAGGCGGGGTTGGACTTTATTATTCAATTTTTGAAATAGATTATGGATTTTATAATCACCAGGATTTAGGTTTAACTCACCAGGGTACAATCACAATAAATTACGGCGGCAAAAAGAACCGGGAGATAATTAAGAATTCACTGAAGGACGCATTCAAAAAAGGCAAGTGATCCCGGGATCTATTTGGAACTTAACAGCTTAATCCTTTCTCTAACGATCAATTTTACAAGTGCAGGCGGCAGTGGTTCTCCTATTTCATACTGAAGGGTTGAGCCTTTGATAGTAAAATTGTTAAGTTTGCTGCCAAGCGAATTTACTAAATTTTTGGTCATCGGGTAAAGGCTGCAGTGATTTTTAAAGCCTGCAATAAAAACAACTGCCTTTCCACCAAGTTTGTACCCCGGGATATTGTAGCTTACCACTTCTTCTAATCCTTTTGCAGATGATAATATTGATTTCCTTACAGCCTGAAGTGTTTTACGCACTTCAGGCTGCATGGATCTCAAGTAATCATTTACTGACTCAAATTTCTGTCTCATAATTTATGCTTCTGAAATTTCTTTTAATTTATTCAATGCCTTTGGCCACATTTCATTAAACATTTTGGAATAATTCTCATCTGAATCCATATCAACAAGAACTTCAGTTCCGCCATCTGAATCACGGAACGTATAGTTTTCTTTAGAACCTGCCCAGGGTTTAACTGCATCACTTGTAGTATCTTCAACACCGTTGTTAACAACACCCAAATGCTCAATTGATACATATTCATTCGGAATATTTTCAGCGATCCGGCTTACCATACCGCCTAAATTACCGTCTTTATCGGGACCGAGGAATAGCGCCTTGCTTCCCTTCTTCCAGTCAGTTTCCGCAAAAGAACCCGGACAAAACGGCTCAGTCCATTTACGGTACGATTCGTCTTCAAGCATCATTTTGTAAACCTTTTCGCGTGGAGCATTTATTTTGATTGAAAAATTTAGTTTTTCCATTGGTGTTAAACCTTTCTTTTATAATTTTATTAAATAATAATTTTACATACCCGGGTATTTCATAGCAGGATAACCGAGAAGCCTTCTCCATAGCCCTATCTGCCCTATCAAGTATGATTCCCTGTGAATTGAATACCCAATCATATCAAAGTACGGCATATCCATTTCAGGCATATCAGGTATCTTGTAAATGCTATCGAGTTTTTCATCGGTTATTTCAACGAGCAGTTTTCTGGCTGATACTGAAATAATTTGCCAATCTTTATTATATGTTTCGAGCTCAGGATATTTCAGGTCATCTTTGATTCCCTGGAAATTGCTGAATAGGTCTTGAGCCTGCTGCTCAGCTTTACCGCCAAGGTCATTAACAATATCAACCCTTTGCTGAACAAGACTGCCTGCTATCCATGCAACATGATTCGCCTTTGTATCAAGC
>JAUQWQ010000192.1 GCA_030835085.1 Ignavibacteria bacterium
CGGGCTCGGCAGCCTGCGTTTGGGTTTAATATCGAAAATAAAAATTTTCGGATTGCCGGCCTTAGGGTCAATATACGGATCAGTAATTATTTCGCAAATTCCCACAACCTGTTTTTCGCCGCCGGTGTGATAAATGAATGCTACATCGCCCTTGCGCGCGGTTTTGATCTGGAACAATCCTCCCGGACTTGTAACGCCATCCCATACAGCTTTTTTATCACGCTCTAAGTCAGAATATGAATAGACTGTGGGCTCTGTTTTGAGTAAAAAATATGCCATAGTTAAAATATCAAATAGTTAATGTCAAATAGCAAATAGTAAATATCAAATAACAAATATTATTCTCTATCATGATTTTTTTTGCTTTTTCTTTTTAATTCTGGTTGCATCAATAATTGTATATGATAATTTACACAATTCATCGCAGTCTAAAAATAGCGAATCAAATAATTTTTTCTCAATATAGCCTGCAGCATACAATAATCTGAGCCAATATTTAGTTTCCCTGGCTTCTTTATACGAAGTTGAAACTTTATTAGAAAAATCCGCATCGCTAATACCACCATGAGCTTCTTCAGCATTTGCCCCAATTGATGTTCCGCTTCTTAAGATTTGCTTTGACAAAACAAACTCTTTGTGTTCCTTACACAAATATTGATACAACTTGATAATTCTTATCGCAAACAAAAAGGATTTATCCAGTAATGCATTATCTCCACTTTTATTCATTTCTATATTATTAAGAATTTATAAATTCGATATTGCTCTTAGGTATATCCTCTCAGCAATTTGCTATTTGGTATTTGCTATTTGATCGTCAGGTTCGCGTACTTTAAAATAATATTCTTCACTCCCACCTTATCAAAATGGATAGATGCTTTTTTCGCATCTCCCCTGCCTGTCACATCTATGACTTTGCCTTTGCCGAAATTATTATGGAAAACCACACTTCCTTTTTTTACACCAAGATCTTCACGGAAAATATCATTCAGCACATCATCGCTCGTTTTGTTGTTATAAAACTCATACTTAATTGAAGTACCCTCTTCCTGGTGTGAGCGGCTTTTGTGCTTAGTCATCACGGAGCTTTTCATGTAATCAAGCTTTGAGGTATCAATTTCATTGATGAAACGTGATTTCATCTGGTAGCTTACGTTACCGAAGCGGTAGCGCTGCAGCGCATATGTCATATACAGCTTCTGCATGGCGCGCGTGATGGCTACATAGAAGAGCCTCCGCTCTTCTTCCATTTCTTCCTGCTCCATCATGGAGCTTGATAGCGGAAATATCCCGTCTTCAAGTCCCGTAATAAACACCACGGGAAACTCAAGTCCTTTGCTTGAATGGGTCGTCATCAAAGTCACAGCGTTTTTATCTGTGTCATATTTATCTATATCTGTAACAAGGCTCACTTCCTGCAGGAATCCTTCAAGTGTTGCGCCTTCGGTGTTATCCGTGTATTCAGAAATACCCGAGAGCAGTTCCTGCACGTTGTACATCCTATCCATCGATTCATCCGTGCCGTCATTCCTCAATTCACGCAGTATGCCGATCTCATCAACAATGCTTCTTGCAAGCTCGCTTGGTGAGAGTCCCTCTTTAACTTCATTATACTTCTTAATTATCTCAGCAACTCGTATTAGCTCATTTTCAATTTTTGTTCTGCGTTTTACTTTATCGCCTTCGGCATTTTTATCTTCAAGCATAGCAAGCAGCACTTCGGCAATTGATTTGGCAATTTCCTTCGCCATGGCTTTCAGTTTCTCAACTGTTTGGTCGCCAATACCATCGCGAAGCTTAAGTATGCGTGTCATTGCTTCATCATCTTTGGGGTTAACAAGTACCTTCAGGTAAGCAAGCACATCCTTTATTTCCCTGCGCTGGTAGAATTTAACACCCCCAACAATTATATAGGGAATTGAATTAGTCCTTAATGCATCTTCAATTACTCTTGACTGCGCATTGGTTCTGTACAATATAACAAAATCCTTGAAGTTCAGCTTCCGGTGCTGAATTTCATGCAGTATCCATTTAACAACCATCAAGCCTTCATCACGGTCACTGAAAACTTCTGCAAGAGTAACCTTATCACCTTCGTGATTATCAGTAAACAGGGTTTTTTTGATCTGGCGTTTATTATTCTTTATAACTTCATCAGCCAGCGTAAGAATGCTTTTGGTAGAGCGGTAATTCTGCTCCAGCTTAAAAACATTACAGCCCTCAAAATCTGATTCAAACTTAAGGATATTCTCAATTTCGGCTCCCCGCCAGCGGTAAATACTTTGGGCATCATCGCCTACCACAGAAATATTACCATGACCCTGCGCAAGCATTTTTACAATTTCATACTGCGCGCGGTTGGTATCCTGGTATTCATCAACCAAAATGAACTTGAAGCGGTTTTGGTATTTTGCAAGTACATCCGGATTTGTGCGGAAAAGTATTATCGGATTTATCAGCAGGTCGTCAAAATCCATAGCGTTATTTTTTATCAGCCTGTTCTGGTACTCCCTGTAAACGGGCACAGCTATGCGTTCAAACGGATTTGTAACATTCCCGATATCATCGGGCAGCACAAGTTTGTTCTTTAATCCCTTAATATAGCCGTTCACGGTTTTGGGTTTGGGATTATCGGTTGAAAATCCCAGTTCTTTCATGCACGCTTCAACCACTTTTTCGGAGTCATCGTCATCATATATAGTGAAGTTTCGGTCAAACCCGATATGCTGAGCTTCAATTCTTAATATTTTGGCAAAAACGGAGTGAAATGTTCCCATCCACAGGTTTTCTGCAGTTGCCCCGGCAAGCTTATGGATACGCTGCTTCATTTCATTTGCAGCCTTGTTTGTGAAGGTTAGTGCAAGCATTTCAAAGGGATTGATACCTGATTCTATTAAATACGCTATTTTGTAAGTTAAAACCCTTGTTTTCCCGCTTCCGGCCCCGGCAACAATCATGCATGGACCTTCTATCTGTTCAACGGCTTTCCTTTGCTCTTCATTGAGCTCACTGGTTAGATTCAATTACTTTTCTTGATTTTTATGATTTAGACAGGAAATTCTACAAAGATAACTTTTATACGGCCTTAAATCAATTGAATACCAATAACAGCATTTTATGGCTTTTTTGGCACATAATTGCACTTTGAAAAATGACATATATCATAGAATAATATGTATATTATAACTAATTTTGAATTATGGTTTTTTACTGTTTATGAGAAAATATAATGATAACGTATAATTATGAAGACAAAATATATCAAAACCCTGCAATTACATTCTGAAAATAATAACGTATTAACAAATACAACGAAGGAGTTTAACGCGTAATGATCGATCTTGCACTTAAGCATGGCTTTAAATTTGAAGACCTGTTTGAATCTGCGAAGCTGAAGGAGCTTACTCAAAAATTTTACACTTATTATAACACATCCAACCAGTCATCTTATGAAAGGTTTTCCAGGTACCGTGATGTAAACGGTGAAGGATATAGTGAACTTGATACTTCAAATATTATTATTGAATCAGCCAGGTATCTTGATTCGTTCCTGGTTGACTTTTTCGGGATAAAATTTGAGGCGAATGCATTAAAATACGATAATGAAACCGAGCGTGAAATACTTAAGGTCAGAAGTGATTTCATGATCAAAAAAGTATTCAAAAAGTTTAAACCCGCCGATCTTGCATCAATACGTTTTCCTGACCTTAATTCCAAAGCAGAGCTTATGAAGAGCCAGCTTTTCCCTGAATTACCATGGAAGAGCGATGAAGAAAAAGCAACTGCTTACATGATACGCACCCTTGATGAAATGGAACAGCATTTGCGCAATCACCTGGAAGTTATGCCCAACGGTTTTGTATTTGATACAAAACTTTTTGAGAAGGCAAAGGAATATTTCCATAAAACTACAACTATCAGCGGCCTGAAAACATTTACTGATAACATCACGTTATCTGATGTAAAAAATCCTAATGGTACGGTTGAACAGTTAAGGGTATTTGAATTTCTGAAGAATGTCATCGATATGATACAGAAATGGTGTTATGCCAGAATGGTTGACTCCGCGGAAAAACATAAAATATACGACTGGGCGCTTTTCCATCAGCCAATGAACCTGAATTATAACGACCTTATCTATAATAAAGTTGAAACAGAAGGCATCCCTGAGAAGATATACGGCGAAGATGAAACATTAAGAAGACGCGACGGATTTAAGCTGACAGACAGCAGGTACGATAACCGAAAAGTAATGGGTGAAGTTGAGTACTGCGTCTTCTGCCACGAAAGAGGAAAAGATTCATGTTCAAAAGGATTGCTGGATAAAGACGGCACACCAAAGAAGAATCCGCTGGGAATAAAACTTGGCGGCTGCCCGCTGGATGAAAAAATTTCCGAAATGCATACATTGAAGTATGAAGGAAGATCAGTTGGCGCGCTGGGAATTATTATGATAGATAACCCCATGTGCCCGGGTACCGGTCACCGTATCTGCAATGACTGTATGAAAGCGTGCATATACCAGAAACAGGATCCGGTAAATATACCGCAGATTGAAACAAAAACATTAACAGATGTATTAAACCTGCCGTGGGGATTTGAAATATATTCACTTCTCACAAGATGGAACCCCATAAATGTTAAGAGACCGTACCAGTTACCCTATAACGGAAAGAACGTTATGGTTGTAGGTATGGGTCCTGCAGGATATACACTTTCTCAATACTTGTTAAACGAAGGTTTTGGTGTGGTTGGTGTTGACGGTTTAAAAATTGAACACGTTCACCCTGAAATAACAGGCGGCAGGGATGAAGACGGGAATTATATAACGCCCAAACCGGTGTACACCTATAAAGAAATTCAGGATGAGCTTGATAAGCGTATATTCCTCGGCTTTGGCGGTGTATCTGAATACGGTATTACCGTAAGATGGGATAAGAACTTTCTGAAGGTTGAATACCTGACCTTAGCCCGCAGAAAACACTTTAAAGTGTATGATGGCATAAGGTTTGGCGGAACTATAGAAATTGATGACGCATGGAAGCTTGGCATAGATCATATCGCAATTGCAACAGGCGCAGGCAAGCCGACTATTGTGAAGATCAAAAATAATCTTATCCGCGGCATCCGCAAAGCTTCTGATTTCCTTATGGGACTCCAGCTTACAGGCGCAGCCAAAAAAGACTCACTGGCTAACTTGATGTTACAGCTTCCGGCAGTGGTTATAGGCGGCGGTTTAACTGCAATTGATACCACCACAGAGGCATTTGCATATTACCCTATTCAGGTTGAAAAATTCCTTGACCGCTATGAAGGCTCGGTTGCGGAGTTTGGCGAAGAAAAAGTTATGAGCATGTACGATGAAGAGGAAAAAGGGATAGCAAAAACATTCATTGAGCACGGTGCGGCGATAAGGGCAGAAAGAAAACGCGCAGCAGAAGCCGGCGAAGAACCGAATTTTGTTCCGCTGGTAAGAAGCTGGGGCGGTGTAACTTTGTGTTACAGGAAGACTGTGAATGACTCGCCAGCATACAGGCTGAACCATGAAGAAGTGATAAAATCTCTTGAAGAAGGAATTTATTACTGGGAAAAAATGAGCCCGGTAGAAGCGATACCGAATGAATACGGCGCTGTTAAGGAAATGATCTTCCGCAAACAGGGTAAAACCAACGAAGGTAAATATATTGAGCTTGATGAAACAGTAACACTTCCTGCAAAAACAGTTATTGTAGCTGCAGGAACCTCACCTAATGTCATTTATGAGCGTGAGCATCCCGGTACATTTGTCCTGGATGAATGGAAACAATTCTTCCAGACTTATAAACTTGGTCCAAAGGGTGAACTTATCAAGACTGAAAAAGGCGAAACCGGATTTTTCACCTCATATACCAAAGACAGGAAATATGTTACGGTATACGGAGATAACCATCCGGCATATGCAGGTAACGTTGTTAAAGCGATGGCTTCCGCAAAAGACGGGTATAAAGAACTGCTCAAAGTTTTCCCGGGTGTAATAAAAGAAGAACAGCCTAAGGAAAAAGAAGCTATATATACAGAGCTCGTTAAGAAGCTTGATAGTGAATTCATCGCGGTTGTTCAGGAAATTAATATTTTAACACCAACTATTATTGAAGTGGTATTAAAAGCTCCTCTTCAGGCAAAAAAATTCCACCCCGGACAGTTCTACAGGCTGCAGAATTATGAAACTACCGCGCCTGAAATTGACGGCTCTAGAATGATGATGGAAGGTTTGGCTTTAACGGGCGCATGGGTTGATAAGGAAAAGGGATTATTAAGCCTTATAATACTCGAAATGTGGGGAAGCTCAAGGCTGTGCCGCCACCTGAAAAAAGGTGAGCGTGTTGTAGTAATGGGTCCCACGGGCGAGCCGACTGAAATTCCGACCGGTGAAACCGTTCTGCTTGCAGGCGGCGGTTTAGGAAATGCAGTGCTGTTTTCGGTGGCAAAGGCATTAAAAGATGCAGGTAATAAAGTGATATATTTTGCAGGCTACAGGAACACAAGCGATGTATTCAAGCGTGATGAAGTTGAAGAAGGAACCGATATGGTTGTATGGTCAAATGATTTCGGTGATACAATCCAGCCGCGCAGGCCGCAGGATAGAGCGATCACAGCGAATATTGTACAGGCTATGATTGCATATGCTGAAGGCAAGCTTGAACCGAATCCGGGTGATAAACCTTTGTATGATTTGAAACAGATAAACAGGATAATTGCAATTGGCAGTGACAGAATGATGAAAGCTGTACAGGAAGCAAGATATGGTTTACTTAAGCCGTATATAAATCCGGTACACACAGCTATTGCAAGTATAAACTCGCCTATGCAGTGCATGATGAAAGAAGTATGCGCGCAGTGTCTGCAGAGACATGTTGACCCTGAAACAGGCAAAGAATCATTTGTATTCACCTGCTTTAACCAGGATCAGCATATGGATAAGGTTGATTTCAATAATCTGAACACACGTTTAAAGAATAACAGTGTACTTGAGAAATTAACCAAATTCTGGATGGATCATTTGTTTGAAAAAGCAGGAAGTGATTTTACAGTGTAGTTTATAAAATGTAGCGTGTCAGGTTTTACAACCTGACACCACAAAGCCCGGCGCAAGCCGGGCTTTTGTTTTATCTCAGAGTCCATCCCATGAGACTCTGCACAGCCTGCGGAAGCCTTTTTTAGTTTCCTCTATTTCCCTATTTTTGTAACCTGAGAGGGTTAAACATTATGGATGCAGGCGCAATAATTATGATACTCAGCTTCGGGATACCGATACTTATTGTTATCGGTATTATTTGGTGGATAAAACGTGATTTTACCAGTCTGAGTAAATGGGCACAGGAATCGAAACGCCGGCAGGCGCAGGCAAAGCCTGCAAAGGCTAAGATAGTTTCCGTTTCACAGGGAATACAGGGCGGCGATATTAAGAAAATGATATTCCTTACATTTGAGATCAATGATGGGTTTACCGCTCCATACACCGCCGCGGCAGGCTGGTTTGTTGATACACTGCATTTGAATAAAATTCAGGAAGGCTCAGTAATTGATGTTAAAATTGATATTGATGACCCGCAGAAAATCTACCCTGCGGCTTCGTGGGCAGTTTATACCGAAGGGTATTCAAGTGAGCTGAGTGTGGATAAGCTGAGCGGACGGTGATTTTTTGCCCTTGTAGGTGTCAGGCTTGCCTGACACAAATTATTGCGGCAGGCTCGCCTGCCGCCTACATATATTAAATGAAAAGTGGTGTCAGGTTTATTCCTGACACCACTTGTTGTATTCTATCACTGAGATCCTTTCTTCCTCCCACTGCATGGGAGTAAGACGCAGCGTCTCGCCCGGGTTTAAAGTCGTTCAAACTTGGCGGTAAAGTGCCTTAAGAACTCGGGTTCTTCTACTATCTTTATGCCGCGCACTTTATCTTTTCCTTCGAACATCTTTTCAAATACTTCGATAACATACTCAATATGACTCTGCGTGTATACGCGGCGCGGTATCGCAAGCCTTACCAGTTCATTCGGCGCAGGGATAAGTTTACCATTTGAATCATACTTACCAAACATAACGGAGCCTATTTCAACCGAGCGGATGCCGCCTTTTACATAAAGCTCGCATACCATTGCCTGGCCGGGGTATTCTGTAACCGGTATGTGCGGATAGAATGCCGCTGCATCTATATATACTGCGTGTCCGCCGATTGGATAAATTAACGGCACACCCATTTTGTATAATTTTTCACCCAGGTAAGCAGTGCTGCGTATTCTGTATTCCAGGTAAGCCGGTTCAAACACTTCCTGCAGGCCTACTGCAATTGCTTCCATGCTTCGGCCTGAGAGTCCCCCGTAAGTTGCAAATCCTTCGGTGATAATAAGAAGGTTCGTGCATTCATCAGCAAGCTTTTTATCTTTCAACGCAAGGAAACCGCCCATGTTAACAAGTCCGTCTTTCTTTAAGCTCATAACACCGCCATCTGCCAGTGCGAACATCTCCTGTGCTATCTGCTTATACGTTTTGTTCTCAAAACCCGCTTCGCGGTGTTTTATGTAATAGGAATTTTCCGCAATACGGCAGCAATCAAGAAAATAATTTACTTTATATTTATTGCATACTTTTTTTACTTCAATTGCGTTTGCCATGCTTACAGGCTGGCCGCCGCCACTGTTATTGGTAACAGTAAGAATAACACCGCCGATATTTTCTGCGCCATGTTTTTTGATAAGCTCTTCAAGGGCTTTTGTATCCATGTTGCCTTTAAACGGTTTATCAAGCATGGGGTGTTTAGCGTCTTCAACGGGGATATCATAAGCTTCTGCTCCGCTGAATTCTATATTAGCCCTCGTAGTATCAAAATGCGTATTGCTGATAAATACTTTTCCTTTTCCGCCCAAATGGCTGTACAGAATTCTTTCCGCTGCCCTGCCCTGGTGTGTAGGGAGGATATATTCATATCCCGTCAGATCCTTTATGACGGCTTCCATGCGCAGCCAGCTGCGCGACCCTGCATAAGCTTCATCGCCATCCATCATAGCTGCCCATTGTTTAGAGCTCATTGCGGATGTTCCGCTATCTGTCAGGAAATCGATAAGCACATGCTCTGATTTAAGCATAAAGGGATTGTAATGCGCCTCCCTCAGATATTTAACACGTTCTTCTTCTGTGGTAACGCTAAGCGGTTCAACTTCTTTTATCTTAAAGGGTTCAATTATTGTCCTAAAGCTCATTTTTTCTCCTTCTTAGGAAAATTAATATTCACTATTACAAAATTATTCAAAAATTTCAACTTAAATTATGATTTATGTCATAAAGGAAACAGCATTTATTGCATGGAATTGAAAATAACTGAAAAGCAATTGCCGCAGGAATGTATATACAATATATAAATAGTTCTATCTATGAGATCCTTCGCCCGCTGAAGCGGGGCTCAGGATAAAAGTACCCCGGATTTTTTCATCAGTTCAGCACTTATCTCATGTCCGCCATCAAAAATAAATGACTTAGGTTTAAAGCCGGCATTTTTTAGTAATTGTATTTGCAATTCGGGGAAATCACTTTTATAGTAGGGATCATTTGAAGCGAATACCTGGTGAATTTCAGTTTTTTTGAATTCCGGGTAATCGCCATAATTCAAATCATGCGCCAGGCTTCCGCACCAGAAGACGGCTTTGTTAACTTTTGCCCTGCCCAATGTTAACCATCGTGAAAGAGTTGCTGCGCCCTGCGAGAATCCCAGAGCGTTTATTTTTAAATTGTTTAATTTCGCTTTGGGTTCAATTTCATCGAAGAATAGCCTGTCGAGATAGTTCACGTAATCTTTGATATCACTTTCGCGGTCCTCTTTGGTCATCCATGATGCGCCTACATCTCCGTGATCGCCTTTTACATACAGCCGCATCAAACCTTCAGGAGCATAAATAAAGCTGCCCTCTTTTGTCAATTCTTCAAACTGCATAATGAATTTTCCGGCAAGCTGGCGGTGGCCGTGCAGAACTATCCAGATATCTTTTGTGTTTTCTGAAAAGTCGCCGAGTGTGAAATATCTTGCTGTTCGTGTTACGGGTATGTGATGTTCTGTAAGCATACAAAGATGAGCATAGTCTTTTGTGACCATACCTTAAGTTTTATTTAATTTACTTTTATTTTCAGTCTTTTCTGAAAAATGCGATAGAGAACATTAAGGCTGCATATAAAAGAAACAATAAAAATACCGCTGCGAGTCCGTATATTATATATGTAAACATTTATCTGTTTTAGCGAAGTTACTTTGCAGGAAGAATTTTTCCAGCAACTTCACCGAATCCCACTTTATAACCCTGCCCCTGGCAGTAACCGTTTATGATCAAAGTGTCACCGTCATTTATGAATTTTCTTTCTTCGCCACCCGGCAGTTTTATGGGATTCTCACCCCGCCATGTTAATTCCAGCATAGAGCCGTATGAATCTTTAGTTGGCCCGCTTATAGTACCCGATGCCATCATATCTCCGGTTTTGGTATTGCAGCCGTTAACAGTATGATGCGCCAATTGCTGGCAAATGTTCCAGTACATATATTTAAAATTGGAACCTGAAATTTTAAATGGTTCCGTTTCTTTTTCACTTTTCAAAAAAACATCAAGGTTGATATCGTATGCCCAGTCACCTTTTGAAGCAAGATACTCCATCGGTTTCGGGTCCTGTTCGGGTCCTTTTACCCTGAAAGGTTCCAGCGCTTCTAAAGTAACAATCCATGGTGATATAGAAGTTGCAAAGTTCTTGGCCAGAAATGGTCCAAGCGGCTGGTATTCCCAGGTTTGAATGTCGCGCGCACTCCAGTCGTTAACAAGTACCATTCCAAAAATATGGTCATAAGTTTCATTAACGGGAATAGCTTCTCCCAGTGAGTTTCCGGGTCCGATAAAAAAGCCCATTTCAAGCTCAAAATCAAGCAGTTTGGTTGGTCCAAACACGGGATTTTCTTCATTCGCGGGTTTTGTCTGCCCTTTTGGGCGTGTTACACTGGTACCGCTTACTATAATAGAGCTTGCCCTTCCGTGATAACCTATCGGAATATGAAGCCAGTTAGGCATCAGGGCGTTATCTTTTCCGCGGAACATTATGCCAACATTGGTTGCATGCTCACGGGAGGAATAAAAATCGGTGTAGTCGCCAATTTCAGCAGGCAGGCACATAACAACATCCTTCATGGGTGTGAATACAATTTTCTGAAGTTCTTTATCATCACGCAGCAGCGGATTATCATCACTAAGCGCAGTTTGCAGAACAATACGAGCCTGTTTCCACGCTTCGCGTCCCAAAGCCATAAATGTGTTCAGGTTTGGCTTGCTGAAAACTTTTTTATCTCCAAGAATTGTTTTTTTGAAGTAACCTTTTTCTTCAAGTATAGATAGATCCACAACATAATCGCCGATAGCGGTACCGCAAACAGGCTGAGAGCCTACTTTTAATTTATACACGCCGTAAGGCAGATTTTGTATCGGGAAGTGTGAATCAGGTGAAACATCAATGAAAGATCTCATTATTAGAATAGCTCCGGGTTTAATAATTTACTCAATAATTAAAACAGTACAGCGTTTAAAAAATTAAAAAAGCTCCATTGCTTTAAGGTCATCAATCGGCTCATCAAAACTGCAGCTTCCGTATGAAAGCATAAATTTTTCGCGGGCAGATTTTATTTCTGAATTTGTAATTTCGTTTTCATCCCATGTAAATCCGCTTTCGGTGAACATAAACTCATAGGGGTCCTCATCTGTCAATACTTCAATAATTTCAGCTTCATCAAGATTACTTGTATAAGCAAGTATACCTGCGGCAAATACATTCATAAAGCCGTGCATATTCGATTTTACTTCTTCGTTATAATGTCTGATAGGGTGATGCAGCCCCGCAGTGCATTTCATGGGAACATCAAACTCGCAGCATGTCATAATTGCAAATGCAATTACTTCCGGTTCAGGGAAAGCGCTTGCTTCAATTCCGCCAGTTCTTAATTTATACCCGCTGCCATTGTTAAGGGCTCCTATAGTTTCAACAGTGCGGATAATTTCGGCTTCATACTCTTTAGTAAGTGTAACCTCGTAGAACACGGGGATTTTTTTACCTAATGCACTATCAATTGAACCGGAAATTGAGCCCATTAATTTTTGCAGTTCGGTATTATCATTGTCTTTAAAAATATCAGAAGGAAGCCTGACTTCGAAAGCATCAATTGTTACCGTACCTGAGTATTTTGATTTAAACTCATTTATTACGGCAATATCACTTTTAAACAAGCTGTAAAATTCATTAACATTTTCGCTGCTTGAACCAAGTACCGATAGCGGCACTTTTCCATCGATTGTCATATCGTCCAGCAGGCTGCCAAGCTCGGCAAGCCGTTTTACGGGAATTATAAATTTTCCAAGCATCCACCTGTATTCACCCTGCAGGTAAAAAACAAAATTATGGAATGCCTGGCCAAGCTCAAGGCTTGCAGGCGGAAATAACCCTGCGTAATCTATTATATTGCCGCAAAACTCCTTTAAACTCTCTATAGGTTTACTATGATCTGCTGTCATTAATTGTATATAATTACTGTTTTATATTAAAATACCAACTTTGCCAGGATTGTAAAGCAAACATAACATATATAATAGATAAAAGAAATTGAGTAAACCGGGTTGTAAATGTTACTAATTTTTTGAGGATTTTATCTTTTTACTATATGATTTATCTTTGCTGAAT
>JAUQWQ010000193.1 GCA_030835085.1 Ignavibacteria bacterium
AGAGCAATCATTCAATGTTGAGGAATATCTTTGCTCAGGCGTCATAAGACTTCATGTGTTCAGGGTGGAAGGAAACAGGGTAAAAGCAATCGAAATATTAAAGATGAGAGGCGTCAAGCATGATGAGACCCTGCATCCATATGAGATCAGGGAAAAAGGCATTGTCGTTTATCCGGGTGAGACCGTAATGAACGATGAGATCAGCCTTTTTGATGCAGCTAGAAAAAAATGACCTGGAGAATAAAACAGATGTCCCTTAACTATAATGAAATAGTCAGCAAATATGAAAAATATATATTCCAGACATATACCCGCCAGCCCATAGCCATAAAGAGCGCAGAGGGCGCGCTGGTCACGGATGTTGATGGAAAAGAATACATTGACTGTGTGGCAGGAATCGCCGTAAATAATGTGGGACACTGCCACCCTGAAGTCGTTTCTGCCATAAAACAACAGGCAGAGCAATTAATTCATGTCTCTAACCTGTATTATACCGAGAACCAGGCTACTCTTGCCGAACAACTTGCAGGCATTTCAGGGATGGATCGTGTATTTTACTGCAATTCCGGCGCTGAAGCAGTAGAAGGCGCCCTGAAACTTGCCCGGAAGGCCTCTGGCAAAAAAGAGTTCATAGCCACAGAGCATGCATTCCACGGACGCACTCGCGGCGCCCTGAGTGTCACACATAAAGAAAAATACAGGAAACCATTTGAACCTCTTGGACCTGCGGTTTTTGTCCCTTATAATAATGCCGACGCGATACGGTCTGCTATCACTGATAATACCGCAGGCGTAATACTTGAACCCATTCAGGGAGAAGGCGGAATTATCATTCCGTCTGAAAGGTATCTTAAGGAAGTAAGGGAGATTTGCGATGAGAAAGGCGTTTTATTGATCCTTGATGAAGTACAGACGGGTTTTGGCAGGACCGGAAAATGGTTCGCAAAAGAGCATTCTTATATTACTCCGGATATAATGACAACCGCAAAAGCAATGGGGGGAGGCTTCCCAATGGGCGCAATGCTTGCCCGTGAGGATGTGGCTGCAAATTTCGTTCGCGGTGACCACGCTTCAACGTTTGGCGGAGGAGCTTTAGCCTGTGCGGCTGCTCTGGCTAATATCGATGTGATCAAAAAAGAAAAACTTGTGGAAAGCTCGGAAGTTCTGGGAAATTATCTTGTTTCGAAACTTCGCGGGCTTAATAAGAATTACATTCTGGAAATACGGGGCAAAGGATTGATGGTTGGCATGGAACTCTCGATTAAGTGCGAGGACATTGTTGCAAAAGCACGCGAAAAAGGTGTTCTTCTTAATTGCACATCAGAATCAGTCCTGCGTTTTGTCCCGCCTCTTACTATTACAAAACAACAGATTGATACAGTGGTGTCGGTGCTGGATGAGATTTAAAAAACTGGTTCGGCCAACGGTAAAGGATATCAAGGAGTACGTACCCGGGAAATCCATTGAGGAGATAGCTAAAAAATACGGGCTTGATCCTGCTACCATAATCAAACTGGGTTCAAATGAAAATCCGCTTGGGGCCTCACCTCTGGCAGTTTCGGCTATAAAAGAAAAAGCGCCAGGAGTTCACCTGTATCCACAGGCGGATGCGCTTGAATTGAGGAAAGCAATTGGAGATCATACAGGATATCCGGTCAGTAACATTGTTGTATCGGGGAATGG
>JAUQWQ010000194.1 GCA_030835085.1 Ignavibacteria bacterium
TAACTTCAAAAGTCTTTTGACTTCTGAAGTTTTAAAATCTAGATCCCCGTTCTGTAAAACATCTTATCAAGCTCATCCATTGAAAGTTTTACTATTGTGGGTCTGCCATGGGGACAAACATACGGCATCTTGACGGAAAACAGCTTATCGATCAGGTTCAGCATCTCACCTTCTGTTAAATGATCACCCGCTTTTATCGCATGCTTGCATGCGTAGGATTTTGCGAGGTTATCACGCTTTTCAAGGTTCAGCTTAATATCATATTCCTTAAACTGGTCAATAAGCTCCTGCAGTATCTTGCCTTCGTCGCCAATTCTAACGTCTGAGGGAATTCCTTTAATCTTAACTTTCCGTTTGCTTTGAACTTCAAGATCAAACCCTAATGAACCAAGCTCCGCAACAATTGATTTTACAACTTCATAATCAACCGGGTTTAGCTCAACGTAAATAGGTATAAGCAGCTGCTGTGTTAAATTGGCATTGGAGTTAAGTCTGTCAATCGCCTGTTCATATAATATTCTTTCATGTGCGGCATGCTGGTCTATTATCATTAAAGTACTTTCAAGCTGGTACATGATATATTTTCTCTGGAACTGCCATATCTCATTCTTATTTACAAGGCTGTCGGTATCAGGCTCTTTATACATCTTTTCATCAAGAGCTGTTTTTGCGGGCTCGACCAGACCTTCATCCGTAAATTCAAATGCAGATTTTTGATTCTTCCCGAACATTTCATGAATTACTGTTGATTCACCTTCAGAGCCTTCATGTTTTTTGAAAGTAAATCCGCCGCTTTGCGGCGTTTTGCCAGTAAAATTTGAGGACTTGAAAATATTGGCATTATATACCGGTTTGTTCTGCCCCACATCAAATCCTGTGGTTTCAGGAATCTTAACCTTAACTATCAGGTCATTCTTTTCAAGCGTACTCCATACACCCCTGCGTACAAAACTGAACAATGCGCGCTCTTCTTCAAACTTCACTTCAAGCTTCGAAGGGTGTACGTTGATATCGAACTTTTCCGGGTCAAGGGTTAAGAAGAGGAAAAAATTAGGATAGTCTCCTTTATCAACAAGGTCTTCATAAGCTGAGTGTACTGCAAATGATAAAGCTTTACTCACAACATAGCGGTTATTCAAATACAGATTCTGGTCCTGCTTGCTCTTTTTCGTGAAGCTGGGTTTAGAAATATACCCCTTAAGTGAGAGCAGTTCATTTGAATGCTCAACTTCCAACAGGTTATCACCTGCTTCTTTACCAAATATTGCTGTCAGTCTTTCTATCAAAGGCTGTGCCGGCAGATCGAAGATCTCTTCATCTTCATTGATAAATGAAAATGCACAATGCGGGTTTGCAATTGCAAGCCTGGTAAATGTATCGTAAATGTGCCTGAATTCGGTCTGGTTAGTCTTTAAAAAATTTCTGCGTGCGGGTGTGTTGTAAAATAAATTTCTTACGGCAATTGATGTACCCTTTTCGGTCTGTACCTTTGTATGTTCAACAATTTCATTTCCGTGATTTTTGATGAGTGTGCCAAGCTCATCATCAGCTGTGCGGGTTTTGAGCTCAACCTGCGCAACTGCTGCAATTGAAGCCAGGGCTTCACCCCTGAAGCCGAGTGTTGTAATATGCTCAAGGTCATCAGCAACGGATATTTTGCTTGTTGCATGCCGCTGAAAGCTTAAAATAGCGTCATCTTCATTCATTCCGCTGCCGTTATCAATTACCTGTATCAGCGCTTTACCTGCATCGCGTATTATCAGCTGAATAGCGGTCGCGCCGGCATCAATTGAATTTTCGATGAGTTCTTTAACCACAGCTTCGGGTCTGCCAACAACTTCTCCTGCCGCTATTCGGTTAGCAATGAACTGGGGTAATATTTTTATCTGGCTGGACATATATCAATCCCTGAGCGAAGCGAAGGGTCTCATTCGCAGAGGATAATTTTTTGCTTATCTGATGGAATCCTTCCTGCCTGAACTGCCGTTACGGCAGGCAGGCTTTTCGTTCAGGATTTTTCAATCTTCCAATAACGCATGAACAAAACTTTCCTTATCAAAAACCTGGAGGTCATCAATTTGTTCACCAACTCCAATGTATCTCACGGGAATTTTCATTTCGCTGCTTATCTTGAGAACAATTCCGCCTTTTGCGGTTCCGTCAAGCTTTGTTAGTACAAGTCCGGTAAGCGGAATTGAATTGCTGAACTCCCTAGCCTGTGTCATACCGTTCTGACCTGTGGTAGCATCAAGTACAAGCAGCACTTCGTGCGGAGCATCGGGTAACTGCTTCTGTATAACTCGGTTTATTTTGCTCAGTTCTTCCATTAGGTTGACTTTTGTATGGAGCCTTCCCGCAGTATCAATTATAACTACATCATAACCTTTTGCAATACCGGATTGAATTGTATTGTAAACCACTGCGCTGGGGTCACTGCCTTGAGCTAACTGAATAATTTCAGTACCAGAGCGTTTTGCCCATGTTTCAAGCTGTTCGTTTGCTGCCGCGCGGAAAGTATCAGCCGCACCTATAAGCACTGAGTATCCCGCATTTTTATAGTTGTACGCAAGTTTACCGATTGAAGTGGTCTTGCCAACACCGTTTACTCCAATTACTATTATGACATAAGGCTTCTTATCAACTTTGAACGGTTCTTTTGCTTCACCGTTACCGCTCACGAAAGCTTTCTTCAGTTCATCCCTCAGTATTGCCTGCAGCTGGTCAGTGCGTTCGTATTTTTCTTCCTTAACGCGCTCTTTAAGATTCTTGATTATCTTTTCAGTGGTATTTACCCCTACATCAGAGCTTAAAAGAATTTCTTCCAGATTATCCAGGAAATCGTCATCAATATCGCTTTTGGCATTAACAAGCTTATCAATTTTATTGAATATATTTTCATGGGTTTTCTTCAAACCCTGCTTTAATTTATCAAAAAGTCCCATATTTTGTATTGATTAAGTGCAAAGTTACTTAATAAGGGCAAGATTAACAATGAACAATAAAAAACCCGCTTTAAAGCGGGTTTTGATGAATTATTTAATTAATATCATTTTCCGTGAATCCGAAAATTTTTCAGTAATAATCCGGTAGAAATAAATACCACTAGGTAATCTAGCGGCGTTCCATTTGATCTCATAACTTCCTTTATTCATTTGTTCATTTATCAATATGTCAATTTCCTTACCAGTAATATCATACACAATAAATCTTACAAAAGTATTTTCGGGCAGATCAAATTTGATATTGGTTTCTGGGTTAAATGGATTTGGGTAATTTTGATGCAATAAGAATTGTTTTGGAATTTCATTGGAAATTGGTTCAATACCAATTGCGGTACTGTTTGTATTTCTGAACAAAGAACCATTTTCACCCGAAACCCAACCGGTGTTTTCATTAATATATGAAATGCTATAACAAGTATACGGAGAATTATTTAATTCAGAATTAGCCCAATTGATTCCCCCGTTCACAGATTTATAGACATTTGAACCTGTTACTGCATACAAAGTGTTTCCTGTATAGCTTAGAGCTTTACCGCCAGTTTGCAGATCATTATTAACTTTTGACCAGTTCAATCCGGAATTTGATGTTTTAAATATATTGCCATAACCAAATGCCAGTGCTGAATTATTATCTGTAAAACAAATATCAAAAAACCAATTTTCTCCAGGAGTATAATTTACAAACCAATTACTTCCCATATTTGTTGATACCAATATTAAACTATCCATGGTAATTGCTGCTAAATTCTGATTGCTAAACTGAACTGTCTTCATGATCTTTGAATGAACAACGGTATTTAAAGTTAACCAATTTGAGCCACCGTTTGAGGTATACAATATTGTACCTGAGTCACCCGATATCCACCCTTTGTTCTGATCGGCAAAATAAATATTGAACAATTGTTGTGAAGAATTTAAATGTGTAATGCCCCAGTTTATTCCCGCATTTGTTGTTTTGTATACTTTTCTGTCACCTGATAATAACCAACCTGTATTAATGTTCAGGAAATATAATTCCAGCTTCTCAAGTGTTCCTATAGGCATTTTAGTCCATGTATTCCCGCCATCAAAAGATTTTGCAAAAATTCCGCGCTCCCCTGAAATATATCCTGTATTTTGATCAAAGAACTTAACCAGTATACCATTATTGATTTTTTTTGAAATGTTATTCCAGTTTATACCTGAATTAGTTGTTTTTGCAATAAAATTGTATCCGCCTGTAATTATGGCTGAATTTGAATTCAGAGCTTTCACATCGGTACCCTCACTTCCTGCGGGCAAAATTGACCAATTATTTCCGCCGTTGGTGGTATACATAGAATAAGGATTCCCGATCCCATACCCGGTATTAGCATCAACAAAATCAATTGAAAGCAAACTGGTTAAAGGATGTAATTGCACAAACCAGTTCACCCCGCCATTAGTGGTTTTTCTGAGCGTATTTACAAATTGATTTCCTTCGTATTGCCATCCTGTATTTTCATTTGCAAAAAGAAGCCTGCCGTATGCTACGCTGTTAGAGGTCCAGTTGTTCCCAAAATTCGTGGTTTTCAATAATTCACCGTTAAAGGATGATACATAACCGGTGCTTGCATTGATAAAAAACGTGTAAAGAAAATATCTGTTGCCTCCCCTCAGAATTATTTCCCAGTTAGTACCGCCATTTGTTGTCTTAATTAAATTATATCCTGCGGCAACTATTCCGGTGTTTGCATCTGCAAAATAGTAAGAATAGACCGGGGAATTATTATTCATATCCAATTGAGACCAGTTAACTCCGCCATTCGTTGTTCTGAACATTAAATTATTTTCACTGCTTACGTATCCGGTATTTGCATTCACAAAATCAATAAAGATCAAATTGGCTGAAGGTGTATTTCTGTATACCCAGCTTGTTCCACCATCACTTGTATGCAATACTATTCCCAGGCTACCAACTATCCACCCTGTATTAGGGTTAATGAAATCAATTTTATTGAGATCTTCATATGGCTGGATTGGATTCAGATTAACCCATTGCGAAAAAATATTCGCTGAAATTAAAAAAATGAATGAAATTGTCAGTTTCATAAGGCACTCCGTTATTTAAATTTATAAGATTTATTGTGTCAAACTTAATTATTCATATTAATTAAATCAATCTATTTTCCCTTTAACATGAATTATACTCTGGTTATATTTGTATTACACTAAAATTAAAATCCATCAGTATGAAGATTTTCCTCAATTTTGCCTCATTTTTAGCTATAATTTTCTTCTTAAATGCCTGCGGTAAAGATACAAAACAAACGCAATCAAGCTTAACCAATATAGAAGACGAAAAGAAATTCGCACTGACTTTGTATGGCGATGAAGTAAAGGTTTTAGCAAAAGGAGACCTGCTCGGTAACGGCAAACAATCAGCAATTGCCGCTATTGTAATGAAGCAGACAGATAACAGCTACTGGATAAAAAAGGGAAGTTTTATGCAGAAGGAATCTGACGGTTGGAAAGTTTTATTGAAGATGGAAGATAAAATATCTAATTCAAAAGGAAATCTGGTTGAACAGGTTGACGCCAAGAATGGGTATATAATCAGGTTCGATTCAACAAAAAAACCTATGACTATAAATATTGTTATGGCAAATGAATATGGCAAATCTGAAAGCGATGAAGCAGAGATAAAATGGAACGACAAAACCAATAGTTTTGAATTTGCTTCTCCCAATAGTGAGATCCCTCAATAAATAAACCTTTTTAAAAAGTTAAATGGAACCTAAAAAAGCTCTCAAGTGGGTTATATTCTGGATAAGTATTGCATTAGCCTTCAATGCAGGAGTATATTATTTTTTAGGCCAGCAAAAAGCTATTGAATTCCTTACCGGTTACATTATAGAAGAATCATTAAGTGTTGATAACCTTTTTGTTTTCCTTGTTCTTTTTAAGTATTTCAAGATTCCCTTTCATGCACAAAGAAGAGTTTTGAATTGGGGTATAATAGGTGTAATTATCCTTCGCGGTGTTTTTATACTGCTCGGTTCAGCGCTTATTTCAACATTTAGTTTTGTGCTCTTTTTCTTCGGCGCTGTTCTTATTTATTCAGGTTACCAGATGGCATTTGGCAAGGATAAAGAAATCCACCCTGAAAACAATAAAGTTCTAAGGCTGTTCAAAAGATTTTACAAGACCACTACTGACTATCACGGCGAAAAGTTCTTTGTTAAAAAGGACGGCATAAAGTACGCTACTCCGCTTTTTGTTTGTTTGCTTGTTCTGGAATCAACAGATCTTGTTTTTGCCATCGATTCCATACCGGCTATATTTGCCATCACCACTGATCCGTTCATAGTATTTTCATCCAATATACTTGCAGTGCTGGGATTACGATCAATGTATTTCCTTCTTTCTGCCGTTGCAGATAAATTTGAATTTGTAAAAAAAGGTGTAGGAATAATCCTATGCTACGTTGGTGTTAAAATGCTGCTCCCTATAATTAATCCTTCCTGGCATATACCGGTATATGTTTCTTTAATTGTAATACTTGCCGTCCTGGCTCTATCAGTGATTATCTCTGTAATTCAAAACAAAAAAGCTGGTAAATAGCCAGTTTTCCGGTACTCTTTCCTAAATTATCCCGTATTAAGATTATAAATTTTGGGTTTCTAAAATGGTTATTTTTAAGTAATTTTAACGAAATTCTGCAGTTAAATTCGATTATAATAGAAAGTTAAGTGATTAATGAACGTTCCTTTTGTTGATCTCAAAACCCAGTATCAGGGTATTAAAGAAGAAATATTAAAAGAAATAAATGACGTTTTGGATAATACAGCATATATATGCGGTAAGAAGGCCAAAAAATTTGAAGAAGATTTTGCGAAGCTACATGATTTAAAACATTCAATTGGTTTAAGTACCGGCACCGATGCTCTGCATGTAGCAATGCATGCACTTGGTATCAAACAGGGTGATGAAGTTATTGTACCCGTAAATACCTATATAGCCACTGCCGAAGGCGTTTCATTGTGTTATGCAAAACCCGTATTTGTTGATAATGACGAGAAAACCTACAATATTGATGTTAACAAAATTGAAGCTGCAATTACCCCAAATACAAGAGCAATTATTCCTGTACATTTATACGGCCAGCCTGCTGAAATGGATGCGATTCTTGAAATTGCAAAAAAGCACAACCTGCATGTAGTTGAAGACTGCTCACAGGCTCACCTGGCAACCTATAAAGGGAAAAAAATCGGGGGTTTTGGAGTAATCGGCACATTCAGTTTTTACCCCGGCAAGAATCTTGGCGCTTACGGAGAAGGGGGGGCAGTTACTACAAATGATGATAAGCTTTATGATTTTATGTACAGGTACCGCCAACACGGTTCAATAGAAAAATATATCCACGAAATTGAAGGCCACAATTACAGGCTTGAAGAAATTCAGGCGGGTGTATTGAATGTTAAGATGAAGTATATTGAAAAATGGACTGATATGAGACGAAAAGCCGCAAAGCTATATACTGAGACATTTAATTCAATGGGCATTGAAGAAATTGTTACACCATGGCACCCCGAATATATTGATCCGGTTTATCACTTATATATTATCAGGGTTAAAAACAGGGGAAAACTAATTGAGCACCTGAATAAGAAAGGTGTTCAAAACGGATTGCATTACCCGGTTCCGCTGCACATGCAAAAAGCATATTCTCACCTGGGATATAAACCTGAAGATTTTCCGGTTGCAAAAAACTTTGCTGATGAAATTTTATCAATTCCCATGTACCCCGAAATTACCGGGGAAATGATCGGGTATGTTTGCAGCACAATTAGAGAATTTTATTCTTAATGCAATATAATAAAAACAGGTAAGCTGATAATGCTTGACGAATTCATAAAAAAGTGGGGAGCCAAAAAACTGATCTTATCAGTAAATGATATTCTCTGTACTTCAATAGCTTTTGTTCTTGCTCTTTATTTAACCGCTCCTGGTTTTAATGTTTATTTTACCGAGCTGTCTTTTTTAGAAAAGTTATTTATTTTCTTATTTGGTGCTTTTCTGATCATTCCCATTTTCAGGTATTACCAGCTGTATAAACACAAATACTTTCTCCGGATTGGTGAGCAAACTCTGCTTATCTTAAAAGGTTTACTTATTAACAGTATTATCATTATCATCGGCATTTTTATTATAAAAACCCAGGAAGCCCTTCACGACTCGAGAACACAGGTTATAATATATTTTTCAATTTCATTTGCACTTTTATTTACAACGCGTGTTTTGCTTTTAAGAAGGATCCTGAGAGCCAATTACGTTGGGGGCAATATAAAAGATTTTATAACCAGGCGGGCAATTGCTGTCGGTGCAGGTAACTTAGGTATTTTCTTTTCGGAAATACTTACTGTAAAACCGCATTACCACATAGAACTAATTGGGTTTGTAGATGAAAATCCCACAAAAAACGGAACTATTGTCAACAGAGTCCCTGTAATTGGAACTGTTGATGATATTCTTACTATCACCGAAGAACAGGAAATTGATGAGATATTCATTACTATCCAGAATATTGAAAATAAAAAACTTCTGGATCTGATTGAAAAATGTAAACTTACAAATTGTCATGTAAATCTTGTGTCAAATCATTTTGATATCATTTCTGCTAAACTCGATGAAGGTGAGTATCATGACCTTAAAGTAATATCTGTATCACCCAAATTGTCACCTTTGTATTCAGAAAAGTTTAAACGAATATTTGATATAACTGCATCCGGGATTTTGATATTACTTTTATCACCCGTTCTATCTATTATTGCTCTTTCAATTAAGTTAACCTCAAACGGACCGGTGTTCTACAAAACCAATGTTATCGGGAAAAACGGAAGAATATTCAAGTGGTATAAGTTCAGAACTATGTACATTAATAATGATACAAGTATACATGAAATGCACCTTGAAAATCTTATAACTGCTAACAAAGGTTATAAAAAACTTGTAAATGATCCACGGATTACTTCTGCGGGAAAATTTCTGAGGAAATTCAGTCTTGATGAACTGCCGCAGCTTTGGAATGTTTTTACAGGCAATATGAGCCTTGTTGGACCAAGACCGTGTCTGCCGTATGAGTATGAACATTTTAAAGACTGGCATAAATTAAAATATAAAGTTATTCCCGGTATTACAGGTCTTGCACAGATCATTGCCCGTAACCGGGATGATGTTACATTCAGTGATTCAGTTTTGCTTGATCTCTATTATGCAGATAATCAATCTTTATGGCTTGACCTGAAAATTCTATTTAAAACTATACCTGTAATGGTATTCGGAAAAGGCGGGGTTTAATTATTAAAACTACTGAAAAAATAATCAATATTGGTGTTATTGGAGCTGGTTATTGGGGACCTAAGCTTATAAGAAACTTTATGAGTCTGCCAAATTGTAAAGTTAAAAAGGTAAGCGATCTTAAATCCGGGAGACTGGAATTTATAAAAAAGGAATTCCCTACTATTGAAATTACTAAAGATTACCGGGAGATCCTGAAGGATAAATCAATTAACGCGGTAGTTATTTCTACTCCCGTAACAACTCATAAAGAGCTTGCCGAAGAAGCTTTATTTTTAGGCAAACATGTGTTCGTTGAAAAGCCTATGGCTTACAGCACCGAAGAAGCTGAATCTATGGTTTATACAGCAGGTAAACTCGGTAAAAAACTCGCAGTAGGTCATGTTTTCCAGTTTGCACCGGCTGTCAGAAAGATTAAAGAACTTTTAAAGAAAAAAGTAATCGGAAAAGTACTTCATATAACTTCAACAAGGATAAACCTGGGACCGCCGGAATCTGAAGTTGATGTAATATGGGATCTTGGCCCGCATGATTTTTCTATCATACTTTACCTGTTAGGAGAAACTCCATGGAAAGTTAATTCTCTCAGAAATGAATATCCTTTTGGGGCATTTAATGCACCAAGAGCAAAGAATAAATTCAGACTCACAAATAATGCTCATATAGATTTAAATTTTAAAAGCGGAACTACTGCTCATATTCATTTGGGCTGGCTTTCATCAAATAAAGTCAGGCTTATGCAGGTATTTGGGACTGAAGGAACACTTGTCTATGACGAAATGCTTGCGCTGGACGGTAAATTAAAATTATACGGACTTGGTATAGATAACAGGATAAAAAGTAAAGCAGCCGACTCCGGTGCCCTGGGTTATCAATCTGGCGAAATTACTATGATCCCGCTTGAACAGCATGAACCGTTAAGACTAGAATGCCAGGAATTTATAAATTCAATAATTTACAACAAACCTCTGGTGAACGACGGGAATATTGGTCTTGAAGTTGTTAAGCTTCTTGAAACGTCAAGTGAATCTTTTAATAAAATTTAATCAATGGAAAAGAAATATTTCGCCCATCCTAATGCTCTTGTTGAATCTGATGAAATTGGAGCAAAAACAAGGATTTGGGCTTTTGCTCATGTACTGAAAAATGTTATAATTGGTGAAGATTGCAATTTATGTGATTACGTTTTTGTTGAAAGCGGCGTTAAGATCGGCAACCGGGTTACGATCAAAAACGGTATTTCGCTTTGGGAAGGATTAGTTGTTGAAGATGATGTATTTTTGGGACCCAATGCGGTATTCACCAATGATATGTTCCCCAGAAGCAAAAGACATTCAGGTAATTTTTTATCTACACTTCTTAAACAGGGTTCAAGTGTCGGGGCCAATGCAACTATTTTGTGCGGTATCACACTTGGAAGGTATTGTTTAATTGGTGCTGGAGCAGTTGTTACCAGATCTGTTCCTGATTTTGCTCTTGTTACAGGAAACCCGGCAAAATTCAGGTATTGGGTTGGTAAAACCGGAGAGAAATTGAACTTTGATGCAGACAATTTTGCAGTTGATTCTGAAGGCAGCAAATACTCCTTTACACCGGATGATAAACTAGGTACGGTAAAGGAATTATAACTTTTGATAATATCACAAACGCCGTTAAGGATTAGCCTCTCAGGAGGCGGTACAGATCTTGTAAACTATTATAATCCTAATGAAGGATTTGTAGTAAGCACAGCTATTGATAAATATATTTATGTTATCGTAAAAGAACGCTTTGATGATCTTATTTATGTAGATTATTCAAGCAAAGAAATTGTTGAATCTATCAGTGAAATAAAACATGACCTGGTAAGGGAAGCCGCATCACTTACAGGAATGACAATGGGTTTTGAGGTTATGATGTTTGCCGATATCCCGTCAGAAGGTTCGGGGCTTGGTTCTTCTAGCAGCCTGACCGTGGGCTTACTTCATGCTTTTTATCAATATCTGGGTAAATTGGTTACTGCCGAACAGCTTGCAGTTGAAGCCTGTAAAATTGAAATTGATATCCTTAAGCGTCCGATCGGGAAACAGGATCAGTATATTGCTGCATACGGCGGACTTAAATCATTCAGATTCCGCAAAGATGAAACGGTTGAAGTAACACCAATTGAAATTGTTAGTGAAGCAAAACGAAAATTAGGTTCTAATCTTCTGTTATTTTTTACCGATACTACCCGTAAGGCTGCCTCTATTCTTGAAGAACAAAGTAAAAATGTATTAAGTAAAATAGAATTTCATCATAAGATCAAAGAACTGGCATTTGATACCCTTGACGGACTTGAGACTCTGGATATTAACAGGGTGGGCGAAAACCTTAAACTTAACTGGGAAATGAAAAAACAGCTTGCATCAAATGTTTCCAATCCGGAAATTGATAAGATGCACACTCTCGCCATGGAGGGAGGAGCACTTGGAGCAAAGATCTCGGGGGCAGGCGGCGGCGGATTCCTGCTGGTCTATTGTGAAAGAGATAAACAGGATACCCTTCGAAGAAGTTTAAGACAATACCGAGAGCTGCCGTTCTTTCTTGAAAAATACGGAAGCAAGATAATTTTTGATCAGACAAGATACGATATTAAATAAACCTGGAAATTTGAGTAAATGGAAAAAGTTTTAGTTACAGGCGGAGCGGGCTTTATCGGATCCCATACTGTCGATAGATTACTTAAAATTGGTTACGAGGTCAGAATTCTGGATAATCTCCAAAAACCCGTTCATTTAAAAGGAATGCCTTCATATATACCCAATAATGCAGAATTTATTCTGGGTGATGTAAGAGATAAAGATACAATTGAAAAGGCGCTTGACGGTGTAGATTATGTTTTTCATTTTGCTGCTTACCAGGATTACCTGCCTGATTTTTCCACTTTTTTTCATGTAAATTCTGTCAGTACTGCGCTGATATATGAAATTGCTGTTGCAAAGAAGCTCCCGATTAAGAAAATTATTGTTGCATCCTCACAATTTGTAAATGGCGAAGGGATATATAAAGATAAAGAAGGAAATTTCATTTATCCAAAACGCCGGTCAAATGAACAGCTTGAAAAAGGTCAATGGGATTTCATTGATAAGAATGGCGAACCGCTTGAATATATATGGACACCTGAAACTTACGCTTGTCCTCCCAATCAATACGCTATTTCAAAATATTCCCAGGAACTCATGGCTTTGAATTTTGGCGAACGTTATAATATCCCCAGTGTGGCTTTAAGGTATTCAATAGTCCAGGGCTCGAGACAGTCATTTTATAATATGTACAGCGGTGCATGCAGGATATTTTCTCTCAGCTATTTTTTTGATAAAGCGCCGACTGTATACGAAGACGGAATGATGCTTCGTGATTTTGTAAATGTGCATGATGTTGTTGATGCCAACATCCTGGTTATGCAGGATGAAAGGGCAAATTATAATGCATTTAATGTTGGTGGCGGCAAAGCCTATACCGTAAAGGGATTTTCTGAGATTGTTGCCGGAGAATTCGGAAAAGATAATATCATTGCCAATGTATCAGGCGAATACCGCTTTGGTGATACCCGGAATGCATGTTCGGATATTTCCAAACTTAAATCGCTTGGCTGGTCACCTTTAAGAACAGCAGAAGACAGCGTGAAAGAGTATGTTAACTATCTTAGGGCACAAACTGATATTGAAGATATTTTATCTTATGCAGAAAATACCATGAAAAACCTTAATGTAGTAAGAAAAGCAGGGATTTAATCATTATTTTACATTATTTTACCTTTATTTATTATTTTCATTGTGATAATATTTATTTATACGGATTTTTGTAATTAATTATATTTATTATATATATTTATGAATTTTAAAAGCTATAAAAAACTGGTTACTGATACAATGGATTCAGTGGACCAGGCAGAAATTGATAATTTTATTAACTTGATTGTTGAAGCTTATAAAGATGATAAATTTGTCTTCGTAATCGGTAATGGAGGCAGTTCTGCAAATGCTTCACATTTGGCTCAGGATTTAGCAAAAGGTACAAAAATTCATCCCGAACACGAAATAAGATTAAAAGCTTTAAGTTTAACGGATAATACTCCTTTTTTAACTGCACAGGCAAATGATGAAGGATATGATACTATTTTTGAACAGCAGCTTGTGACATATGCAAAATCAGGTGATCTGGTTATTGCAATCAGCGGTTCAGGAAATAGTCCGAATATAATTAAAGCTATTGAATGGGCTAATAAAAACGGACTGACTACAATTGGTGTAACGGCTTATGATGGCGGACAATTGTACAAAATTGCTAACCATAAGCTTCATGTACCATTGGATGAAATGTGTACCGCTGAAAGCATTCATTCAATTATATTTCATTATGTAATTCTGGAATTAAGAAAAAAATTCAAGCAGCTTAACTAATTTTTTGTAAATAATCTAAATTCATATGGGAAAATTCAAATTCTTTTTTGCATTAATTATTATTTTATCTGTTTTCAAGACCACTTACACACAGGTTGAATTAGTACCGCTGTCAAATCCTGTTTATGACTTTCTGGACAGAATGTTTACAAATAAAATAATCGATGAGTATTCATCATCAATGGGTCCTGTTTCCAGAAGAGAAGCTGCCAATTTCCTTAAAGAAATAACGGGAAAACAGAATAAACTATCCAAAACTGATAAAGCTTTATTAAAATATTACACTGCTGAATTTGAATATGATATGTATGGTACATTGAAAAATTCATCAGACTTTTTTTCTAAAAAAGGTGTTGGAGAGCTCTTCTCTAATAAAAAACAGAAATACCTTTATACATCCGTCGATTCTAATGTTACATTTTTCTGGGATGGACTTGCAAGTATCAGATATATTGGGCTTGATGGCGATTCTGCAGGAAAGCCGCACGTTTTACTTGGCGAGCTTGGAACGAGAATTAGAGGTACACTATTCAATTCTGTTGGATATTATCTAAGGTTATCCAACGGTGTCCGGTTGGGTGGCACATCAGAAGATGCACAGCAAACTGCATTTGTTGATCCCCTCCTTTCTTCAATAAGGAAATACCGCAGTGAAGGCAACAAAACTTTTGACAGCTACGAAGGTTATTTAAGATATGCTCCCGCTAAAGACTGGATGGGGATAACAATCGGAAGAGAAGCATTAAGTTTTGGAACGGGATTTATTGATAAACTATTCCTTTCTAATAAGAATTCTGCACCGTTTGATTTCCTGAAACTGGACCTTCATTACAAAAAAATAAGATATTCATTTTTCCATTCCAGTATTGTTGGAAATGATTCCAATGGAGCGCAATTATCTTCCAAATATCTTGTGTTCCACAGGCTTGAAATGGGACCATTTTTCAATAATGCATTCAAGTTTGCTTTTAATGAAATGGTTGTTTACAGTAATGTACCAATGAACTTCGCATTTATTAATCCTATAAGTTTCCTCACATCAGCAGATATGAATACTGAACTTCCGGGTAAAAATTCAAACAATACCCTGCTTGGATTTGATATGCAGATTTACCCTGTTAAAAACATTTCAATTCAGGGAAGTTTATTGATAGATGATCTGAATTTTGAAACTATCAGCAATGATTCTGCTAAAGGTAATGATAATAAATTTGCCCTTCAGGGCGGTATTAACTGGCAGAATGCATTTACCCTGCCAAATCTGGGTTTTACATATGAGTATACAAGGGTTAATCCGTTTGTTTATGCGCACAGAGAAATTAATAATTCATATTCCAACTGGAACCTTCCGATGGGACATTCCCTAAATCCTAATTCTGATGAACATGCATTCAGGCTCGGCTATAATTTCGGAAGCAGACTAAGGGTTTCGGTGACGTATAAGATCCAGCGAACAGGTGAAAACTATACAGATAGTCTCGGGAATTTTATTAACGTCGGTTCAAACATCCTTGATGGAAGTGAAGACTTTGCGCGAAAAAATGAATTCTTAAGCGGTATCAGGATAAACAGGAATATTATTATTGCAGAGCTTGAATTCGAACCCATTAAACAGTATTTCTTCACAATAAGGTACCAGCGCAGAAATTATGATTATGTTGACAGAAACATTTCATACGGAGAAAATATTTTCTGGGGCTCATTCAGAATTGATTATTAAGAATGTTAAAATCTGAAATAAAAAATAAAATACTGAAACTCTCTGCTATATACAGCAAAGAGATGATCGAACTGAGAAGGAATATTCACAGTAACCCTGAAACGGCTTTTAATGAATTTGAAACAACCAAACTGCTTTATAACCGACTAAATAAAACAGGTTTAGATAAAGTAAGCCGGATAACTGAAACCGGCGTATTTGCCCTGTTAAACGGCAAAAAAGGCAAGTGTGTTGCATTAAGAGCCGATATTGATGCGCTCCCTATTACAGAAAATACAGGTTTGAAGTTTGCTTCTAAAAATCCCGGTATAATGCATGCTTGCGGACATGATGCTCATTCCGCCATGGTTTACGGCGCAGCGTTGATACTTAAAGAACTGAAAAAGGAGCTGAATGGCTCTGTAAAGTTCATTTTCCAACCCGCTGAAGAAAAGAATCCCGGGGGAGCTTCAGTGCTGATCAAAAACGGAATACTAAAGAACCCAAAAGTTGACGCGATCTTCGGACAGCACATTTTGCCTGGCAAACCTGCCGGCAAAGTTGGATTCTACCAAGGTGTTATGATGGCATCTCAGGATGAAATATATATTACTGTTAAAGGCAAAGCCGGACATGGCGCTAAACCTCAATCTGCAATAGATCCCATTGTTATTGCTTCACAGGTTGTGCTTGCACTCCAGACCATTGTATCAAGAAGTACCGATCCATATGAGCCTGTAGTGATCACTATTGGAAAATTTGCAGGCGGAACGATTAATAATGTGATTCCTGATACAGCAGAACTCTCCGGTACAGTAAGAACTCTGAACGAAAAACTCAGAAGGAACACACTAAAGCTTATAGAACGTACAATTAAAGGTATTACTATTGCAGCGGGAGCCGGTTATGAATTCAGAGTATCACCCGGTTACCCTGAACTGAATAATACAGCAGCAGAAACTGTTTTTGCACAGAATTCAGCAATAGAATTTTCAGGAAAAGAAAATATTTTTAAGGGTGAACGTTTTATGTTCGCCGAAGATTTTGCGTATTACTTAAAAAAATGCCCCGGCTCCTTTTACTGGATCGGGGCAGGTAACACTTCCGGTCTTCATACTTCTACATTAAACCTTGATGAGAAATTAATTCCAAAAGGCGCAGCATTTATGGCTTACCTTGCATGGAATTGGCTTAATAATCATTCTTCATAAAGATTAAGGTTCCAATATAGATAACCGAATATTATTTAGAATCCATCTTCCCAAAGTATGCCCGGCCGTTAAACCGTTCACTGAATCAAACCTGTAATGAATTCCGCCATATTGTCTTGAAAAAGCCGCTTCTTCAGCAATTGCCGCAAATGTATCAAAAGATCTGGGCGGGTATCCTATATCCTGGTGTGTATAATCAGTAATATGCATATCACCAAAGAGCTCTTTCATGATCTCGGCACAACCACCTGATAAACTGGAGTGACCTGAAGGATATGCAGGAAAAGACGGTGTAATCAAATATGGATTCCAATTTGCATCTATATAATCACGGATATATGATTGAGGCCTTAAAAGATTATAATGATATTTCGCTCTCCAGCATACAATAAAACCATCAGCCATCATGGGTCCCATGTAAGCGTACATTTTAGCAACTTTATCTAACTTTGCTCCTGTTTGCCTGGCAACCTGGCTCATAATAGAGACCCAGTGTCCTGAAGGTGTGCCTGTTCTTATCTTATCATTCCAGAAATTTGCAATTCTTTTTTGTTCCAATGTAAGTGTTTGTGAAATTTCAGTTAATTCTTTGGCATCACGATAGATTGCTGAACTTGTATCTGTACTAAAAGTGGGCATCGGAATATAAAATTGTTCCGGATTCCGCACAACAAATGGTCTCAATGTTCCCCAATAAGGCTCATTAGGCCTGTCACCGGGATTTATCGGTTCCCAGTTTGCAGGATTTAGACTTCTGGGAGGAGCGTTATAAATCATTGTCCTCGTTTCTTCATAGCCGTCAGTAGATATCCATTGCTGAATTTTCTCTGCAATCGCTAAGCCATGCAGTATTGATCTTTCAATAACATCAACTGATACTGCTGCCTGTCTTTCAGTAATTACTTCATTGTAATGTTCTTCAACCAAAAAAATAGAACCCGGATATAATGTATCATAGGCTGCATAGATGACAGGCTTAACTGCAGCTGCTATTACTGTCGGCCAGTCATATTCTAAAGTTGAATTGATCTGCGGCATTTGCGGCATTTCGTTTAGCTGACCGCTCAATGATCTTGATAACGGAATCCCAGGTGCAACACATTCATAAATTGTGACACAAGTATAAGAATAAAATCTTGATGGCGGCGGCGGGCTATCATTATGCTGGTCGGCAATGATTTTATATTCTATGTCCATCCAGTCCAGCGCGTACTTCGCATCAATTTGTGAAGCCGGTACGGATGGTGATGTACCAGTTGAAGTATTTAAATTTGTATCGTCATTGCAGCTGAAAGCAAAAAGAACAAATGCTGCAAACAATAGATTTCTGAAAATTACAGAAATTTTGAAAATATTATTCTTCATTTTCATATATTATTTTGTTATAATCATTTTCTTTGTGCTTGTAAAACTGCCTGATATCATTTTGTAAAAATAAACACCGCTGGAAATACCGGCCGCGTTAAAATCAGTTTCATAAGTGCCGGCCTGCATTTTGTGATTTACAAGTGTAGCTACTTCCCTGCCGTTAATATCATAAACCTTCAGGAGCACATTTCCTGCTTCCGGCAAAGAAAACCGTATCCTGGTTGATGGATTAAACGGATTTGGATAATTCTGGAACAATCCAAATGCAAACGGTACTTCGTTATTGATTGGCTGTATCCCAATAACTCCGCTTCCCTCTACTGCGGTATATCTGCCATTTTTAGGAACATTATAAGATCTATCAACATTGCCGTTTGTCCAGTTAATAACTATTGAATCAGCTTTATCAGAAGTGCCCAGGCCTATTATAAGTTCTACATCATCACTGCTTAGGTAACTGCTTCCGCCCAGGATAACCTGGCGATTTATAGAGCCCCCTGCATATGAAGTTACTACAGTACCTATCGCATCTTTATTGGTCTGCATTCCTATACATTTCAGTTTTATCCAGTTATTGCTGCCGCCGCTGTTCTTATAAAAATGAGCAACTGAATCTCTTGACATTGTGGCACATATATCAGGATAACCGTCATTATTATAATCACCTTTGGCTATGCCGTATGTAAAAGTGCTGTCCCGTATACCAATGCTGAATCCAATGTTCGAAAATGTGCTGTTTCTGTTATTCCTGTATAATACATCACACATATCTATTCCGGCTGATGCAGAAGCGTAAAGATCAACCCAACCATCATTATCATAATCAATAAAACTGTTTCCCCAGCATTCTTTATTTATTGTTGTGTTAGTAGGCACTGCAACATCAGTAAAAGTACCATTGCCGTTATTTCTGAAAGTAGCATTGCCCGGCGGTCCGTTGCTTACATGCATATCAAATAAACCGTCATGATTATAATCACCAACTGCAATACCCATTGCATCAAAATAACACATTGTATTTGAAGAGTAAGTTATATCCTGGAATGTCCCATTGCCAAGGTTTTTAAAAAGTGTTGAGCGCTGGTGCTTATCCATGGCCAGGTAAATATCCTGCCAGCCATCCATATCGAAATCGAAAATAACTATCGCCAGAGGTTTCTTGTATAAACTGTCTTTTGCTCCTGATGAATTTGTAATATCTGTGAATGTACCATTTCCATTATTCCTGTAGAAGTAATTCGGCTGTTCACCTGCACCTTCGATGTTTCCGTAATTACCGATATACAGATCCAGATAACCATCTTTGTTAACATCTCCCCAGGCTGCCGTTGTTGTTTGATACATAAACGGGATACTTATTCCGGCACTTGTTGTAACATCGCTAAAGGTGCCGTTACCGTTATTTTTATATAGCCTGCTGCCTGAGTACCAGCTTGTGAGGTAAACATCTCGCCAGCTATCATTATTATAATCTCCCCAAACAACTGATTTCAAACAATCCCCGGTGAAGTTGATTCCTGTCTGTGCAGTTATGTCAGTGTATATCCCATTATCATTCCTGTAAAAAATGAAGTTGGTTCTTCCTGCGATCAATAGATCAATGTCACCATCATTATCGTAATCAGCAAAACCTGCTCCGCCACCAGGAATGTAATAATCATCAAAATAAGTGGATGTAATCCCAATTTGCTGAGCCACATTTGTAAAGGATTGTGAAAATATATTTCCGCTTAAAAAAGCTAATAAAATGCCTAAAAGTAAAATTTTTACTTTCATGTCTGCTCCATTTTGTGAATTTTTTCTAGATATTACAGAATAATAATACTATTAAAATGATTATGCAATACAAATAAGTAAATAAAAAAGCCTCAAAATATTAATATTTTGAGGCTTTGATGAGTGTTTTCTTTAATTTTTTACTTCACAAGAAGCATTTTCCTTGTTTGTGTGAATTCGTCTGTAATTATTGTATAGAAATATATTCCTGATGCAAGAGTAGCTGCATTGTAATTAATTGTATGGTTTCCTGAAAGATAATATGAATTTACCAGCTCACTAACCTGTTTTCCGCTTACATCCGAAACAACTAACTTTACATTAGTGCCCCTGGGCAGTGAAAACGAAATAACTGTCTGAGGATTAAACGGATTTGGATAATTCTGCATCAGCTCAAATTTATCCGGGATTGAATTATTATTGCCGTTTATCCCAACCATGTTCATACATGGTCCTTCAATGTGATTAAATGTCAAAGATTCCGTTCTGTTGGAATTTGCATTGGTTGTATAACCGCCGGCTGTAAAAACCATATCGTACCCTTTGCCGCATGCTTTATAATTATATCTTGCCTGGGTATTATCCGGTAAACCCGGCTGCCATGACTGCGTACAGAAGTTCCAGAAATGTGTTGCAGCTGTTGGTAATGAGCCGCCTATTGCTCCTCCTGTGAACATTACTCCCACTCCGGTTCCCTTTACAGCTACATATGAAGCCATCCTGGTAATAGGACCTGCAGGATAATCTGATATTTGTGTCCATGTGATACTCATATTTAAAGGATTAATAACCCCCTTATAGCAACTGGCAACAGTAACACCACCTGCTGTATAACCGCCGGCTGTTATAATAGTATCTCTGTATAATCCTCCTCCAAGCATAGCATTCTGGATCGGGAAATCATTTGAATAGGAATATGTATTTGAAGCTGTGTTATATATTTGAACTTTATTTGTTTTTAAGGCATTTGCACCAAAATATCCGTCACCGCCGCCAATAATTATGATATTAGTTTCACTGTACTTAACTACAAGAGCGTCAGTGATTTTTGTTAACATATCAGCCCTGGTTTGCCAGGTATTGCTGTTTACATTATATAAAAGTGTTTTACCCAGTGAATTTGAAGAATTCCCGCCAAACACTAAAATTTGGGTGCCGCCGTTAATGCTGATTGCTGTACCTGATGATATCTGAAAGGGCATTGTTGAATAATTATTCTGCCAGGTACCATTGGATAAATTCAATCGCGCAACACGTTTAAGATCATTCGATGAATTACCTCCACCAAACTGGTACAGGTATGGAACCCCATCAACTTCTATAAATGCACAGCAGCTTCTTGAAACTGAATTTGGGGAATTAGATAAGACAGACCAATTACCTGATAGATCATATGGCAAAGGTGCCGGTATATAACCGTTTCCTGATGTAAAGTTTTCATCAAAATCAGGGTTTTGCCCCCAGACCAGATTGAAACTTAACATTAATGTTATCAATGTAACGAAAAACCTCATAAAATACTCCTTTTTTGGATTAATTATTAAATTCCCCCCTCACTTGTAGTCAAAATAACTACACTAAACATGTGGTACAATCACGCATTTAGTGTAGTGAGGAAAAAAAAGAAGTATTTTGTGTTTTTATTTAATAATCACCATTTTTTTCGAATCTATAAACTCTCCGGCTTTTATTTTATAGAAATAAATTCCGCTGGCAAATCCTGTCCCATCAAAAATAACCTGATGAATACCAGCATTTTTATACTCATTCTGCAGTTCAAACACTTCTCTTCCCAAAATATCTGTAATTACAATATTTACATTTTCGCTTTGAGGAAGAGTGTACATAATTTTCGTCTGCGGATTAAACGGATTGGGATAATTCTGCAATAGACTGTATTGCAGTGGAATATTATTATTATTTTCTATTCCGGTCAAAGGGCCGGTACAGTTAAGTAAACATGTATCTGCAAATACATCAAGAGGCCTGTTTACCTGCCCCTGGATTGAGCCGCCTGCGCACCATATCTTAACTCCCGGGCGGTTATTGCAGTATGTTATACTTGCTGAAATTGCTCCATAAAGATTATTTGTCCTGATGGGTTTTCCATCCCTGTAAGTCCAGGCAGATGTGGTTGTATCCCATATAGCAACTGAATCATTACCGGCACCGCCACTTATTTCACCCATTATAACATAAAACTTTCCCATGATAGCTGTGCCCCCGGGTCTGCTGGTGGGTACAGAAATATTTGTTCTTTGCTGCCAGGTGATCTGCAGCGGGTTTGCCGGATTTATAGTACCTACCCAGAAATCGTTCCTGAAGCTGCCTGAAAAACCCGCGCATACAAATAATTTATTACCTAAAATTCCTCCGGCAAAACTGCGTCTTCCGTTGCCTGTTGTTATTTGTGTAGCCTGTGCCCATGTGTTTGTATTAATATTATAAACCTGTATCAATGACTCATATGTATTCCAGCCTCCAAGCATACAATATATTAAGCTGTCTCTGTAACACTCAGCAACATTACCAGTCACCGGTGTCGGGATATCTGCCAGAGTACTCCATACACCTGTATTAACATTGTATACAAATGTCTCTGCCGTTCCAGTTGCAATTGCGGTATTACCTCCGCCTATATAATAAATTTTATTTCCGCAGGCAACAAGATCTCCTCCTGTTTTTGGAACTGGGGTTCCTTCACCTGTTGTCCAGTTGTTTGCACTGATTGAATACTTGTAAAAAATAGATGACGGAGCACCGGAGGATGAACCACCGGCTACATATATTGTATCACCAAGAACGACTGAAGCATGACCCCAAATCGTACCGGTTCCGGGCATAACAGGAAAATTACCGCACCATTGATTTGGCTGGAATATCTGTGATAATGAAGTAAAAGTTATTAACAGCAAACAAATAGAAAAGTATTTTTTCATGATTCCACCCCCTGGAAAATTTGTTCTAAACAATTTTTTTCTACCTTAAAATAGGTAATACAGGGCGTTAAAGCAATAAACATATTAGTTAACTATAATCGCTATAATACTTTATAAATCTCTAGTTTACAGGCAATAAAAAAACCCGCTTAGAAATAAGCGGGTTTTGAAAAAAAATCAAAAATATATTAAATCATTGTTACTGTTATTTTACAAGTAACATCTTCTTCGTCTGTGTAAAGTTACCTGATTCAAGTGTATAGAAATAAACACCACTTGATAAGTTTGAAGCGTCGAAATCAACAACATAGTTTCCTGCGTTTTTGACTTCATTAACAAGTGTTGTTACTTCTCTGCCCAATACGTCAAATACAACAAGTTTTACATTTCCGTTTGTCGGAATTGAGAACTTGATATTTGTTACAGGGTTGAATGGATTCGGATAATTCTGTGACAAACTGAAGTTTTCAGGTGTCTGGTTGTTGTTTTGTGTTATTCCAACTAATCCGCATCCGCCGAAATCTGAATTCCATGATGCTGTAACTTCTGCGGGTGTATATGCACGGCGGATTAATCTGAATTCATCCATTTTACCTGATAAACCGGTACCGCTTGTATAACCGCCTACAAAGAATCCTGTTCCTGTTGGCATGGTAACTGTTCTTGCGTTGGTGCTTACTAAAGTACCATTTCTGTAAATGATAACATTAGTGCCGTCATATACAAAATGGAATACCTGGGGTCCTGCCGGACATGGAATTGTAATATCAGCAAACGGACCTCTGAAAAGAATATTATCTACGCCGGCTGCGCCGCCATAGAAGCATCTGAATGATGTAGAACCTGCATCACCAAATAAATAGGTCGGGTTCATATCAACCAGGTTGTTTACCCAGAAACTGATCGTCCAGTTGCCTGAAGCAAGATCACAGTTCCATCCTGTGGTTACTCTTCCGTTAGCAGTACCGGTTCCGGTTAAACATGAATCAAACTGACCGCCTGAAGTTAATGTTACACCGGATAACGTAGCCGGGTTTGTTCCTGCAGGAGGAATTGCGCAGTTTGGTGTTGTTGTAGGTGAAGCGTTCTGTTCAAATTTGTAATACAGAATATCCGGGAATGTTGTTACCGGCGGTGCTGATGGTGGTAATACTGCCATACCTGTAGCCTGAGCTGTGTATGTGCAGAGGATCGGTCCTAAAAGACCTGTTGCTGTATCTACTTTTCTTAATTCAGGGCCGTTTGCATAGCACATTGCATAGAATGTGTTATCACTGTTATCAACA
>JAUQWQ010000195.1 GCA_030835085.1 Ignavibacteria bacterium
CTCCGTAGGAGCGATATGTTAATCTTTCAGATTTCTAATAAAACGTAACAGCACGATATATATTTATTTCAACCCGCAGAGTCCTCAAAAAACGAGAGACTCCGCGGAAACGTTGGATGTTTAAGGAAGGAAATATCATTAAATTAGCTCCCCTCCCGTGTCAAAGCCAGGTCTGCGACTTTCATAAGGAGGGGAATAATCCGGCGCAGCCGGATTTGGGGTGGTATCATACCTAAACCGATAAAGCAGTTAACATTTCGCTCCTACGGAGCTCTTTTTTTTTCTTTGCCATTTCTACAAACATTTCGCCCCTACGGGGCTCATTACTTTTAACCAATATTCACCCGCATAGTCCTCAAAAAGCGAGAGACTCTGCGGAAACGGATTGATAATCTCCCCCTGTAAGGGGGAGAAGAGAACACAACGGAGTTGTGTTCGAAGTAGGGGTAATTGTAAAAATAGAATCCTCAACTTTGCTTAATATATCAGCGATGGGCGAAGCCTATCGAAACGGACCAAAAACGAGAGGCTCTGCGGAACGGATCAATCTGCCTGAAAATTATCCTTGAAATATTTGCGATATTTTTCTTATTTGCTTATGATTCTGTGAAAAATATAGCATTACGACTGCCCATAACCACCTTTGCGTTGGTGATTAAGAAAAAAGTTACACAAAATGAAATGAAACAGAATTGAAAAAATTTACTTACATAATTTTTTGCATTTCAGTTTTTGCATTACAGTTGTATGCCCAACAGCCAACCGAGGAGTGGGTGAGCAGATTCAATTGGAACACTGCCTGCTACGGCAAAGGTGTTCAGCTTGATTCATTCGGAAATGTATATGTGTTAATGAGATTAAGCAATCCTTCAACATCAAGCGATTATGGTTTAATTAAATACACACCGTTCGGTGATTTAATATGGAGCGCAAGCTATAATAGTCCGGGTAACTTAAATGATCAGCCCACAGAATTTGCTGTAACCAAGGCCGGAGATGTATACATAACAGGCACTGTTAATGTAAATTTTGAAACCAGAATAAATACTGTAAAATTTGATTCTTCTGGTAGCTTACAATGGGCAAGGGTTTTTAATGGGGGTGGATCAGGTGATGTACCACGTGATATAAAAATTGATAACCAGGGAAATACAATTGTTGCCGGCAATACAAATACACCCGGTGATACATTGCGGGTTCTAATAATTAAATATAACTCATTAGGTGATACCCTATGGGTTAAGAGATTTACTCAATTGCCTGATGAAAGCAGCACTTCCGAAATAGTCTTAGATATGTTAAATAATATTTATCTGGTGGGGTCTTATGGATATTTTATTAATTTACCTGATTTCTTAACTATTAAGTATGCGACAAATGGCAGCTTACAATGGTATTCCACATATAACACACCTGATAATAGGCAAGATCATGGGCATCAAATAGCAATTGATAGTATCGGCAATATTTATGTAGCAGGAACGACCCAAGTACCTGCAGGAGCAGGTACTAACGATATATTGCTTAAAATGAATAGTACAGGCAGCATTCAATGGACAAAATTATTCAGGGGTGTAATGAATAACAATGGAAATGGCGGATATATAATTAGCGGTCTTGCGGTTTCTTCAGATAATTCTTCAGTATATTATTCCACATTTTGTCCTTCAAGCATCAATGGTAATGAAGATATCGTAACTTTAAAATACAATAATAACGGTGACTCACTTTGGGCTAAAAGATATTTTGGTGGTGCTAATCAAAATATAAACTTTCCAAACACATTGCAACTTGATAAAAATAATAACATATACATTGCCGGGGTGGGTAATCACATAATAACAGGAAATGATTATATTATCATAAAATATCTACCTGACGGAACACAAAAATGGCTTTGTCTTTATAATGGATCATTAACCAACTCGGAGGACCTGTGTGGAGGGCTTGCAATAGATAATAATAATATTTTTATCACAGGACAAAGTACATATAACAATAATCCGATTCAGTGGGAGACTGCAACAGTAAAATACACCGAGCCAATGGCAATTGTTAATAACAATAATGAAATGCCTTCAGAGTATAAGATGCAACAAAACTATCCTAATCCATTTAATACAAACAGCATAATTGAATACAGCCTGCCTAAAACAAGTAAAATTACAATAAGTTTGTATAATTCATTAGGCGAACTTATTAAACATCTAATAAATAAAGAACAGAGTGCAGGTTATTACAGTATCAACGTTAACTTGAATGATTATTCATCAGGGTTATATTTTTACAGATTAACAGCAGATGATAAAATTATAGAAACAAAAAAATTAGTGTTGATAAAATAATATATATGCCCAGTGTCGGGAGGAAACTACCGACACCACAGTGTGTGGAGGCAGTTCGCAACGGCGAATTACTACCTGACGCTTTGATTGTTTTGCTCCGGAATGTAGATTTCAGAGCTCCGATAGGAGCGGTATGTTTGTAGCATTGATTTGAGTCCAGTTTACAGAGCTCCGTAGGAGCGATATGTTAATCTTTCAGATTTCTAATAAAACGTAACAGCACGATATATATTTATTTCAACCCGCAGAGTCCTC
>JAUQWQ010000196.1 GCA_030835085.1 Ignavibacteria bacterium
GCTACAAAAAAGCGGTACAGAATACCGCTTTTTTAATTGGTTAATCCCGCTTTCAGCGGGACTTCCCTGCTAAAGCAGGGTCGCACGCTCACCCTCAAAGTCAAAAATTCAACCACTTTATATCCTCGCGTTAGTGACGCCGAAGGCGTTATACGCGCTACAAAAAAGCGGTACAGAATACCGCTTTTTTAATTGGTTAATCCCGCTTTCAGCGGGACTTCCCTGCTAAAGCAGGGTCGCACGCTCACCCTCAAAGTCAAAAATTCAACCACTTTTTATCCTTGCGTTAGTGACGCCGAAGGCGTTATACGCACTACAAAAAAGCGGTACAGTACCGCTTTTTAAATTGGTTAATCCCGCTTTCAGCGGGACTTCCCTGCTAAAGCAGGGTCGCACGCTCACCTTCAAAAAAAAATCACGGGTTCAGTTTGTATCCCGCTACGGCGGGTCTCACCGCTAAAGTGGATCGTGTACTACTAAAGCGGATAGTGTGCTGATTTAAAGGTTATTTTATCAACAGCATTTTTTTTGTTTCAGTATAATTTTCATTTGTTAATCTGTAAAAATACACACCGCTTGATAAATCAGCTCCATCAAATTCAGTTTTGTATGAACCAGCCTTTAAATATCTATTAAAAAGTGTTTCTAAATAAGCACCTCTCGAATCATAAATTTCAATTCTTACATTACATTCCTTTGGAAGAGAGAAATCAATTTTTGTTTTTGGATTAAACGGATTTGGATAGTTCTGTGAAAGGCTGTATAGTGAAGAAATTTCATTTGTAACCGGCTCAACACCTACAATTTCCGAAAGAAGCCTTCTGTAAACACCGCCTCTGCTCCATAAATATAATTATTACAGATAAATAATGAGTATATATCATAATTTCCCATACCTTCATTTCTTTGGATCCAGTTTAATCCAAGGTCATAAGAAACATACACTCCGTAAACTGTTCCCATCATAACACAATTTACATTTGAAATAATACAATAAACCTTTCCTGTATTTAACGAGGGATGAAACCAGCTTGAACCGTTGTTAGTAGAACAATAGATCCCATCATAATATGTACCTGCATAAATATTATTACCTGAACATGATAACGAAACTACATATTGATTATTCAATGATGTTTGATTCCAGTTTAAACCGTTATTTGTAGATCTATAAACGCCTTGGTAATATGTTCCCGCATAAATTGTATTTCCTTCAATTGCCAGGGAAAAAACCCCGCTGCCTATGGATACCGGATTCCAGTTTGTTCCGTTGTTTGTTGATATATACAAATACCCGCCGCCGGTTGCAAAAGTAGTTCCTGCATAAATATTATTTCCGTTTGCTGCAATTGCCCTGACCCATAAATCAGTAAAGCCTGTGGTTGTCCAGCTTACACCATCATTTAAAGATCTTTTGATTTCCCCTGAAATATTGGGTAAGTACCCTATACAATTAGCAGCAAAAACAGCATTTGAATTTGCAGTTAAAGAATAAATATTCCCGTATTGTAATGACTGAACCCAGGACTGTCCGTTGTTTGTAGAAGTGAATATGCCCGAGCCTTCTACACCGGCAAAAATTATGTTTCCTTTTTCTGTAAAAGAAAGCACATTTCCGGATTGCAGCCCGTTTGATGAATATTCCCAATCTGCTTTAAGACCTGTTGATATAAATGTGATACTAAAAGAAAGTAAAAATAAAAAGTATTTCATGATTTCCCCAAATCTAAGATATTTTTTTAATTAATTACTTATATTTTATATTTCCATTTATTCTGTTTAAAATTTCAAAAGATTCCTGCTTTCCTGCCTGAACTGACATTACGGCAGGCAGGCGCCCCAAAGTGGTAAACCAGGAATGACAAGGTATTTTTGAGGCAATCTGCATAGTTTGGTTTGTTTATTTGTTAATTTATTTATTTTACGGGCTCTGTTAAACATTTTTGTGTAACTTCGTTGCTTTATAGAGTTTTTCTGCCTGCATCATAAATATTTCTAAGCGTGATTGTGTGATTTGCGGAAAGGGGTTACCATCGGTTTCGATATATAGAAAAGGTAATGATGATATTTCTTCAGGATATCCGTTACGTTTTAAATGACCGTTTCTATACTTTCTTTCCAGTGTCATTTCTTTATTCAGGATAGCTTCTGACAGCCTGCTTGGCATGCAGTTAAATGGTCCGATAGAAATTACACCGCAGGCAGTATCAAGTATATCCCGTAAAGCCAAACCCGTGGTTAATATAGTCTCACCTACCAGTTTTTCAGAAAGTAGTTCTTTAGCATAATCCACTGTCTTTTCTATTTCCACCATTTCAGTTTTATACAATCCTGTTACGGAAAAAATATTCTTAATTTTTCTTTCATAATATCTCTGGTATCTGTCTTTTATTGTGATCTGCAGCCTGCTTTTAAAGTCATTACCTTCAACAATTCCTTTTTTAATTAGATAATTGCTATAATAAATATATTCAGAAATAGGTGCCGTTCTGACTACGAATCCGTTGGCGACCAGAGTCTGTACAAGCTCACCCCTTGAAAATTCTTCCCTCCGGACATAAATTTCACCTATCAGTGATATCACTTTAGCTTCTTCTACCGGCATCCTTAATTTAACTGATGCTATTTCCTTTGCTGACTCCTTAAGCTGTCTGAATATCCCCTTTCGGCTCTCATTTTCCAGAGAGAATAGAATTTTCTTCCATTCTTCGTTCAGGATCTGCAGCGCAGATGATTTATCAACAGCAAGCGTATGAATTACACTTTCAATATCATGAATAACATCAGCAATTGTTATTGCAAGCCAGCCTTTAATGAAAAAATCTGTGCCAAGGTCCTCAAAAGAAGCTTCATCATCCATTGAAAGGATTCCGATATCTTTTAGTTTCAGGTTAGTGATAATATCTTTAAGAGAAATATAATATTGCCCCTGTCTGCAGGGACCATAACCATGAGGCATGAAGAAAAGTACTTTTTTACCGTTTTTCCCAGTTTCAGCAGAATTCTTAATTAATTGTCCATTAACATAATTATCTTTGTTCCTGCAATATTCAACCAGAGAGCCTGTGGTGAGAATAAACGGCAGACACTCCTTGCAGGTGGTATTACCCCTTCCTAGTTTGAGTGTTTCGGATGTAGGCACAGGCAGTGACCTGGAATTCATACCGGCTGAGCGGCAAATTGCTGAAAAAGCTTCTGTACTGTAATTACCCATTGAGGGAATCACAATTTCTATATCGGGAGAAGTGAGCTCATGTTCTCTGTTCTCATTATCAACAATCAGGGTTTTTTTATTTTTAGATATAATAGCAAGAGGAGGAATTCCATTCTGTTTTTCAGTGATCATACCCTGTTTATTCAGCTCAATATAATTGCGGATAATATCCAGTGCAGCATCTATTCGTGTATCAACACCAACATCAGCTGAATGGCTGTCAAGCTCCAGGGTCAATGAGGGCTTGCTTCCCATAATATTCCTGAAATATGAAAGCAGGAATGAATCGGGTCCGCAGGAGAAATTTGTAATATAAACCCCGAAAAGCTGTTCATGCTCTTTTGTAAATCTTGCAGAGCGAAGTATCTGCTGTCCGCTGTACCAGTACATGTTATCATATGAATGATAATTTTCACTTGGTAAAAAATCGTGAGGTATAACCAAAATGTTCCTTGTAGCAAATTTATGAGGAATATTGAGATTAGCTTCTGCAGCAAATGCATTGTACGGTCTGCCAAATAGCACTACTCCCATTTTACTTTTATCACTTTTAAGCTCTGCAAGCGCTTTTCTGCCAAGCTCTTTAAAATTTTCCTGCATTATAGTAAACTCTGCCCATGCTTCATCAAATGCTGTTTCACCCAGTGACGGACGCTTACCCAGCCGAAGGGCAATTTCCCGGAAAGCTTTCCTCACATTTTCTTTTTTATCCTTAAAATTGAGGATTGGAGAAATTACCGGCGGTATCTTCTCATCACTGTATGCCGATCTTAGATAATAACTTTCGCCCTGCACAAAAACACATAGCCTTTTGTACTTATGCCCGTCATCGTAGTCCATTTCCGTAATATGAGGCATAAAAATGTAATCCGGTTTTTTCTTAATCAGGTTATGGAACATTCCGTATGCAATTTCAACGGGATAACAGAAAGATGAAGACATTTTATCCATGCCTTCATGGTCCGCTTTATCAGATAGAAGAACTTCAAAGCCAAGTAAAGTGAAAAACTTCCTGTAGAAAGGATATAAAGTATTAACCTGAAAACTTTTAATTATTCCAATTGTTTTACGCCTTTCATGGGGAATTGAACCATGAATTATATCAGGTTTTTCAACCTGATTTACAGCAATTTCCGGAGAATTAAACACAAGGTCCTGCCTTAACTTTACATAGTTATATTTGGCAGGCTCAGAATTTTCATTTGAGCGCTCATTATAATATTTACTGCAGGCTCCGCCAAACGGATACTTTTTATTATCAATTTTAATAACTGCAATTTTACATTTCCTGTCACAATGGTCACTTCCCCCTGCGCAGATGAAATCTTTGATATGCTCAAACTTCCTGTTGATAAGTTCACTAAGCTCAAATTTTCCTTTTTCAAGGAAACCAAGGTTAATTCTGTTTTTAATTTCAAGGGCTACTCCAAAGGCACCCATTAAACCGGGCTCAGGCGGTACGATTATTTCTTTGTTAACAAGATTACTCATAGCATATGGAACCGCACGGTTGTAACATACCCCACCCTGCATAAATATTTTCCTGCCCGAAGGGCGGTTGCCTTTCACCCTGTTTACATAATTCATACAAACAGAATATACCAAACCGGCAACAATATCTTCTCTATGCGCACCTTCATGGCTTGCTGTTTTAATATCGCTTGAAATAAAGGCAGCGCACTGGTCATTAAAATTCAGGGGACTTTCAGCAGTGAGCGCTATTTCTGCAATATCAGTATAATTAATGTTAAGGGTTTCCTTTGCTGATTCTTCAAGGAACGATCCTGTTCCGGCAGAACAGGCTTCATTCATGGAATAATCACTTGCAATTCCGTTTGTTAGGTGTGTGTATTTAGCATCCTGGCCCCCGATCTCGAAAATTGTATCTACGTCTCTATCAAAATGGGCCGCTGCAACGGCATGTGCTATAATTTCATTTACTACACCGCGTGTCATAGCATGCAGCGCGGATATATGCCTTCCCGAACCTGTAGTACCCAGACCTGAAATTTTTACCGGTACTTTTAGCTGCTCAAGCAGTGCTTTATAACAGTTAACAGATGCCTGAACCGGATTACCGTTAGTTCTTAAATAAATTCCGGATATAAAAGCATTATCATTGCTCCTTATAATTACAGCCTTAGTTGTGGTTGATCCAACATCAAGTCCTAAAATACATTCATCACCGGGTAATGGTTCAGCTTTAATCAGGGTTTTAAATATTACTTTTCCTTCGGCCTTTTTAAGGGGCGATAGTGTTGAAAAAGTATGTTTATTATTCCTGAAAATATTATCAGAGCTGAAAATGCATGCAGTTTTTAATCCTTTTATGGCAGCACCAAGTGCTTCAAAATATGAACTTTCATTTATTACAATTGAATCAGGGTATTTATCTTTTATGAACCGGGTAACTGTTTTATTCTGCGAAACTCCGCCGATCAGAAGAATTTTACCTGATCTTTGTTTCGCTAACAGTTCGATTGTTTTATCCGCTATCATTTTACAGAGCCCGGATACTACAAGCCCTTTTTCAATTCCTTTATTTAAAGCATGCGTACAGTCACTTTTACAGAACACGCTGCATCTGCCGGAGACAATGTAATATTTTTCTTCATCCGCCAGCTTTAACGCCTCTTCAAGGTCCAAATTCATCCTGCGTATCTGCTGAAGGAAAAACTCACCTGTACCCGATGCGCATTTATTGCCAGATAGAACATTATCTATACCTCCGCTATCATTCATGCAGTAAATAATAAAATTTTCACCGCCAAGTGATGCGATTGCATTATACTTTCCGTTTAATTTTAAATATGAAAGGGTTTCTTCGATTGCTTCAGGTTCAGAAATTGAGACTGTATTTACCAGATTCCTGAACTTTCGGCCTGTAACAACAACTGATTTGTCTGAAAGATCATTTTGAACAAAAAATTCCTCAAGGATCTTCCTGGGATTTCCTTCATGGGAAGTAGTTCTTACATTAGTAATTTGGATGGATTCAGCGTTTTGCTGTGCCTGTACTATTGATATACTGCTCGCTCCGATACAGATTCCTACCGAAGCTTTTATCATTTTTAACGTGTTAAAACGTAAATTAACAATGATAAAATTAAAGAAAAATGAAATAATAATTGATTTTCGGACTTATTTAGTCTACAATTAAAGGTACGGAAAATATATATAATTAAAGAAAAACAAAAACCAGAAACGGTTTAAATACCTTAGAAATTCATTTCGCTTATATATTATATATATCCTGCAGAATTCCGCATAAAAAAAAGAGGCTGTCTTAAAAGTCATAGTTATTAAAATTTTACTCAAAATTTTTCAAGATTCCTGCTTTCGCCGGAATGAGTAACTACTTTTAAGACAGCCTCTTTTTAATAATTAAAAATTCTAAATATTTATTTCAGTTTTGCACTGTACAAAATAGTTTCCATTGTTGCGTTATTTTTATCAAAATTAGCTGTTGGAGTAAAAACATAAAGTACATAATTACCCTTGCCGCCATTTTCAATTGCACTCATAACATACATCATCATATCGGTGCCTTCAATATTTCCTCTTGCAGCAGTAATATAACCTTCCATATTGCCTTCAGTGTAGGCAAAAGCTTCTCCATCGGGTTCAAAATCAAAATCAGCCAAAGCCAGACCCAATAATTCATCTGATGTGATCTGGTCATTTGAGAAGATAACAAATGTAAGACCAACAGATTTATCTTCACTCATTGCGGTAAATTTGGTTTCAGTATCAGATGATATTGTCCAGTTTGAAGGAGCGCTGAAGGTAAATTTTCCGTCTTTTGATACCAATGCAGTCCATTCAGCCGGAACATCTGCCTTAAGTTCCTTTTTAGGAGCATCTGATTTCTTGAACTCTTTTTTCTTCTTATCGCCTTCTTTTTTATCAGTCGTTTGGGTTTTTGTATCAGTCTTTGTATCAGTCTTTGATTCGGTTTTAGTATCTTTTTTGTCGCCGCAACTTGCTGCTGAAAATGCGAAAATTATCAAAATAACCAAAAGCGAAGAAAAATTGAGTTTTTTCATAAAACCTTTCTATAATTTAGTGAATTTATGCAATATAGTTTTAAATGCTATATAAACCAAATAATTATAACTATTTTTTGCGGCAGTTCTCGGGCAAAAAAAAACACTTTCTAAACAAGAAAGTGTTCTTAAAAAATCTTTAAGATAAGATCATCAGGCTGGAACTGCAGTATTATTCTGCATTTGTTCTTCCTGTGCTCGTCTTTCGGCTTCTATTCTTTGCAGCCTCATAGAATCAGTCTTGTATTTACTGTTAAAGAATCCCATTACATAATTCCTGAAAATATACCACCAGAAACTTCTTTCTTTCAGGGAATCATCTATTAAATGTTCAACTTTTTTATGTTCTGCGGGTACCTGGCTCCAGTGAAGACCGGCAGTTTCATGATGTACAGTATGCAGGCCGTTATTGAATAACAGGAAATTCAGGAAGCCGGTAAAATTCCTGGAATGGTTCCATTTAGACTCTTCGTTGGCATGTACATGCTGTACGTAATTGAATATCAATACACTGAACAGTGATATTTGCTGCGGAATTATTACAAAGTAAAGTGCTTTTCTCCAGTCAATAAATAACGCCGCTGCAATCCATACTACCAGTACAACATACTGTGCTATTGAAAGCAGAAAACGTTTTTTATTGGTACTATACTGCTGTTTCAGGTAATCTCTTATAGCCTTTTGCTGGTAGAATCCGCTTATTGTAGGGTATGTAAGCAGTGTTAAAAAATTATTCTTCTCACTGAAGCGGTAAGTAATGGTATAATCACCAATACGGTTATTCATCTTATGGTGATTTTTATTATGAGTTGGTATCCATGCAAAAACCGGGAAACCGTAGAAGACTGTTAGCCACCAATCCTGCAGTGTATTCAGAAAATCAGATTTCCAGATCCTTACGTGATTATGGTTATGTGTAATAACTGCAACTGATACCGAAAGGAAACAGTATACTATATATGTAACCGGATGTACTCCGATCTCAGTCCATTGTAGAATGAAAAGGGCTGTTGTTAAAAACATGTAAATCAATGTTTTTATATCTGCTTTGTATCTTAACATAGTTTAGAATTAAAAATTTAAAAAAGTATATATCTGTTGTAATATCGCTAAAATTTGTGATTAATACTATTCATCGCCGGTTCCCAGCAATACAGTCCTGTAATGATATCCGTAAATTGACTGAGTAATAGCCTCCGAAATTAAGCCCGGTTTGTGAAAAAGTGTCCAAATCACCATTTTCCAGAAATAGAACTTACCTTTTCCGCTAATTCCCAAAAGCCAAATTGCCTTGGTAAATGCTTTAAATACGACACTTTTAGTCATATATGAACCCTTTGCAAATTCTTTATACTCTCGCAGGTAAATTATGATCCTGTTGTAGTAGAACTTGGGGCTGTAAATTGTACTTAACACATTTCTATATCCTTCAAGCAGTATCTCTTTATTTATCTTCGGTACAAAATTTAGTGTATAATCAGTATTATTACCTGTTGCTTTCCCTGATATTCTTCCTTCTTTCTTCAGCCTGTTATATAATTTTGTTTTGGGCAGTGCGTGTAAAAGCCCGACCATTGCTGTCACTATACCGCTTGACTGGATAAAATCGATCATTTTATTGAAAGTGAATTTATCATCAGTATCAAAACCAATAATGAACCCGCCTTTAACTTCCAGGCCGTTCCTTTGTAAAAACTTCACCTTTTCATTTAAGTCTTTTCCGGTATTCTGAATTTTGCCGCATGACTTTAATGATTTTTCATCAGGAGTTTCTATTCCGACAAAAACACCTGAAAAATTTGAAGCTTTCAGCAAATCAATTAACTCCAAATCATCGGCAACAGTAATCGATGCTTCAGTTGATAAACAGAAAGGACGGTTATGTCTTTTCATCCATTCAGCAATTTCAAAAAGAATAATCTTGATTTTTTTCCTGTTGCCGATCAAATTATCGTCAACTATGAATACACTGCTTCTCCAGCCGCTATTGTAAATAGCATCAAGTTCCGCTATGACCTGTGCCGGTTCTTTATACCGGGGAATCCTGCCGTTCATTATGATTATATCACAAAAGTCACATGAAAACGGGCATCCCCTTGAAACCTGTATAGCCATAGAAGCATAACACTCTTTTTTTAATAACGACCAGTCAGGGATCGGTGTTTTTGTGATATCGGGCTTTTTGGTTGATCTGTAAATATGTTTAACTGTTCCGGATTCATGATCTTTAAGGAAAAGCGGAATGGTAACTTCCCCTTCATTTAACACAAAACAATCTACTTCGGGAAAGTCCCTGTATTGTGAAGTAAAAAGCGGACCGCCTGCTACAATAAATTTCCCTTTTGACCTGACATTATGGATCACTTCTTTGGCAGATTTGATCTGTACAATCATAGAACTTATTAAAACAATATCAGCCCAATTTATATCCTCATCATTAAGCGAACTCACGTTCATATCCACAAGTTTCTTTTCCCATAAATCAGGAAGCAGAGATGAAACCGTTAATAATCCTAAAGGCGGCAATGAAGCTTTTTTTTGTATAAATGATAATGCGTATTTATAGCTCCAAAATGTATTGGGATATTCAGGATAAATTAACAGTGCGTTCATTTTTTATCTGTCTGACTTTAAAATTCATTTAAAAGTCATACGATAATACAATTACCGGGACTCTTTCCATAAATTCTATAAATTTCATATACTAAATTATGAAATTATGGTGACTCCATTCAATAATTCAATAGATTGAAAAAGGAACTAGTTCTTAAGTACGAGAGAAATTTTGTTTACAGAAAAGGAACCAAAAAAGAGAAGGGCTTATATCATTATTAGTGAGGAGGAATTTTATTCACATTTATTGCAATCTTTAATCTTGTGTTAAGGGCCATTTTTTCGAGGATGTTATGCACATGGCTTTTAACTGTAAATATTGATATTTTTAACTTAAACGCTATTTCTTTATTTGAGTGGCCCTGAGAAATCAGATTTACTATCTCACGTTCACGATTTGTCATTTTTACTGAATCAACAATCTTTTCAGTTGCGGGCTCTGCTTCAGCAATCTTAATGATCTGTGTAAAAAGAGATTCTGTCAATTTACCCGGCAGAACATTGTCACCTTTCATAACCAGACGAATGGTTCTGGTAAATTCTGAAATCGTAGCATCTTTTATCAAAAAACCGGATACACCTGCTTCAATGAACTTCAATATATCTTCATGAATTGGAATAAGATCCATAACTATAATTTTGATGTCAGGGAATTCTGTTTTAATATTGATGACAAGGTCAAGGCTGTTATATTTTGATAATCCAAGATCAACCAAAATTAGATCCGGCTTTTTATCGGCAACAATTTTAAGATCAAATTCGCTTTCATCTATAGCAGCAATAACACTCATATCAGACTCTTTTTTGAGCAATGCGGTTATACCTTCGCGCAATAGCCTGTTATCTTCTATAATGAAAAGTCTAATCTTTTTCAAGATCTATACGATTTATAAAACTAATTTATAATTGTACATTAGAGAAAAATATTTAAGGATAAGGAAGAATTCTCCAAATTATTATAAATTAAGGGTAGTCAATTAAATTTTCAAGATACTTTTTGAGTTTTACTGAAGATGCGGACTAAAAAGGAGAAAAATTAACTACTTCATTCCATACCATGGACCGTTTTTAAGATCGTTAATAACTATCTTCTTATCTTCAGGATCTTTAATTTCATCAATTGAATCAAGGCATTGCTGATAATACTGTTCTGCTTCCGCAAACTTTTCATTCAAAGCATAAGCTCTTGCCATAACCATTAAAGCATACGAAATATCGAAATCCGCAACGCTATCCAGGTTTGCGAAAACTATATCATGGTTCCTCTTTGCATAAAAGATTGCTGCCTCTTTTCTTCCGGAATTAGTCAATACAGCAGCAATCATATTTTCACCTCTTGCCCTGTTAGCTATTGTACATCCGGAATAGCTGTTCCAGTGTAATGTTGAAGCAAAAGCCATTTGTATCATTCTTTCGGTTTCTTCATCGGTTCTGTCCGCCTTCTCAAGCAATGGAAATATTGCATTGTTATATTCAACACCAAACCAATGATGTGCTATATCTGTATTAAAATCAGGTTTTTTTTTCATTTTTTGCCTCTTTATATAAACTAAAATACAAATAAAATTCAGAATATTGTGTTAAATAATTGCAGGTTTTTATAGCTGAATTTATATGTATTCGGTAGTTACCATAGCGCAATTCCCTAACATATTAAAGTTAATTTAATACTGAATATCTATCATTTTTTTGAGATATTTCCTTTTTATATTTAAATACTAAAATAAAATTTGGGGAAATAAAATGAAGTATATTGGATTTTTTCTGTTGGTTTTAGTTATCATTTTCCTGTATAATGGTTGTGATTCCGCTACAGATAGCAAACCTATAAGCAATGCTCCTCCGGTAATTTTAAAACCATATAATAATGATACAAATGTTTCAATTCATACAACATTTGAATGGTCAGGAACCGCTGATGTTATATGGCTTGATGTTAACTCCTCATTTTCAAACCCGGTACAATATGCTGTAAGCGGGAATTCTTTCACTGTTCCCGACCCTTTAAGTACATTCGGTAATTATTATTGGAAAGCCGGCAGAACAATAGGCGGGAAAATATACTGGTCAGAAAATTATTACCATTTCATTACAGGCGGCAGCTGATCAAAAGAAAATAACATGCAAAAAGAGCAAAAGTTGGGTCAACTTTTGCTTTTTTTGTCATATACGTGAATGATATTTATAGCAGGCATTTTTTAACCAATATTTTTTTCACTGCTTTAGCGTAAACCATTGTTTAATTTTGCATTGTAACGAAGTATCGCAAATAAAGAGTATAATGATGTGTTCGGATTCCGATGATTAAATACGGATAAAAGATGATTGAAGAAAGGAGTTGGATCATGTATTTCCTTTTTATTTTTTTAATACTGATAACAGCAATAATTATTCATGCGGTCTCCCAATTTAAAAAGAAAGCTGAGCTTAGCGGCGAATCAGAACTTTCTATTACCGCAAAAAATATTCTTCCTGCTTCCAAAACATGCAAATACTGTACCTTTACAACTTTTATTGGAATGTTTATTACAGGAATAATACTTCTTATTGAAGGTACCGGTGAAAACTGGAGTCTGTTAAAGTTAAGTGAGGTTCAGTGGATGAACTTACACCTGACACTTACCATAATTTTCATATTGTTTTTCGGGCTGCATTTATACATACACAGCCATTGGTTAAAAAATATTTTCACCCGTAAACACAATTATATAAGAAAATAATTTTACGCTTCATTTATTTTTTTCTTCAGCTTCAGGCATCAATTGTTTTTCATTTTTGATTTTGTTTGTTTCATTATTCGTCAGCATAAAAGTGCACCTGAATATAGGTGCACTTTTTTTATATAAAAAGCGCTTGATTGATAAGCGCTTTAAGAATTAACTCTGTATATATTTATTCTTAATTCGGAAAAGCAGAGGAATCCGATAAAACTTTATAAAGGTCTTTCATTTGAGAGAGCGAAATATCATCATTTCCTGTCATATTTGAACCTGTTTTACCGTATTTAACTTTATGCTGAACTTCATATGGTCTGGTTCTTGTAAAATTTCCTATCGTCAAACCTTCTACCAGTATTTCAGTACCCTGCGGTCCATGACATAAAGAACATTTTGTTAAATAATAATTTATTCCGTTAGCAGAATTACCATCTTTGCCAATATTAAAAAAGACGGCTGTTCCGGTTGGGTAAATACCTGAATATGAAGCGTTATATAATTCAGCAACATTCATTGTCCCTTCTTTCAAAAATTTTACCAGGTCCCATAATTGTGCCTCAGTCAGGATCTCCCCGTAATTTGGCATTTTATGTGCTGAATCGTTTGGGTCCTGTGGAATATATACGCTGAAATCAAATCTAATATTTCTTCTGTTATCAGCTGTTTTCAGCGAGTTGAATAAATCCTGGGGAGATTTGGTAAGTGAAATTGAATATAAATTTAGTCCGGCTACATTTGGTCGCTCGGAATTTGGACCCCGACCGATATAACTTCCAAACCTGCCTAAATTATCCCATCCGTGACAGTGATTGCATTTAAAAAAATCAGGACGTGAATTGAATAAAGCAATATTTGTATCACTCTGGTTAAATCCAGCCTCAATGCTCCAGAATCTGTCAAACATTATACCGCCTCTTACTGCACTGGCTATATCATATGGAGGAGGTTCATTATTTTGTATTACAGTATCAGGGCTGCAGTTGCATAATAATACAGGTATAAAACAAATTAGTAAATTTACTATTATTGTCTTCATGCGTCATATTGTAAGTAAGTAAGTATATATTCAAACTTATATGTATTTAAAAAAAAATCAAATGATATAAAGCATTTAAAAATATGATAGTTATCTGAAAGCGGGTTTTAATTTTTCATTATTTTAAAAAAAAGAGGCTAATCTCAAAATTTGGATAGCCTCTATCTTAATTCTGTAAAATCTATAAGAATATAAATTTAAAAACATGTATATTACGATGCAACTTTTCTGAACATGACTTTGCCGCCTTCCTGGTTAGTTACAACATTAGGTTTAAGTTTATCCCAGTTTGTCATAACAACATTCTCAGTATTTCTCATCATCGCAAAAAGCCTGTCTCCTTTTTTGTAGTTTTCGAACATATTATCCTTACCATACTTATCAAAAATAAATTCAATATCCATAGCTGTGGCGTTTACTTTTGCTTCCAGCCTTGTCATGGTCTGGAATCCGTCTATTTGCAGAGAAGCTATCAGGTTCTCATCATCCAGCGGTTTTACATCCAGAATGTAGCTCCAGGATTGTGATCCGTCTCCTGACACATTCTTTGCAGATTCATCAAATGTATAACGCCCGATCCACCATTTTTTACCGATATCTTTTGTTGTGTTACTCTGTGTATTAGGCTGAATATTCTGAGTTGAACTCTGGTTCTCAACTTTAGGTACTTCTTCCTGTTTACCGCATGAAATAAGTACTGCTGCAAACGCCATATATAAAACTAATTTAATTCTTCTCATTTGTGGATTCACTCCTCCCCGGTTCAGGGATATATTTAATTTTAATTTTTTCAAAATTACAAAAATACTTTCAATCTTTTCAATACCTCATCTTTGCCCAGAACATAGGCTATTAAACCAAGCTCCGGACCGTGTTCTTCGCCCGTCAGGGCAAGCCTTACAGGCATAAACAGGTTTTTGCCCTTTACCCCGGATTCCTTTTGAACTTCACTTAATACAGGTTTAAAATTTTCAGACGTAATTTCAGGCAATTGCTCTAATTTTGATACCAATAATGCAAAAACCTGTTTTGAAGTTTCACTCTTTACGATCTCATTTTGTTCCGCATTTAAGCTAACTTGACTATAGAAAACTTTTGCCTGTTCCGGAGCTTCATCAAGTTTACTGATATAATTTTTGATAGCTGATACTACTCTTTTGGTTTTTGCGAGATCGCTTGCATCAATTCCCCCGGCATTTAAATATGGGATAACCAGTTCAGTCAGTGCATCAATATCATAATTCTTGATGTACTCACCGTTCATCCAGTTAAGCTTATCAACATTGAATACTGCTCCTGCGGAATTGACACGTTCAATGCTGAATTTTTCAATCAGCTCAGCTTTGGTGAATATTTCTTTCTCTTCCCCATCACCGGGATTCCAACCCAGCAATGTCATAAAATTCAGTAATGCTTCCTTCAGATAACCTTTCTTAAGATAATCCTCGGTGGCAACATCGCCCTGCCGCTTGCTGAGCTTGGACTTATCAGGATTCAAAATTAATGGAACGTGTGCCATTTGCGGCACTTCCCAGCCAAAAGCATTGTAAAGTATTATGTGTTTTGGCACAGATGTCAGCCATTCTTCACCCCGTATGATATGAGTGATTTTCATAAAGTGGTCATCAATTACGTTTGCCAAATGATATGTCGGAAAACCATCGCTCTTAAGTAATACCTGGTCATCAACAAGATTTGTATCAATTTTAACATTACCGCGGATAATATCAGTGAATCTTATTTCAGTATCCAATGGTACTTTTAATCTTATAACGTAGGGAATCCCTGAAGCTAATTTTTCTTTTACTTCATTATCCGTAAGTACCCTTGCCCTGCGGTCATACATTGTCTGCTTGCCCTGCATCTGCTGCACTTTGCGCATTTCATCCAGCTCTTCAGCAGTTTCAAAAGCATAATAAGC
>JAUQWQ010000197.1 GCA_030835085.1 Ignavibacteria bacterium
CAGCATTAACAGCGAAAGCTGGCTGAATGACGAGAATCACCCGGAATACAAATCAGAACGGCACAAACAGTTCAATGAATATGTAATTAACGAAGTTGTCCCTTTCATTAAGCAGATCTGCGGCAGTGATGTGCAGATAATTACCACCGGCGCTTCTTTCGGAGCGCTGCACGCTGCAAACACGTTCTTCCGCAGACCCGATATATTTGCCGGCACTATTGCTATGAGCGGCTCGTATGACCTAAAGGATTATTCCAAGGGATATTATGATGAGAACGTTTATTTTAATTCACCCGTTGATTACCTGAGCAACTTAAACGATGAGAACATACTGAACCAGATAAGAGGAAGAAAACACATTTATATCACAACCGGCCAGGGAAGCTACGAAAATCCGGAAGCTTCAAAGAACCTGAGCAATGTTCTGCATGCAAAAGGTATTGAGCATGAGCTTGACCTGTGGGGTTATGATATTCCCCATGACTGGCCGTCATGGCGCAAAATGCTGCCTTATTTTATAGATTCGAAATTGTGACCCCACCCTAACACTCCCCAAAGGAGAGGGAATTATGGTTCTTATAAATTATAAACCTGCCAGGTCTTTAAGACATGGCAGGTTTTTTAATGCAAACTACTATTATAATAAAAGGATACCCGTTCCACGAAACCAGTTTCTAAAATGATTTTAGGGCGAGTATAAAAATCCGTAAATACTCAGAAACCAACATACATGTATTCGTGGCACGAGAGAATCATTCTCCGCCTAAAAACTCGACTATATTTCCCGCGGGATCAAAACACTGGAACCAGAATATGTTTTCAGCCATCTTCATAGGCTCACTTTGAATCAACTCCACTTTTGAATTCTTTAATTTATCAAACATCGATACAGCCGATTCTACCCTGAATGTTACTGCGGACCTGACCGCCCTGGGGTCTTTAGCAACCGGATTATACTTCCCTTCCACATAAATAGCCTGCTCTTTACTGAGCTGAAAGAAACAGGAATTTTCTCCGGGCTGCCCTTCCAAACCAAGTATACCGCTGTAAAACTCATATGCTTTGTTAAAATCATCTACATATATGCTGCCCATGCCGATCGAAGTGATCTTTGTATTTTCCATATCGATTTTTGGTTTATTTTGATGGATGCTGAAAATGTTTTAAATAATGTAAATCTATTCCCCGCCGATAAACTCAACAATATTCCCTGAAGGATCATAACACTGGAACCAGAATGTATCTTCATTCATTTTCATGGGTTCCTTTTGTATTGTCCGGATGGCGTTCTTGCGGAGCTTAGCGAACATTTGGGAGGCGGAGCCGACCTTAAATGTAAACGATACCTTGGAAGTATCGAATCCCGCTTCGGGGGCATCATAACCTCCTTCGAGATACATTCCCTGTTCGTCGTTTATCTGGAAATAGCATGCTTTATCACCCATTGGTGAGTAATCTTCAAGTCCAAGCACACCGTTGTAAAACCTGAACGAATCGCTGTAGTCTTCAGCGTAAACGCTCCCCATTGTGATTGATTGTATTTTTGTGGAATCCATATATTTAATATTATTACATTTACGGCAAAAATAGATAATAATATTCAATTAATCAGCATACGAAATCAACTATATTTACTTAAACCAAAAAAACACGGGCATCAGCACGGCAACTATCACAGCCCATACAGCATAATACGGCAGCATTACGGTCATACCGCTTTCAACATTTTCCGCTGCAGCTTTATTCCTCACAAACTTAATAAGCTTAACTGTTATCAATATCAGATTTGAGAAGAGCAGTAAATTTGCACCAAGTACAGCAATACGGTTCGGACTCACGCCGAATGAGAAAAGTCTGTATACAATTGCAGAAAGCGCGATAGAGTTTATTATCATTGCTTCAATGGAAAGCAGAAGCAGTATTTTATTGTAAACGGAGCGGTGGTTTTCTGAATTACCCGAAAACGTAAATACAACTACAGCAATAATCGCACCAAGCAGCACGTTAAATACTATCAATTCTTCGCGGTTGTTGAACGGATCCTTGGCGAAAAATATCAGTGCGATCAAAAAACCCGTCATAACGATAAGCATAAGAGGTGTGAACAGCTTTGAAATAAAGGGGGCAACTTTATTGATGATCTTGGGTGAGCTTTCTATCATAAAATTTGCTACAAGCGGCGCGGAAGCGAGTCCGTACACTACAACATAATCACCCAGGATATTATCAATTCTCACTTTGATGACACCGAACATTGCTACTGTAAGCATGGTAAGCAGCATTCCTGCACAGATTATAACCCCTGAGAGCACAAATGTATCACCGTTACGTTTGAGGAATTGCATCCTGGCATTCCGGGAAGTTATATCAAAATTCATATATGCTGCCCCAAGCACGACCCACATTATGAACGAAAAATGGACTGCTGATAGTATCCGGGTTTGGCTTCCATCCTGCCATGGAAGAAGATTCATATACAACACACCCGCTAAAACACCTGAAAATATTATAATATATTTTTTTCTCTCAGCTTCAAATTTCAGCAAATAGAAAAGGGCAAGCGCGGGCAGTACAGTAAAAGCGATGTTATCCGTAATGAAATTCTGGGAATTGATGCCGAATATCTGCGGAATTTTGAAAATTGTTCCGCATACCAGGCCTGCGATGACCGTATAAATGAGATTAAATTTTCCGGCAGGTGTGATGTTTTGGGTATCTGAGAGATCCTCTTCTTTGCCTTCGGTAAGTATTTCGCCCTGAAGCCTGATCTGCCAGAATTGTGCCAGCGGAATATCTTTGACTTCGGGGTACAATTCTGAAAAGCTGACTGTGAATCCTGATTTGTCTTCCCTGTAAAGCTTTTCAAGCGCTTCGGGATTTTTGATGTTTTGGATTATTTCCTGTTTCATGGTCTTACAATTTTAAATTCTGAATGTTAATGCGGAACAAAATATTAATTTCTTCCAACCGGAATATTGCCAAGTTTTTCAAGATCGTGGCAAATATAGATGAAAGAAATGTAGCCTATATTTACAGTCATAATTGCAACATTTAACAGACTTTTCTTCTGGATAAAAATTATTTCATGCAGCGATTCACTCTTTAAGGAATTGAGATAAACGATATCGCCAAAACATATCAATAGCGATAGCAGCGAAGCGATGTTCATAACTATGTAAGGATTCAGCTCCCTTTTAATATCATATAGCGCCCTGTACAGCAGATCAGAATCAACTGCCCTAAGCATTATAGATATTAAAATGATTGTAGAAGGCATGATCAGAGCAAGTCCGGTAAATACGGGTTTATTAAAATATTTTTCAATATCACTCATCTTTGTTTCGGTTTCTGTTCCTTCTCAGGTCCGGCATTTAACTTAGGGATTTCCTCTATCTTCGGCTCATTTTCCTGTACTTCCCGGGCATTTATCTCATTTTCATTTTCCCTGCGCGGCACTATTTCAATGTGTCCGTTGTTCTCTTTTATCTTATTTTTCAGGCTGTCAATATTTCTGTTTTTGATGAGGTATATATCTTTCCCGTGTTCTTTGTAATACTGCACGGTTCTATCATCCGGCAGATTCCATGAGAGCCAGGAATAATTTTCCTGTTCCATTTCAAAATCAGCAACACGTTCCTTGTAAACATCAAGTCCGTTTTTGTAATCGCCGAAAATAAAACTATACTCCATAAACTCTCTGTCAAGCAAATTTCTGTGTTTATCAAGCACCGGGAGTGCGTCATTATTCAGCTTCAGCAGGTAATCTATATCAATTTTTTCTTTTACGGGATTTTTCAGGTTGAACTCTGCGATTACAGTATCCCAGCTGAAGGAGCTCATTATTAACAGCATTACAATTGCTGCCATACTGTTTATTTTAAAGAGCCAGAATGTTGTTCTTTTCTGATGGATCTTCAGCATCATGGTTACAAGTCCGGTGAGAGTTAGAATGATGAATATCATCACGCCAATGCGTTTAAATGAAAGCGCGAAGTAATGCTCGATATAATAAATATTCCTTAGCGATACCGATATAGCCATAAACGCATTCTGCACTATCCAAGTATAGGCGAGCAGCTTAAGTGTTTTGTTTGAGGCCAGGTAGTTTTGCGAGCCTCGAAAGATTACAAGTAATATTGCCATCGAGAGCAGTATGCTGAATATGAGGTAATATGTGCCTTCATGCACATAGTATGCGAGATTTTCGATATTTGAGGCGTCAAATCCAAGCCATGTTACCTGGATATCAATTACGTTAAGCAAAACAAGCAAGGCATTCATCATAACCAAAAGAACAATACCCATTTTGGTTTCAAGCTTAAGCGAGTTGGGCTTAAAGCGGTAAGAAAACATTGTGTACATTAAATGCGATTTTGGTACAGGCCTGGTGCGTGAGTGAACTTTATAGATCTTATCACGCTGAAGAGTTTCGTGGAATGAGTTATCAAGCTCTGTGAATACTTTTATTTTATTGTTATAAATGAATGCTGTAATAAGCATGAGTCCGAGCAGAATATAAAAGAAACGAAGTATCGGGTAATTTATGAATATATCGTATAGATATTTGCCTATTGAATCCCAAAACGTGACTGAGTATGAATTGAACACGGGGTTTGAATAAGCGTAAATTGCGTAAAATATCACAAAGAATATCACGGGAATGAATGCAAGTTTGGCAAATTTAAGGACCATCTTAAATGCCCTGAACTTTGAAGCGAAATATTTAAGCTCGATATAAACGTTGAAGGGGAAAATTACGAAGCTTGAAAATGTTGTGAGAACAGCGTTATAGACGGTCTGTAACTGCGGCTGGTGAATGTAGCCCGTAAAGATCATAAAACAAACAAAAGCGGCGAATTTTGCGTAGCCTGAATTTACAAACACAACCATCGCAGAAGCGTAAAAAGAAGCAAGCATAGAAACGATAACATTTTTGTTCTTTATGTTCTCTTCATTCATAAAAAGCATAGCAATAATTCCAACAGTGAAGAAAATAAAAAGATTCGCGCCAAGTTTTTCTGACCAAAAGAAAAAATTGTAGATGACAAGAAGTGCAATAGTGATAAGAAATCTTGGCTTATGCATTTGCGTGCCCTCCGGGTGTGTTGATCGTTTTCATAATGTGATTTTCAGCAGTAGTGTTTATTTTACGCTGCTGTTTATTAACCTTTCCAATGCGTCTAAATGTTCGTTAAATGCTCTCCTCCCCGTGGCTGATACCGAATACATAGTATTTGGTTTTTTGCCGATAAATGATTTATTGACCTTTATGTATTTTGCTTTTTCAAGTGATGCGATGTGGCTTGCCAGATTACCGTCGGTAACATCAAGGTGGGTTTTGAGTGAATTGAAATCAACTGAATCATTGACCATCAGCATTGACATTATGCCAAGCCTTACCTTGCTTTCGAACAGCTTATTTATATTTACGAGTATATCCTTCAATTTGTTCCGTTAGCCGGGGTATATTTCAATTATTTTTTTCATATTTAAAGTACATTACCAAACCGTAAATGATATTGAGCAAACCGAATCCCGCTCCCCAGAAATAAATAGCATCATTTAAGAACAGCATAGAGGCAAGCCCAAGGGCAATTTCAGAAACACCAAGCCATTTAATTTCACTTAAAGTGAATTTCCCTGCATTCAGCAGAGCAAGCCCGTAGAAAACGAGCATTGAAGGAAGCACGAGCCAATCGAAATACTGGTAAATGAGGATCAGGCAAAACACTCCGCCTGTAACAAGAGGGATGAAGAGGTTCACAACAAGCCTTTTGGCAGAACCATCCCATACAGGGTAGCCGTTCTTTTTGGCTTTGCGTGCAGTGAAGAAAATTGCCGCAAGGAAAGTTATTATAAGCACCGCAGCAGATACTGTAATTCCGAATAATATGAACTCTTCCCTCATTTGTGCCGATATCATCGGGCTTTTGGAATAATCCATATACCTGAAAAGTTTTATATGCAGTATACATGCGGCAACCAGTCCCATTATACCTGCACTTATACCTGAGAGTCCGCTAAGCGAAATGAAGCTCGAAGAACGCTCCATGAGGCTCCGTATCTCTGTCAGGTTCTTTAAATGCTGCTGATTTGATTCCATTTCACTCTTTCCGGGTGTATTCTGCTCCATAACTTATACTGTTTGATTTCTGCTAAAAAGTACTTTGTACTGCAAAGTTAATGGAAGAAAAATGAAATGTCAAGGATTAAAAGAAAAAAAATGATTTCACAAATTTCCTTAAAATCGGATAATAAAAAAGACTCCTTGTTGGGGAGTCTTTACAATAAACTTAAAATAATACATCGAAAATATGTCAGCCCAATGCCTTTTCGATAAGTTCCATTTCGCGTTCAACCGATAATCCGGCTATTGGCGCTTTCCATCCAAGTGTGGCGTAATAATCAGCGCAGCGTTTCAGGCTTTCATTGAATGTGTGGAAGAAGACCTGGAAATCTGCGGCAGCTTTGGAATTATCCATGCACATATTCATTGCACCGACCCATGCAGGAAGATCTGCCCAAGGCTGAATTTTATTTTCTTCAATGAATTCAGGGCTCACACTAACAAGTTCAGGTGACTTTCCAAGCAGAACAGATGCATCGCTGATATACTGCTTCAGTGTCACAGGTGTATGAGTTGAAGCATTATAGACTTTATTATGCTGCGGGACATCAATTGCCGCGCGGATAAGCTCAGCAAAGTCCTCACTGAAGGTTGCAGTAAAACTTTCCTTACCCCCATCAGGCAGCAATATTTTATTGTTATTATGCACCCTGTAGAGCCAATAATAGAACCTGTCTGTATAATCATATCTTCCGTAAATCAGACCCGGGCGGAAAATGACAGCATCGAGCCAATCTTTATTTAACAGGATCCGTTCACACTCAGCTTTTTTTTCTCCGTATGTAGCACCTACATCGGGGTCGACTTTTTGCTCCGGGGTACAGGGTAATGTTGCCGCATCTTCTTTAACAGGTTCTTTCCAGAATTCCGGATCGCTCATTGGATATACACTTGCCGTTGAAATAAAGATATACCTGTCAACTTTGCCTTTCAGCATTTCGGTAATTTCATCCAGATTCACCGGGTGCATACAGCTGAAATCGATTACTGTATCCCAGTTTTCATTTGCTATCTGTTTAATATCATCAGGTATGAGTCTATCACCGGTAATATGCCTGAGTTCAGGAAATATACCGGGTGAGCGTTTGCCTCTGTTGAATAGTACTGGCAGTATATCAAGCTTAATGAGGTTTTCAGTCAGGATCCTGCCTACAAATCCCGTGCCGCCTAAGATGAGAATTTTTTTCATAGCAGTAAATATCGGTTAATTTAAAAATTTCTGTTTACTCTAAAATAGAGGGCATAAAAAAAGCGGAGCTGAACTCCGCTGTAAATTAAAAACTTATTTATTAAACTGAAATATAAATTCTGATAGTTAACTATTTATTATCATGGAAATCAAGTTCTTCAAGGTCAATTAATATTTTCCTGGCATTCAGAATATTTTCGTCGCCTGTAACCTGTATCTCGGTTAAACCATTCTTGCTTATTGAATACAATATTCCCGCATCGTTCAATAATGACTCAGCCACTGAAATTATGGACGTGTTACGCGACGCTAAAACTGTTTTAGGCTGATTATTCTTAGCCATATTAAACTCCACAAAATTTGCTAATTGCAATATTTTAACTTTCTGATTTGTGTAAAATAATCTAAATATTGCATTGTAGGAATACCATAAAGACGTTAGGCAGGAAATAATTTAAACTCCTGTTGTTACTTAACTTAACGCACTAATTTTCTTCTTTTTTCCATATAAGAAGCAATATCCTGTTTGGTTTTTTCATTTTTAGAAGAGAGGGCGTCAATTATCCGGGTCCTGTCCCCTTCAGTACGGTTCTGGCTTAGTTTGAATTTCCCTTCAATATTAGTGATTTTAATACGGAAAGCCACTATTCCTTCAAGCAGTTCCGTTTTGTAGTCCGCAGGTAGTACATCCCATTGCTCCTTAAGAGATGAATCAAATGCTTTAAATGAATCCTCAAGTAAGGCGATCCTTTCTTCAATTCCGGGCAGAATTTCAGGTACTCCGTATGCATGAACAGCGATGTAGTTCCACGTAGGTACGCTAACGGGATTATCGTAGAGTTTGGGTGAAATATATGCATGCGGCTCCTGGAAAATTACCAGTACATCTTCATCCGGCCTGAAATTAGCCCATTGCGGATTAGCTTTAGCCATATGCGCTTTTAAAATGATCTCTCCCCCGGTTTCTTCAACCAGGAACGGCAGGTGAGTTGCCCAGTATCTTTTTTTTGCGGAACTGACCATTGCTGCGAAGTTGTATTCTTTCATGAATTCAACCAGCTTAGAGCGGTCCTTTTCTTCGAAATGTTTTGGTGTGTACATTTGGCTGCCCTGGATTTTTGGATTAATCTACTTAATTCTGTTACCACCCCTCGCCCCGCTTTCCAGCGGGGCTCTTCCCCTCCTTAACAAAGGAGGGGAGCTATGACCAAGTAAAAAGTTACAAATCTTTGCTAAGGATTACGCTCTTGTAATTTACATCCGGCCATTGCCAGTGATGTTTGTATTCATATCCTCGCTTGCTGTAATATTCAATGAGGTGCAAAGCTTTCTCAGATGTATCAAGCACAACGCGGTTTTTCTTTCTTTCGCGGGCAAGTGATTCAACAAAATCCATTAACATGGAACCAAGCCCGAGCTTCTGCAATTCAGGCTCAACAGCAAACTTGCCTATCAAAACGGAATCAGCTTGTTTGAATATATCAGGCGCATCATCCCATATTGTTGTATAATAAAACACAGTTCCTTTAAGCTTGCCGTCTGATTCAAGTACGTAGCACTCACCTTTTTTCAAATAATTGCGGGTATACTCAACACTCTGAAATGTTGCGATAAAATTCAGCCCCATATCAGCTAAGCGTTTATAAGCGCGGTGAAGCAGGTCAGTCAGTTCTTCAACTGAATCGCGTGACTCATCAAAAAGCCTGATGGTGTATGTTGTGTTATTTAAAGTGAATGTTTTCATTGGCAGTGCATTACCCCTACTTCGAACACAACTCCGTTGTGTTCTCTTCTCCCCCTGTTAGGCCGAAGGACTGCCCTGCATGTGGGAGATCAAGAGGGGGTATTTTCATTTCCGGCTCTGAAGAGCGGGGCAAATCAAAATCTAATTATTAACAGACACAAATTCCTATTATTCTAAATCAAAAAACTATAAAACTGCGTCTTTGCGCGAAACAGACTATACAAACAGATCAACAAACTCAAATTTCTTGCCGTCAAACAGACCCTTATTACTCAGCTTTAGCTGCGGTATAACTAACAGCGCCATGAATGATAATGTCATAAACGGCGCATGCAGAGTTGTGCCAAGCTCCTTTGCCATTGCATCAAGCTTTGTATATTTCTCGGCAATCGCGTAACCGTCTTCATTTGTCATAATTCCCGCAACAGGCAATGGCAGTACTTCAACATTGTTATCAAAAGCGGCAGATATACCGCCCTTGTAATCTATTATGCCATTTACAGCATTGCAGATATCTTCATCATTTACGCCTACGGCAATGATGTTATGCGAATCATGCCCAACGCACGATGCAATAGCTCCGCGCTGTAACCCGAAATTACGGATAAATCCGATAGCCGGTTTTTCATTGTTATACCTGCAGACCACTGCCATTTTCAGTACATCATTATCCGTGTTTGAAATGAGATTCGCATCGTAAAGCTTTGCAGGTTCATGTAATTCTTCGGTTATCAACTGACCCTCAAGCGCCTTAATCACCCTGATAACCGGCGCGCCGTCAGTATCGGCTTCAACAATAAAATCCCCGGGTTTCTTCCTTTGTGTATTAAAATTATTAACAATTTCCGATGGTATGCGTTCAATTAACGACTTACCTGCATCGGCAACCAACTGCCCGTTGATATATGTTTGCTGAACCTTAAAATCACTTAAATTATTTACAACTATCATGTCAGCGGCGTTATCCTGCTGCAGCAAACCCACTTCAAGCTTATAGTGCATTACGGGATTCACACAAGCAGCCGTCAATATATCAAACAGGTCATACCCGTATTTTACTGAACGCCTTACGTGGTCATCTATCTGGCTTACAACAAGGTCATTGGGATGCTTATCATCACTGCAGAACATAACCATTTGCGGGTGGCTTTTAAGCAGCGGGTGCAGAGCTTCATAATTCTTAGCGGCGGAGCCTTCGCGAATGAGGATCTTCATTCCGTACCCGATTTTACTTAACGCTTCATCAAGAGAAAAACACTCATGGTCGGTTGATATTCCTGCTTCTATATATTTTTTCGCATCTTCGCCTTTTAGTCCGGGGGCATGCCCGTCAACGGGTCGGCCCAAATTATGAGCAATATTAATTTTATCCATCACCAGCGGGTCACGGTGCAGCACGCCGGGATAGTTCATCATTTCACTCAGGTACTTTAATCCGTCTTCCTCGAAGAGCTTCTTGATATCATCGGCAGTTATGACAGCACCGGCTGTTTCAAATGTTGTAGCGGGTACGCAGGAAGGCGCGCCGAAATAGAATTTAAACGGCACTTTTTTGCCGTTATTTATCATATATCTAACACCGTCGAGTCCAAGTACATTACCAATTTCATGCGGATCCGATACCGTCGCCACCGTACCATGCAGCACGGCTAGCCGTGCAAATTCCGACGGAATGAGCATTGAGCTTTCCACGTGAACGTGCGCGTCAATAAATCCGGGCATTATGAATGGTCCTGTCATCTTGTGCGCAAGTAATGGATCTATATCTTCACCACTGCGATCAATTCCGGTAATTATATCATTTTCGAAAGTGATCTTTCCCGGAAAAATTTTCCGGTTTAAAACATCAACAATATTGCCTGAGAGTTCCATAATTATTTAGTAATCAGACCTGACAGGTTTTAAAAACCTGTCAGGTCTAAGATTTTTACAAATTTAGTGAGATTAGTTAAAGGTTAAAAGAGAAAAAGAGGAATATAACCAATGCTAACAATATGTTTAACCAAATACCCTTGAAAACTTAGAGTCTAAAAGCTATGTTTAATTAACTGAAATGCAAATTTTAACGCAAATTCCGGAGCTGTTTATTGATTTCATTATCACAATCGCGCTATCATTCCTGATCGGGTTTGAACAGCGCAAAAGGCGTGATGAAGAAAAAGAAGACAGTGAAGAAGCTGACTCTCCATCCTTTGGGACCGATAGAACTTTCGCGTTCATAGGTTCTCTTGGCTTCATTTTATACACCATATCCCCGCAGAATCTTTACCTTTTCATAACAGGCGCAGTTATACTGGCAGTACTTCTGGGAATTTTTTATTTTTCAAAGATCCGGGATACAAAATCATGGGGTCTCACCTCAATTTTTGTTGCCTTCATAACATATTCACTCGGTCCTCTTATAATCACACAGCCCAAATGGCTTACGGTGTTGATTGTCGTTTCTGTGCTGATACTGGTTGAGAAGAAAACTCTTTTTAAACGGATATCTGAAAAAATAGAAATTGAAGAATTCACAACCCTGGCAAAATTCCTGATAGTTGCAGGGGTCATACTGCCTATATTGCCAAGAGATGTAACAATACCTTTTATAAGCCTCTCGCCATATGAAATATGGCTGACAGTAGTTATTGTTTCCGCCATATCATACATAAGCTACCTTTTGCAGACATATTTTTTCAGGAAGTCGGGGGTAATTATTACCGGGCTGCTTGGTGGAATGTACAGCTCAACAGCAACTACAGTAATAATTTCAAAACGAAGCAGGGAAACAGGCGGAGGCACTAGTATTTACGCTTCAGCCATAATACTTGCTAATGCAATGATGTACATGCGCGTACTGATACTCATGTTCATTTTCAACAGAGAGCTTGCGCTTATGATGCTGCCGTATTCGGCAATTTTAATTATCGCAACTGCATCTGCCGGACTCTTTTTGTATTTCAGGAATAAACCGGGTCAGAAAGAACTTGTACAGCCGCCCAACACCAATCCGCTGGAGCTTAAAGTTTCACTGCTGTTTGCGGGGTTGTTTATTCTGTTCAGTATCATTACTTCTTACACAATTACAAATTTCGGCACATCCGGACTTGACGTACTTTCTTTCATAACGGGATTTACAGATATTGACCCATTCTTGCTGAACATATTCCAGGGCAAATATGAGCTGCCGCTAGATACACTTGGCAGAGCTGCGCTGCAGGCGATAATTTCGAATAATATTTTAAAATCGATATACATATTATCTTTTGCAGAAAGACATACAAAGATCTTAGCCGGAACGGCAATGGGAATTATAACTTTGATCACTGCGGCACTTGCAGTGGTTGTGGAGTTAATGTAGCTGCAGTTAAAGTATTTTAGAAGTTAACCACGAATTTCACAAATTACACGAATTTATTCAGAGAGTTTTATTAATACTATTAACATTATTATCCATCAATCAATTTTCATTTGCACAGAAAATTGAGCCGGGAAGGTATATTTATGAATATGGCGATACATATAAAAGTGTCTTAGAAGTCATCGATGACAGCACTTTTTACCTAACTGAAAATTTATGGTCAGAACGTCTAATAGGATACGGTAAATATTATTTTTATAAAAATAAATTAATCCTGGATTTCCAGGAATTACCTAACGATAGGTTAATTTCGCTGGAGAAACCCGAATATAAAATTACTCAAGAATCTATTCCTACAAAGGATTATATTACAATTAGTTTAAGTGTTATTGATAATTGGGAAATAGAACCATTAGCAGGAGTAATGATAAATATTTCTGATACAAATCATAATATTATTAGAAAATATTTGCAGACTAATGATAGTGGTCATGCAAAAGTGAAGGTATCTCAAAGATTTTTACCCATAATCGTAAAAGTGTATTTTGCAGGTTATGAACCTTTAGAAATTTTAGTTAATGAATCCAAGAATTATGATTTGAATGTTATATTAAAGGGTTACATCAGCTATTATTACAAAGAAGATGAGATAAAAAGACACCGCATACAAATTCTAGATTCCAAGAGTTTCAGACTAGAAAATTATTATGATAATTTTGAGTGGTCAACATTTTATAAAGAATAAATGAGAACAATAGCAGAAATACACCATCCAAAATGCCGGATATCGGTATTTTTGTGGAATCAGAAATATTTGATAAAACTTGAGCAGGACGGGCTGGAGCAGACATTTAAGCTCAACCAGTTTGATGTGATGAGTGAAGATAGATTGAAGGAAATGATAAATGAGGAGTTCATCGAATCTGCACTGAAACGATTTGATGAAATGCGCACTGAATTAGGAAAACTGATCAGTTTATAGTTGACCGTTGATAATTTACAGTTAATCTGTTCTGTTATTTGTTATTTAGTATTTGTTATTTGTTATTTACTATTTGATATTTGAACGTACGTATTGATAAATATTTATGGTGCATCCGGGTTTTTAAATCCCGCAGCATTGCTACCGATGCCTGTGAAGGCGGCAAAGTTAAAATTGACGGCGCAAGTGTTAAGCCATCGCGTCATATTAAGCCGGGCGATGTGATCACTGTTCAGCAGGGTTACGTTAAACGGGCTTTCAAAGTAATAGAAATGCTCGAAAAACGCGTGGGGGCACCATTAGTAAAAAACTATGCTATAGATATCACGCCGCAGGAAGAGCTTGATAAGCTCCAAACCGAACGGTTTGTATCATACCAAAGCAAGTTCAAAGGCGTAGGCAGACCCACGAAGAAGGATAGAAGGCTGATAGATAAGATGAAGAGCTGAACAGTTATAGGTAACAGGTTTCAAGCTGCAGGTTTGCCAAAATGAACAGGGCGAAGTAATCCTGTAGATAACGGATCAGAGGCTGTAAGTTCAAAGTTAGAAGGTAATTGTGATTTTTAAAGACTTTATGATTTAAGGTAAGTACCTGTTTTTAAATAAAATATTGGTTATTCTGAAACATTTTATCATTTAAACTCATTTTTATTATTAGTAATTTTGTAAAATCAATTAATTAAGGAGCAGCTTATGTTATCAGGAAAGCTTCAGACAGAACTGAATAAGCAGATGAACAATGAGTTCTTTGCTGAATATGAATATCTATCAATGGCAGCCTATTTTCATGCAATGAACCTGGATGGTATCGCAAACTATTTCCACGTTCAGGCACAGGAAGAACATTTTCATGCGATGAAAATTTTTCACTTTGTGCTGGATAAAGGCGGCAAAGTAGAGCTTCAGCAGATAGCGCAGCCTGATGTTACGTTCAAATCACCCATTGAAGTGTTTGAAAAGGCGCTGGCACATGAAAAGAAGGTTACAAAATCAATTAACGACCTGATGGATGACGCGATTAAAGAAAATGACCACGCTGTAAACAGCTTTTTGAAATGGTATGTTGATGAACAGGTCGAAGAAGAAGCGTTGGCGAGCAAGGCATTGGGCAAGATGGAGCTTATAGGCGGCAAAGGCGAAGGATTACTGATGCTTGACCAGGAGTATGCAACAAGGTCATTCACTCCCCCTGCTGCATAGTCTATTGTTAGATTTTAAATTTCCATAAAGGGAAGCCGTAATATGTCTTCCCTTTTTTTATAATCCTGATTTTTCTATACCACTTTATTTTTTTATATGCATAAACAAAACGGACTGAAACTAAACCAAACAGAAGTTTTTAACTCAGCAATGGAATTCAACCGCAAGAAATATACCGATGAAACCCTGCTTGAGCTTTATAAGGCAATTCTATTGCCGCGGATGATCGAAGAAAAGATGCTGCTTAACCTGAGGTTGGGCAAGATAAGCAAATGGTTCTCGGGCATAGGCCAGGAAGCGATATCGGTAGGTTTAACAATGGCTATGCAGCCTGATGAATATATACTGCCTATGCACCGTAACCTTGGAGTATTTACATCGCGCGGAATTCCGCTGGATAAGCTCTTCATGCAGCTTCAGGGCAGTTACAACGGATTTTCAAAAGGACGCGAGCGTTCATTTCACTTTGGTACCAATGATTATCATATTGTGGGAATGATAAGTCATTTAGGACCCCAGCTTGGCATTGCCGATGGAATAGCCCTTGCAGAATTGATGAGCAGACTGAAAAATAAAAAGCATGAACTCAAAACCACCGCCGTTTTTTCAGGTGATGGCGGCACAAGCGAAGGCGACTTCCATGAATCGCTAAATGTTGCCGCTGTGTGGGATCTGCCGGTACTCTTTATAATTGAAAATAATGCATATGGGCTTTCAACTCCGGTGAGCGAGCAGTACAAATGCAAAGCATTGGTTGATAAAGCCATTGGGTACGGAATGGAATCATACCAGATAGACGGAAATAACCTGCTTGAAGTATATGACAGGATATTAACGCTGCGCAACAGCATGAAGAAAAAACCCCGTCCGGTGCTTATTGAGTGTATGACATTCCGTATGCGCGGACATGAAGAAGCATCAGGGGTTAAATATGTGCCTAAGGAATTATTTGAGAAGTGGGAAGTAATGGATCCTGTGAAAAATTATGAAGCGTATTTAAAAGAGCTGGGTTTGTTAAATGACGAGACTATTCAGGATATACGCGGCGGGTTTAAAAATGATATTGAAGCAGCTCTTGATGCTGCTTTTGCCCAGCCGAAAGTTACACCTGATACCAAATTGGAATTGAGTGATGTTTACGCTCCCTATGAGCCCGTAATAATTGAGCCTGGTGAAGAATCGAAGGAAAGACGTTTTGTTGATGCAGTTTCTGATGGCCTTAAGGAAGCGATGATAAAGCATGAGAACCTTGTGCTGATGGGTCAGGATATTTGTGAATATGGCGGTGTATTTAAGGTCACAGAGAATTTTTATAAGGAGTTCGGCAAAGAGCGTGTAAGGAATACTCCATTATGCGAATCAGCAATTGTAGGTACGGCGCTTGGTCTATCTATCAAGGGATACAAAGCGATGGTAGAAATGCAATTCGCGGATTTTGTGACCTGCGGGTTTAACCAGATAGTGAATAATCTTGCTAAAATTAATTACCGCTGGGGACAAAATGCCGATGTTGTAATCAGAATGCCGACAGGCGGCGGCGTAGGCGCGGGACCATTCCATTCGCAAAGCAATGAAGCGTGGTTCACCCATGTACCCGGTTTAAAAGTAGTTTACCCCGCAACTCCGTATGACGCAAAGGGTCTGTTGATTAGCGCAATTGATGACCCTAATCCCGTGCTGTACTTTGAACATAAGGCTTTGTACCGCAGCGTTAGCGAAGATGTGCCGGATGGTTATTACACTCTGCCCATTGGTAAAGCAAGATACGAAACCGAAGGTGATGATGTTACTATTATAACTTACGGAATGGGTGTTTACTGGGCATTAAATGCCCTGGAGAATATGAAAGATATTTCGGCTGATATAATTGATCTTCGCACTCTTTTACCATTGGATTATGATACTATCACCGAGAGTATTAAAAAAACCGGTAAGGTTATCATTCTGCATGAAGATACATTGTTTGGCGGTATAGGTGGCGAAATTGCCGCGTGGATAGGCCAGAATCTATTCGAATATCTCGATGCGCCCGTAATGCGTAGCGGCTCGCTTGATACACCCGTACCATTTGCATTAGAGCTTGAGCAGAACTTCTTCCCGAAAGAAAGATTTAAGCAGCAGTTGAGGGAATTGGTGGATTATTGAAAATTAAAAGTAATAAACCATAATAACAATATCATGAAAAAAACATTTCCAGGATACTATGTCCCTACTAAAGATGAATTTAAAAAATTGTGGGATGATTGTATATTTGTATTTGACGCAAATGTACTATTAAATCTATATCGTTATTCACCCGAGACATCAAAAAATTATTTACAATTACTAAAAAAAATAAAAAATAGGATATGGATACCTTACCAGGCTGCATTTGAATTTCAAAATAGGCGACTTGATGTAATATTTGACCAAGAAAATGCCTACAGAAAAATCACTAGTATTTTAGAAAATAATTTAAATAATACTGAAAATGATTTAAACTCTTATTTAAAACATTCTACAATAAGAGTAAATGAATATCTACAACAAATCAAAAAAACCAATACTAAGATATTAAATGATATAGCAAAAAAACAGAAAACTCATCCAAAATTTACCGATGTAGATGATATTAGAGATGAAATAACTAACATCTTTGAAAATCGGGTTGGCATACCGTATGAAAAAGCAGAACTTGACAAATTGATGAAAATTGCCAAAGAAAGATGTATAAAAAAAATTCCACCAGGTTATAAAGATTTCAAAGAACAAAGTGCAGATAATACGTTCGGCGATGTAATAATTTGGTTTGAAATAATTAATAAAGCTAAAGAAGAAGAGAAGCCAATATTATTTATAACCGATGACCGTAAAGAAGACTGGTGGTACAAATTCAATGGCAAGACATTAAGCCCAAGACCAGAGTTAATTAATGAAATAAAATTGGATGCAAAAGTTGACTTCTATATGTATCAGTCGGATCCGTTTATGGAATATTCAAATAAATATTTAAAGCAAAAAATTGAAGCTAAAGCCATACAGGAAGTTAAAAAGGTTAGAGAAGATGACGAAAGAAACATAAAAGCATACAATAATAGATTAAAGCACGAACTTAACTTAGGATTTTCTAATAGTTTATTAGAGAATATTCTCAAAGAACAGCAAAAACTTAATTTAGGATTACCTGGTAGCATTGCATTCGAAAATTTATTTAAACAACAACAAAAGCTAAACTGGGGATTTCCAAATGACATATTGGATGATGCTTTGAAACAACAACAAAAACTTAACTTAGGTTTACCCGATAGCAGTGCATTCGAAAATTTAATTAAACAGCAGCAAAAGCTAAACTGGGGTTTTCCAAATGGCATATTGGATGATATCCTGAAACAGCAACAAAAACTTAGCTTAGGTCTTCCTTCTAAAAATGAAGATGATAATACTTTAGCTAAATTTAAAAATTATGATGCGAAAATTGATGAATTATCTTCTAAGTTGGATAAAATCAAGAAATATGATGAAAGGATTAATGAAGTAACTTCTAAAATGGATAGAATTCAAGAATATGATGCAAAGTTTAAAGAAGCAAATTCTAAAGCAGATAAATCCAAAAAATAAAATGACAATGACAAGATATAAGATAAAAATTTGTATTTAAATCTTTATCTTTATCGTCTATAAATAAATTAGTATAATTGGTGAAGTTCGTGGCTGAAGTGAAACAGATGTTGAAACAGGTTCAGCATGACAAACTTATTTTACTTCATCTTCTCTTTCAAAAACGCATAAGTTTTTTCTTTAGCATCTTTTGTTGCTGTAACATCGTGCTTAGGGTTACTGGGATTCGCAAATCCATGCCCTGCATCATAAATATTAATTGTTACGGGGATGTTAAGGCTCTTTAGGTTCTCCTCAAATTTGCCGGCTACTTCGGGAGTAATCCTTGCATCCTGCTTCGCGAAAATTCCCAGAACCGGTGCTTTTAATTTTGCGAGCCTATCGAGATTCTGCTCAGGCATTCCGTAATATATCACACATGCTTTGCATTTATCACCAAGCTCAATTGCAGCCTGGTTGCTCCATGAGCCACCGAAACACCATCCGTAAGTTGCAAACACTGCATCACTGCCTGCATAGTCTTTCGCTCCGTTTATTATTACAAGCGCGCGGTCATTGGTAACCGATTGCACATACTTTACGGCTTCATCGTTATTTGTGGCGACTTTGCCGTCATATAGATCAATTGCCAGCACGTTTACATTACCCAAAGTCGATGCGACTTCCTCTGCTTCACGCTTTATGTAATCATTTAAGCCATACCATTCATGGAACAAAAATACCCAATTGTTTGTCGGATTATCTGCCTTCACTTCATAACCGCCTGCATCAACACCATCGCTTGTTTTGTATGTTATCATTTTTCCTTTGCCATCGGTAAGTGTAAACGCAATAGGCTGGGGATGTTCATTCTTAAAGCCCTCATCATTACCAAAGGTCGCCATAATGTTCGGAGCCGTAATATCGCTACCCGTTGTGCCGGGTTCTTCGCAGCACTCAGGTTTGGTTTTATTTTCGGATGCCGTGGTTTCTTCCTCACAGCAATCGTGTTTCTGGGAGTATGAAATATTCATAAATGTAAAAAGTACGATGAATGAAAGCAGTATTGTTTTCATGGTGTAATAAATTATGATTATTAATTGAAATTAAAATTTCTCTGCTCTGAAATCGGTTTCTTCCGGGTTAAGATACGTAATTACAAAACCGTTTGATATACATTTTTCTTTTATAAATGATAGAATCAACTGAGAGGGTGAGTAGGTTCCGTATTTAACAGAGCGCAGTACAGAAAATTTCAGCCTGATGGGTTTGGATTCTGTTATACTATTATTAAAACGTATGATTATTATAGGTTTATAAATAGCTTCGGCTTTTAGTCTATTCAGCCTTCCTTCAACACTTTTTACGGTGTTAAAGTCTATAAATCTTTCCTCCCCATTTCTGATAACATACAAATTCCCGGATTCATCGATTCTTATCTTTTTTCTGAAATACCTGCCAACAACGATTATCATAAAACCTGTGAGCACAAGCATTACTGCAATAATATAGAACCCATTAATTACAGCGCCAACTGAAGATACCAGCGGGTAAAACGCAAGGAAAGAGATCCAGTTATTATCAATTGTGAATTCACCTGTAAGTGCATGAGGAGAAGTAATTGTACTTTTTTCTTTTCCCCTGCCGTGGGAAATAATGTAAATGTAAACAACAAATGCTGCAAGGAACCAGACTACTGCAAGAGGTATCCTTAAGAATTGCGGGATATGCTCAAACAGAAAAGTTGCAGCAAGAGGCGGCAGCGCGAAAATTAGTATTATAATTATTGCCTGCGAAGCAGAGGGCATCCTCCACCTGGTCAGACCCCGCTCATCCCTGTATCCAAAAGGCATTCGTTTTAGGACTGCTTAAGTTTACTTTCAAGCTCATGCTTCATATCTTCAAATCCGGGTTTGCCAAGGAGTGCAAACATGTTCTTTTTATACGCTTCAACTCCGGGCTGGTCAAACGGATTCACACCAAGCACATATCCGCTTAAAGCACATGCTTTTTCGAAGAAATAAATAAGCTCTCCCAGGTTTTCTTCATCAAGCCTGGTAAGTGATATTGATATATTGGGCACACCGCCTTCGACATGCGCAAGCATGGTGCCAAGCTCAGCCATTTTATTCACTTCACTTAAACGTTTACCTGCGATGTAATTCATTTCATCAAGGTTATCTCTATCGCCTGGTACAGTCAGTGTGAATTTAGATTCCTTAACACTTATTACAGTTTCAAAAATACTTCGTGTTCCTTCCTGCATCCACTGCCCCATTGAGTGAAGGTCAGCGGTAAAATTCACGCCCGCGGGAAAGATCCCTTTTCCATCCTTGCCTTCTGATTCACCGTAAAGCTGTTTCCACCACTCAACAATATAATTCAGGTTTGGCGTAAAACCTGCAAGTATTTCAATCGTTTTCCCTTTATTATAAAGAGCGTTCCGCGCGGCTGCATACAGGTCAGCGGGATTTTCATCCAAGCTCTTTGTATCACTGGTAATCTGCTGCATGGTTCTTGCTCCATTAAGTAAAGCATCAATATCAAAGCCTGCGGCAGCAATTGGCAGCAATCCAACCGGAGTCAGCACAGAAAACCTGCCGCCAACATCATCGGGTATTACAAATGTTTGATACCCTTCTGCATCTGCCAGCTTTTTCAAAGCGCCTTTGGCTTTATCGGTAACAGCGGCTATACGGGTCTTAGCTTCCTGCTTGCCGTATTTTCTTTCTATGTGAGCTTTCAATAATCTGAAAGCAATTGCAGGCTCGGTAGTTGTACCTGATTTAGATATTACTATAATAGAATAATCACGGCCATTTAGAACGCCAAGCAGTTCTGCGTGGTAATCTTCACTTATGTTTTCACCAGCGAAAAGTATAAGCGGCGCCTTACGCTCCTTTTTACCGAGCAGTGAATTAAAATTATTCGATAAAGCATCTAT
>JAUQWQ010000024.1 GCA_030835085.1 Ignavibacteria bacterium
CCTGTAAAAGGTGATCCTGTTACAATGACCTTGCGCATTGAAAATTCAGGAAATGGGGACGCGAGGTCAGCAAAAGTAAGCCTTAATATACCATTTGAAGGAACTAAAACTGCCTTTTTAGGAAAAATAGAGCCAGATGACGATGCACCGGGCGTATTTACATTTAATGCAGCCCAAAGCGGTGATATTCCATATACTGCCACTATCGAGTTTGAAGATGATCTTGGAAAGCACACAGTTAAAGAGGAACTCTCCCTAAACGTGCGCGATACAAATAAAAGTGGAATAATAATACCGGTTATTGTGATAATACTTGCGGCTGGAATATTTGTCTTTTATTTTTCCCGCAGGAAAAATAAGAAACAATGACCATGACCAGCAACCGATATACTAAACAATACAAGGTGTTACATGTTAACTGATCTGAATCTATCATTGTTCCTTGCATATAAGTCAATTACTAAAGGCAATAAAGGAACCCTTGTTTTGACAATCTTTATTATGTCTCTGATCTTTGTAAATTTAGTATTTACAGCCTCCATTTTTCTTGGATTGGGAAACACAGTGAACAATCAGGTAATTAATACTCTTTATGGAAACATTGCAGTTGAACCAAAAAAAGATGAAAAATATATCAGCGACATTCATTCACTGGAACAAAAGATAAATAGCGTTCCCGGTGTAACAGGCATCTCCTCACAATATGTAATTGGCGCCGCATTTTCCTATAAAGATAAAAGCGGGGCATGGGCTATCCGTTCAATCAATCCCGATGATGAAAAAACAGTCACCATAATACACAATTTCATGATCGATGGGGAATACCTGAGCAAGCTGGACACTGATGAGATCATCCTTGGAAAAGAAAGACCTGGTGGTTATGGCGGGGATCTTGAACATCTTTCACTTGGTGGAGTTAAGATCGGTGAATCTGTCGATGTGCTATTCAATAACGGCGTTAAACGGAGTTACCGGGTAAAAGGTGTATTTGATGTAAATTTCCAGCAGTCAAATAACCTTGCATACATAAGCCAGAATGAGATGGAATCCGTACTTGGTCTCAATGATAAGGCATCACTTATCCTGATCAAGACAGGTGAAACTGGAAATGAAGAAATTTACATAAAAAAGTTCCTGGAACTGGGTATTAAAGAAGAGATCAAACCATGGACAGTCTATGCTGCCATGGTAAAAAACATAACTAAAAGTTTTGATATGATCGCTTTATTGATCGCCGTGATCGGACTTTTTGTGGCAAGTGTCACCATTTTTATCATAATATATGTGAACACCATAAGCAAAAGAAGACAGATCGGGATATTGAGAGCCATTGGGATAAAGGAGAATATTATCATTCATTCTTATATCTTCCAGGCGATGTTCTATGCGATAAGCGGGACGATCATAGGTTTATTTATAATGTTTTTCATACTGAAACCCTGGTTTATCGAACATCCACTGAAATTCCCGATCGGATATGTTTCATTATTGATAGTACCTGAAAAAGTCTCGATAAATACTATAAGCCTGATAGCTGCTGCATTGGCTGCGGGATTGATACCATCATG